>JANQOE010000065.1 GCA_028279245.1 Alphaproteobacteria bacterium
ACCCCCCGGCCAGCGGCCCCAACCCAACGGCGGCCACGAAGATCAGCGCGACCACCACCTCGTTGATGGCGCGGAACGCGTCCATCACCCGCCGCACCGGGAACCGGATCCAGCCGGGTGTGATATTGGCCGATGGCAACAGGCCGAACGGGACCGAGATGATCACCGCTAGCAGGCTGCCCCACACCGCCATCTGCACGGTTTCGAGAATGAGGTCCAGATAGTCGCGCCAGTAGCGGAAACTGGGCTCGGCGAAATCGCCGGCCATCACCGCCATGTTGCCGGCGCCCTCGACCAGTTCGGGCAGCCGGTGCATCTCCGCCGGGACGAAACTCCACACCAGCATCAGCAGGACGCCGCCCCAGATGATCCAGTTGTAGGCACGGCGTGTCGGGTCGGTTTGCGGCAGCGTCACGTCGGCTTCGGTGAGGATGCCAGGGCGTTGGGTATTGGCAACGAGTTCGACCACGTTAAGTCTCCCTGAATTCACCGTCATCGGCGTGGCGCGAGCCAATTTTCAACCCGGAAATACAGAAGCGGCGCCACGTCGAAACGCGGCGCCGCGGTCGTCTGTCGTTTGAACGAACCTAGAGGCTCGGGATCAGCGCTACGAGTTCACGCACGCGATCGATCTCGGCTTCCAGTTCGGTAATCCTGGTCTTCTTCTCTTCCTCGGTCATGGTCTCGTCGCCTCGGACCGCCAGGATCTCCTTGGTCGCTTCCATCTCGCGGAACGGCAGCAGTTGCGAGTTTGAGGACGGCTTGAAGCCTTGGAAGCCGCCGTTCAGCAGGATCTCCCGCTCCTCGGCGATCACCTCGGGGTCGCCGATCCGGCCCATCGACATCAGCGCGTAGTAGAACTTCGACTTGATGCCTTCATCCAGGTTGGCGCGCCAGCCCATCGGGTCGGCAGCGATCAGCGGCGACCGCCAGATCTCTTTCACCTTGGCGGCGGCTTCTGGATTATTGGCCTGCAGGCGCAGGTACAGCGCGCGGTTGTTGGCGGTCGCCACATCGACCTGCTGGTTGGCAACCGACATCAGGTTAGCTTCATGGCTGGCGTTGCGGACCGTCTTGAAGCAATCGCGCGGCGCCACATTGTTAGCCGCAAAGACAAATGTCGTCGGCACGAGGAAGCCGGAGGTCGACTGCGGATCACCGATACCGAAATCGATCGACTTCGCGTCGCAGGTCGCCAGCACGTCTTCCAGCGAGTTGAGCGGCGAGTCCGCATGCGTGACGAGGATCGAGTGATAGCCCTGGGAGCCGTCCGCTTCGATCATCTGCGCGAACACCTCGGCGCCCGCACGGTCAACGGCTGTCATCGCCGACTTGTTGCCGAACAGCACCACGTCGACCTTGTCGAAGCGCATCGCTTCGATGACGCCGGTGTAGTCGGTGGCGAAGAACGGGTTGATCTTGAACCCGGTGCGGCGCTGCATGGCGTCGATAATCGGGCCCCAGCGCTTCATCAGGTTGTCCTGGCTTTCGACCGCCAGCAGGCCCCAGTTTAGTTCCGTGGCTTCGTCGGCCAGCGCCGGTGCACCACTTGTCAGCGCCACAGCAGCGGCTGCTGCAATGGTCTTGGTGACAAAGTTCATAGGTCTCCTCCGATTGTCGTGTGAACGTCGAATGGGTTAGTGGGTGCCAGTGGCCGCCAATGGGGCCGGGTCCGCCAGGATCTCGCCGTCGGACGCGTCGGGCAGCACCAGTTCGTCACTGGCTTCCCCGTAGATGTCGCGCAGGAACTCGAGCGTGAGTTCACGGCTCGGCCCGTCGAACACGATCTGTCCACCGCGCATGGCGATCGTTCGCTGGCAATAGCGCCGCGCGTATTCGACCTGATGCAGCGACACCAGCACGGTCACCCCGTCCTGCTGGTTGATCTGCGACAGCGCTTCCATCACCCGCTTCGCCGACGCCGGGTCGAGCGAGGCAATCGGCTCATCCGCCAAGATGACCTCAGCGCCCTGCACGATCGTCCGGGCGATCGCGGCACGTTGCTGTTGCCCGCCGGACAAGGTCATCGCCCGCTGAGTCGCCGTCTGCGAGATGCCGACACGATGCATCGCCCGCATCGCGTCCAGTTTCTCGTCGCGGGTGAAGTAACCGATGGTACCGCGCCACCGGGGCAGGTGGCCCAGCGCACCGGCCAGCACGTTGCTCAGCACACTCAGGCGCGGCACAAGATTGAATTGCTGAAATATGACGCCGACCCGCTTCCGGGTGTGGATGACATCGCCCGCAATCCTGCCGCGGGACTGCACCGTCCGCCCCAGCACCTGGACCTCGCCGGAGTCTCTGTCGCTCTCCACCAGCCCTGCCACATGGCGGACCAGTGTTGACTTGCCGGCGCCCGAAGCCCCGATCATTGCGACCATTTCACCGGGTGCTATGTTCAGATTCACATGATCGAGAGCGCGGGTGCCACCCCGAAAAGTCTTCGACAAATCAACAATTTGTATAGCGTTCATGAGTCTCCTATGGACCCGGCGAAGCTAGACGCGGCGCATGACAGTTGGATGACAGATGCTTGAGAGCTAGGCAGTCGACGCTGCCATCGCGGGCGGCCGCAGGGGACCGTGCGGCTGATTCTCGACAGGTGCCGATGAACGTGATTTATCTACGACCGCTTGGCTTACACGCAGGCCGGTTCGCCACTTGAGCTGAGAGCAGCCCGCCGCGGCATATCGGATGGAATACGCGCTGAAACTCGATCCCGACCGCATCGTTGCCAAGGCCAACCAGCCTTACGCCGTCATCGATATCGGCTCCAACTCTGTCCGGTTGGTCGTCTATGACGAGCTTGGCCGCGCCCCATTCCCGCGTTTCAACGAGAAGTCGCTATGCCGCCTCGGCGCCGGCCTTACCGATGATGGTCGCCTGGATGTCGAGGCAATGGAGATGACCGTCCGCGCGGTTTGCCGGTTCAGCGAAGTCGCCCGGGCAATGGGTGTCACGCATATCGACGTGGTGGCGACCGACGCAGTCCGGCGCGCCAGCAACGGGTCGAAACTGGTGGCGATGATCGCCGACCAGGCCAAGTTGGAAACCCGTGTGCTGACCGGCACCGAAGAGGCGCGCTTCAGCGCCCTGGGTGTCGTCTCCGGCTTCTACCAGCCCCGCGGTCTGGTGGGCGATTTCGGCGGCGGCAGTCTCGAAGTGGCGGAGGTGTTCCACGACTCCGTCAGCAGCGACCGCCTGGTGAGTTTGCCCCTAGGTGCTCTGCCGGTGCAGGCGATGCTGTCCGCGTCCCCCCGCGACGCCAAGCAACAGGTCGACGAAACACTCCGGGCGGCGCTACCGCCGATGTTGACGGAGCCCGTGTTCTACGCCATCGGCGGCGGCTGGCGGGCGCTGGCCCATATCCACATGGTCAGCAACCAGAATCCCGTGCAGGTCACCCACGGTTACGAGATGCCGGCCGACGAGGCGCGCAGCTTCGCCAAGTCCGTGAGCCGTCTGGTCGATGAACAGGTCAGCGCACTGGCCGGCGTGCCGCGCCGGCGCGTCCCGACGCTGCCGGCGGCCGCGCTGGTGTTCGACCGCGTACTGAAGCATCTGAAGCCGGAACGTGTCGTCTTCTCCTCGCTGGGGTTGCGCGAGGGCTGGCTCTACGCCCAACTCCCGAGAGAGGAACAAGCTCGCGATCCGCTGGTCGAGGGCGCGCAGATTTTCGCAACGACCCAGGCCAGGGTGCATGACTTCGCCCGCGCCCTGACTCGCTGGACCGACGATCTGTTCCCCGGCGAGGTTCCGGCTGAGCGGCGGCTGCGGATTGCCGCCTGTGCGCTGTCCGACATTGGCTGGCGTGACCATGGCGACGTACAGGCCGTCGAGAGTTTTCGCCGGCTGCTGCATTTTCCGTTCATCGGCCTTGACCACAGCGAACGAGTCTTCATTGCCGCGGTGGTGCACGCCCGGTACGCGGGCAAAGCAGACGACCCCAACGTCGCCCCAGCCCTCGGTGTGTTGTCCGAGGCGCAGCGCCGTCGGGCGCAGATCCTCGGCCGGGCGATGCTGCTGGGCTACCGCTTCGCCGCCAGCGTCCCCGAAATCCTCGACAGCGCCCATCTGAAGGTGGAGGCCGACCGGGTCACCCTACAGGTCAGCCGTTCGGAACACAGCATCCCCGACAGCGACGCCGTCCGTGCCCGCCTACGCCTCTTCGCCAAAGCCCTCGGAGCCGCCCACACGAAGATCGCGCGCGTCGCCTAGGTCGCCGGCCTAACCGTCAGCCGCCATCTGAATGGCCGCGCACGCCGGGCTGTCGACATGTCCGGCGGCAAACTCGGCGACACACCCGCCGAACTGGTCATGGAACTCTTTGGTCCACGCGGCGCTGTGTCCGGAGAGACCGTCCGGCTTGTCGATGACATAGTGGGGGATGCCGTTCTCCGCCAACGTCGACTTCGTGATCTCGGCACGGCCGCCGGGCTCAAACTCGTCGTCGCCGTTGAAGAACATGATGATCGTCGGGGTCCGCAATTCGCTCAGCACCGGTCCCAACTCGGTCCGGTTTCGCAGGAACGAGTAGTTCGGCACGCCTTCCCAGACCTTCGGCCCACAACAGGCCGGCACTGAGGCAATACTGGCATCCGCCCAAATCTCCGGGTGCGCCCCGCCCAGCAGCGAGACCCATGCACCGAACGACTGTGCCGCCGTCACCACGCGCTTGTAGCCACGCCTCCGCAAATCGGCGATATGCCCCGCGACGCCATCGACCGCCCGCTCATGCGACCGTCCGAGTCCCAGCGACGCGTTGTTGGTCACCACCTTGAACGTGTCCCAGCCTTGCGCCTGCATCGCCTCCACATAGACCGGCACCGCGGCGTCATCCGGCGGCAAATCATCGTCGCCATTGCCGGGAATGTAGATCACCGCACCCAAACTCTCGGCCGGCCCACGGTGCTGTGCGTCTTCGGCCACGTTCAGGCGATAGTCTGCGGCCACGTCCGGGTATGTCACGTCGCCTTGCCAGACCACCTCGTTGCCGACGGCGAACAGCCGGCATGTCTGTGCCGATCCAAGGGAACGCGACCGCCGCACATCGCAATCGTATTTCGCATCCCGCGCCATGGCGCCATCACTACAGCTATCGCGGCCGCACCAGACAAGACCGTGCACCTGACCGTCAGAACTGATGGCGAATGCTTTGTCCTCTTCCGAATCCAGATAGCGGTCGAACGCGAGGCCCACGTCATGGGATAACGTCACCGGACCTTGACCGGTCGACGCGCCGCATGCCGCCAGCAACAAGCCGGCCATGGCCAACAACGGAAGGGATCGGGTCGCGGTCATCCAGGCCTCACTCTACGTTTCCCATATCCTCAACTAGCAGTGGTGACAGTTGAAGGCGCGCGGAAGTGATACGCGGGTCGGCGAGGTACCGTGTTCCCCAAAATGGGTTCGTTTGGAAATTTCGGATGCTTTTGTGTTTGTTTTCAGCAGGTTAGCCGCCAGCAACCTATCTCACTCTGGCTGACAGTTAGTATACGAAAAAAGACCGCAAGAGTCAAGGTAAAGAAACCGCCACCTGGTGTCCGGATAGGGCTAGTGACGGTCCTTACCCATTTCGGGCAGATCCCAGAAGGGCCGGTATGCCTCTTGGCAGGCGGCAATCGGGTCAACCCCGATATCGCCGAGGGCCCGTGCATCGAGTTGGCGCAACTCCCGCCGTTCGGCGGCGACCGCCAGGCACCGCCGCAGCCAAGCGAGAGCTTTGTATGCACGCCCGCCGTGAGTTTCGAGCGTGTGGGGCTGAGAGATAGGTAAAGGACTAGTGAGGCTGGTCATTGTGCAGCGCCTTCAAATGGTGGAGGCCGATGACCCTACATACGCGCGCCTCTTGCATAATGGAAACGAATGTTCATAATATTGCAAATAAGAAATCATTATGCAGTGCCATGTCTCGAGATATCGATCTGTCGTTGCTCAGAGCCTTTGTCGCAGTTGCCGAAACCGGCGGAATGACCGCAGCCGGGCGTCATCTAAATCTGACCCAGGCCGCTGTCAGTCAGCAGATCAAGCGGCTGGAGGAGCAGTTCGGCAACGTGCTGTTCGACCGGGCTCAGCGCCGGCTCGATCTGACTCCGGCCGGCGAACGGCTGTTGGCCCAGGCGGAGCGGATACTGGCCCTGAACGATGAGACTTGGGGCATGATGACGGCGCCGGGTTTCGAGGGCGAAGTCCGGCTCGGTGTGCCTCACGATGTCGTCGGCGTTTACCTGCCGTCCATTTTGCGCACCTTCATCAGGGCCTGGCCGAAGGTCGAGGTCTCCTTGGCTTGCGAGAACACACCGCTACTGCGCGAGCGCCTGGCGCGCGGCGAGATTGACCTGACCCTGACGACGGAACCGCACACCGACCCGGGCGGCGAACAGTTGCTGGCCGACCGGCTGGTATGGGTTGGCGCACCCGGCGGTACCGCGCACCAGCGCAATCCGCTGCCGGTTTCACTCGGCGATGAGCGCTGCGCGTTTCGCGGCGCGGCAGTAAAGGCACTCGGGTCGGTCGGCCGCGACTGGCGCTTCACCTGCGCCGTCAGCAACATGTCGGCATTCCGTGCAACGGTCGAGGCAGACATGGGCGTGGCGCCGTTGCTGTCCCAAACCGTGCCCGAAGACCTGCAGATCCTCGGCTCGGAAAGCGGTTTGCCGCCGCTGCCAGTCTACTACATCAATATGCATTTGGCGCCGACCAAGCCGAGCGCCATCGCGGTCGAATTGGCAAACACCATCAGCAAGAGCTTCGCCGCCCGCTATCCACAGGCGGCGTAGTCCAGGACACCGTCATTCACCGTCATCACCAGGGACGCATCCCTGTTGAGGTTGAGACCAACGACGTCACGCGCGCCCCTCAATGCCGGTCGTGTGGTCATAAACCGGTTGTTCATCGCGGCCGGATAAACAACCGAGGCTCGTCTCTATTCTGAAGAAACACACGCGGCACAGTCGGGTTGGAATCCATGCTGGACGACAAGCGCCATGTCCTGATCGGCGGCGGCTCGGGCTTTATCGGCTCGGCACTCGCGGAACGGCTGACCGCGCGCGGCGATCGCGTAACGGTCCTGTCCCGCACGCCGGGACCGGGACGCATTACCTGGGACGACTTGAAGCGCGACGGTCTCCCACCGTGCGACGCGGTCGTAAACCTCGCCGGCCAGCACATCCTCAACATCAGACGGCGTTGGAACGATGCCTACCGGGACGAGGTCATCCGCTCACGCGTGGAAACGACCGAAGCACTCGTTCGCGCCCTGAACGCCAGTCCCCAGCCACCGGACGTCTTTGTTTCCACAGCGGGGAAGTGTTTCTACGGCACTCGTGAACTCGATCAGGGTGAAGCGCATCCCGAACTTGACGAAGACAGTGTGCCGATGGGGCTCGACTTCCCGGCCGAACTGGTCGGCTTATGGGAGCAGGCGGCCGAGGGTGTCGACAGCACCCGTATCCGCCATATCCGCGTACGTATCGGCGTGGTGCTGGGCGACGTCGAGCGCAAGTCCTATCTCGGCAAACTATGGCGTATCGGCAGCGCGCGCGGCTTTCTGCCGATCATCCGCCTGCCGTTCTGCCTGGGCCTCGGCGCGGCCATCGGCACCGGCACGCAGCCGTTCCCATGGATCCACATCGACGACATGGTGGGCGTCCTATTGCACGTTATCGATAACCCGGACACCCACGGGCGCTACAACGCGATTGCCCCCGGTATCGTCACCAACCGCGTGTTCACCGAGGCGTTTGCCAAGCGCCTACGCCGCCCAGTCGTCTGGTCGATACCGACATGGCTGGTCAAAGGCCTGGTCGGCGCGGAACGTTCTTCCATTCTGCTGCAGGGCCAACTCGTCCGGCCGAAGCGCACACTCGCCTCCGGCTACGTATTCCAGTATCCAGAGATTGGCGTGGCCCTTGATGATCTGGTGCAGATAACCGTGTAGCCGCCGGCAATATGTCGGCATTCCGCGCAACGGTCGAGGCGACCAAGCTAAGCGCTATCGCGTTCGATTGGCAAACACCATCAACAAAAGCTACGCCGCCCGCTATCCGCAGGCGGCGTAGCGAAAGCGAGGTTAGCCGGTTGGCGCGCTGGCGATCTGGATGTTACGCGGATTGCCCTCGAGGACCGTGCCCTGCATGACCACCTCGCCATCCGCGCTGACACCGACGACGAAATCGCGGTCGCCGGACCAGTGGTAGAGCGTGACGCATGTATCGAGACACAGCCTGTCCCCGTCGATCCGGAGATCGATCGCTTCCTCGGTCGTTTCGCCTTTGCGGTCGCGTCGCACCAGCGCCCGGTCCTCTGCCTGTAGGTAGTACGCGCTGCGCCCACCGGTCTTGTGGTAGAAGATAAAGGTGTCGCCGACGTGCGCGCGCAAGTCCGCGCTCGTGACCCGCGCCGCGTCGAAGGCGTCCGGGTCCGTCCACTCCTTGCTCCACAGGTACTTCGTCTCGGCGAGGGGCGGTATCTCGCAGGCCGTCGTATCGGTGTTACCGCTAGCAAAATCGGCAACGCACTGGCCAAACGCGTAGTCAAACTGCGCGGACCATGCGGCGCTGTGCCCCCGCAAGCCATAGGGCTGATCGATCACCCGGTGGGGGATCCCATTCCGCGCGAGAGCCGACTTCGCCACCGGACCGCGCCCGCCCGGGTCAAACTCATCATCGCCCTCGAAGTAGAAGATGAGCGTCGGCGTCTTCAAGTCCCGCAACACCGGCCTTAGCTCGGTCCGGTTGCGGTCGAAGCGATCGTTGATCTCACCATCGACCGTGCGCGGCCCGCAGCACCCGGGTACCGCGGCAATGTTGGCATCCGCCCATGTTTCCGGGTCCGCACCGCCCACCAAGGACACCCAAGCCCCGAAGGATTGAGAGCCGACTACGACGCGCCGATAGCCCTGTTCCCGCAACTGCGCGATATGTTTCGCGATGCCCTCAGCTGCACGCTTGTGCCCAAGGGCGCCACGGAGTTGGTCGTTGTTGGTGACCACTTTGAAGGTGTCCCAGCCACGGGCCTGCATCGTGCTGACGTAGATCGGCACCCGGTTATCATCGGCGGGTAGATCGGTGTCGGCGCGGTTCCCCGGCGCATAGATCACCGCACCCAGCGCGTCCGCCGGCCCCCGCAGAGTGGTACCCTCGGCTATGTTGAGTTGGTAGGCAGCGACCGTGTCGGGGAAGGTCACCGCGCCCTCCCAAACGATCTCATCACCCATCGCGAAGACGCGGCAGGGTTGGTCGGACAGCTCCCGCTTGCGACGGCGCCGGTCGCATTCATAGATTGTCTCGGTGGCGATTGTCCCGCCGGAACAGGACGTGTGCGCACACCACATGTACATGTATGCTTTGCCATCCTGGCTGATGGCAAAGGCCTTCTCCCGAAAATCCACTTCCTTGTATTTCTCGAAGCCGGCAGCCGTACTCCGCGACAGCTCGACCGGCCCTTCGCCAGTCGTCTGGCATGCCACCAGAGCGGCGGCGGCGAGGGCGAGCAGGGGCGTGTGCTTGATCATGCCGGACTCCGTTAGGGTTCGGCCATATCGTCAACGCAAGGTAGTGGGCCGGCAACAACTCAGAAGAAATAGTAGGACTGTCGTAGGCCGGCGGGCACCAAACCGACTAGCCGCCACGTTAACCAAACGCTAGACTGCGCGCAGCGTACATTGTGACAGGAGGGGTGACTTATGAGTCGAGGACTTCTGATTGCCGCCGCGGCGTTGGCCGCCGCATCCTTCGGCACCGCTGCCCAAGCCGGCGGGTTTGGTGAAAGCGGATACATGTGCAACTTCGGCGCCAATCATGTGCAGTCGGTTATGAAGACCCTGCCACCGGCCGAAGAAGCCACCGAGCAGACCGTCGCCGCCACCGAAGAGCCGGCCCCGGTCGAAGACGTCGATGTTGAGGCCCTGCTCAGCAGCCTGACGGGCTCGGACTTCAAGCTGCCGCAAATCGAGGACGAGGGGTAAGCACCCGCATCCACGAACGGGCGGGCGCGCCACCGGCGCCCCGCTCCGGACCTGTTTCGTCTTTCTATTCGCTAAGCGGCCTTCGCGCCGGGACGCGCAATTCGGACCGCGAACCGCTGCCACTCGCCGGCGTAACCGCACGACGAGCAAACGATCTGATCCTCCCGCTGCCAATGCTGGCCCGCTAGCACCTGCACTTCCTCCGGATCGATCCCGACCGGCAGTTTTAGCTCACTGCGCAGCCGGACGATGGCTGATAGGCCATTCGTGGCTGCGCACTTTGGACATTTCGATGTTCGCTCTTGCATGAAGTCCTTGTCTCCCCCTTGTGACGCCCACGATTTTTGCGGAGAACACCCATTTCCCGATAGTAAAAAATGCCACTTGGACAGGTCCTGGTTTCACTTTACGGGTGGTGGGGAGCGATGAATCCGTTCGAAAAAAGTTGTGCATAACTCTTAGACGGGTTGTGCAGTGCCGGCCCAGTCATTGCGAGGGACGCAAGAGGCAACCCAGCCTCGTGGCACGGCCACTTGCTGGATGCTTCACGTTATGTCGGACCTCATCAAGCGAGTTCATCAGCACCGCACTGGCGAGACAGCCGGCTTCACCTCAAAGTACTGCTGCAAACGTCTCGTTTTCATCGAGCCGCACGAAACCATGGAAGCGGGGATCACGCGCGAGAAGCAGATCAAGGCCGGACCGAGACGACGCAAGCTTGCGCTAATCGAAGCGGCGGGCCCCGACTGGAGTGACCTCTACGAGGATCTCGTTTGACCAGAATAAGCCGTCATTGCGAGGGGCGCATAGCGCCCCGTGGCAATCCAGTTTCAGGCTCGGCCACTTGCTGGATTGCCACGGTGCTACGCCCCTCGCAATGACGGCGAAGTCCGTTCAGCCGTTCGGCGTCTCCTCAGCCACCACCGGCCGAGCGCCGCCCCATCCCAGCGTCACGACCGACAGCACCAGCGCCCCCGCCGCGCACAGCGCGATCGCCGTCACCATCGGCAGCGTCGTGCCGTCGAAGAACAGGCTGACGATGACGATCATCAGGCCGCCGCCGACCATCTGCAGCGTCCCGCCAAGTGCCGAGGCCATGCCGGCGATCGGGCCGTGGTCGTCCAGGGCCAGCACCATGGTCGTTGGGATCACCAGGCCGAGGCAGGCGAAGGCCGGGAAGATCATCGCCATCAGCACCGCCAGGCTGTCGACCCCGGCGGCAGTCACCACGAATAGTGCCGCCATCACCGCGGCGTAGACCATCACCGCCACGGTGATCACCCGCGCCATGCCGTAGCGTCCGCCCAGCCGCGCCGCCAACTGCGACATGCCGAAGAACCCGACCGCGTTCAGCGAGAAGGCGAGGCCGAATTGCGTCGGCGTCAGGCCGAAATGGTCGATGTAGACAAAGGACGAACTCGCCAGAAACACGAAGAAGCTCGCCATGCCGAAACCGCCGATGCCCGTGAGGCCGAGGAATCGCCCGTGGGTCAGCAACTGCCCGAACCCGCCCAGTACGCTGGCCATCCGCACCGGCACCCGTTCCGCCGGCGGCCGCGTTTCGCGTAGCGCGAAGGCGACGAGGGCAAGCCCCAGCACCGCCGCCCCGGTCACCACCACGAACACCGAGCGCCAGCCGAACGGCACCATCATCAGGCTGCCCGCCAGCGGCGCGAGGATCGGCGAGATGCTGAGCACCAGCATCACCGTCGCCATCAGCCGCGTCGCCTCGAGTCCGGTGTGCAGGTCCCGGATGATCGCCCGTGGGATCACCATGACCGACGATGCGCCGACCCCCTGGACGAAGCGGAAGAAGATCAGCCACTCGACGCTCGGCGACAGCGCGGCCCCCACCGACCCGGCGGTGAACACCACCAGGCCGAAATAGAGCGGCGGCTTGCGCCCGAACATGTCCGACACCGGCCCATAGATGATCTGGCAGCCGCCGAAGGCGACGAAGAAGGACATCAGCGTCATCTGCGTCGCCGCCGTCGTGGCGTTGAGATCCGCCGCGATGGTCGGCAGCGCCGGCAGATACATGTCGATGGCAAACGGGCCGATCGCGGCAAGCAGGCCGAGAATAATGGCGTTACGCGCGTAACTGCTGAGCATGGGATGTCCCTGCGGGGTTGGGGCTGTCGGATCGTTGGTGGCTGCACGCCTGGCCCGGCGGGCGAGGCGAGGGGTGACGCGACGCCCTAGTGCATCCACCTTCCTGCGGCGTCTGTCAACCGGCAGTGGCTGACTGCTGACATCGCCTCCGCCGTTATTGCTTCACTCCGTTCGCAATGACGGTGACGTAAAACGGCGGACTCAGAGTTCGACGATCGGCGCGAAGCCACCGTAGATCAGCCGCATGCCGTCGAACGGCATCGGGTTCTTTTCGGGGTTCATGCGGTCATCGGTCTTCATCAGGTCTGGCAGTTGCGCCATCGCCGCGTCGCGCGTTGCCTTGTCAGGCCATTCAACCACGGAGAAGACGACCGTCTCATCCTCTTTCGCTTGCACCGCCTTGCGGAAGTCGGTGACCTTCCCGTCCGGTACGTCGTCGCCCCAACAGTCCAGGAGACGGGTCGCGCCGAGCTCTATGAACACGCTCCCGGCGCTCTTCGCATGGTCGATGAACTTCTGCTTGTTGGCGGTCGGCACCGCCGCCAGGAAACCGTCGATGTAGCTCATTTGTATTTCCTCTTATGTTGCCCGCACCGCCGCCTCGAGCGCGGCGATGTCGATCTTCTTCATGGTCATCATGGCGTCCATCGCCCGTTTCGCTTTGTCGCGGTCGGTATCGGTCGTCAGCTCCATAAGCCGCCGGGGCGTGATCTGCCAGGAGAAGCCCCAGCGGTCCTTGCACCAGCCGCAGGCGCTCTCGCTGCCGCCATCGCCGGTAATCGCGTCCCAGTAGCGGTCCGTCTCGTCCTGATCCTCGGTCATCACCATGAAGCTGACGGCTTCGTTCGGCTTGAAGTTCGGACCGCCGTTGAGGCCCAGGAAGGGCCGGCCGAGCACCGTGAACTCGACCGTCAATTCGTTACCTTCCTGCCCGCCGGGATAGTCGGTGGCGGCCGCGTTCTTTCGGCCGACGTGACTGTCGGGAAAGGTAGCCGCGTAGAAGTCCGCCGCCTTGCGTGCTTCGCCGTGGTCGAACCACAGGCAGGTGACGAGTTCGGTCATCCTGTTTCTCCTCCCTCTTTGAGATATGCGGCGCAGCGCTCCAGCGCGCTGGTCCAGCCGATGGTATGGCCGTCGCGCGACGCGGCCGTCGGGAAGCCGGTCTGGCGCAGCGTCACCTCGGTTTGCTGGCCCCGTTCCGTGAAGGTCACGGTCACCAGCATTTCATGGCCGGCGCTACTGTCGGGCGCGTCGTTTTCATAGGTGAAGACCAGCCGTTCCGGTACAACCACCTCGCGGTACACACCGCGCTTGGTGAATTCGTAACCGTCCGCGGTGCGCATGTGCCGGTACCAGCTGCCGCCGGGCCGCACGTCCATCTCGCAGGCCAGCATGGTGCACCCCTGCGGACCCCACCAGCGCGCCAGATGCTCGGGCGTCGTCCACACCTTGAAGACGAGCGCGCGCGGCGCGTCGAACACGCGGGTGATGACCAGCTCGTCCCCGGCGGTGTTAGTGCTTGCGCCCATCCTTCGCCTTGCTGGTCTGCAGTTCGTGCAGGTAGTCGTCCATGCGGTCGAAGCTCTGCTCCCAGAACCGCCGGTAGGTCTCGATCCAGCCGGCGGCCTCCTTCAGCGGCCCCGCTTCCAGCTGACACGGCCGCCACTGCGCTTCCCGCCCCCGCCGGATCAGCCCGGCTCGTTCCAGCACCTTGAGATGTTTTGAGATAGCTGGCAGCGACATATCGAACGGCGCCGCCAGCTCGGTCACTGACGCGTCGCCGGCGGTAAGCCGTGCCAGGATCGCCCGCCGGGTCGGGTCGCCGAGCGCGGCGAAGGTCGCGCTGAGGGGGTCGGGTTGCATCCGTAGAAAACCACATAGTTAATTAACCTATCAGTTGAATACAGATTTTGACAGTCCAGCGCAAGAGGTCTTCTAGTCCGGTAATTGGTCAGCCGCCGAAGGCGACGAAGAAGGTCAGTGGTGGTCTGACGACACAAGGCTGTCTCTGGTTCCTGTCACCGCGAACGGACTAAAGCAATCAAACAAGTAGCCTGGCCGCTTGGTGGATTGCTTCGCGCCATTCGCAATGGCGATAGTTCGCTTCAGAAAAAGCGTGCCTCTAGCGAAGCTGGAACTCCGCTATGAGCGCGGGCCTCGAAGCCAACAGACGTTCAAGGTGGCTCTCCGGCCACATCTCAATGCGCAGCGCGCTGTCAGAGGAATTGTGGCGCTCAATCCACGCGACCGCATCAGCGGTGAACCGACCACTTGTGGCAATAACTAAGACACCGACGCGCGGCTCACCCCAAAGGCTCATTTGCTCTTTCACTTCAGAAACATCGGCGACGGAAACACTCCTATCGAGCCAATGCTTGCATTGGATAACAACTCGAAGACGCGACATACCTGACAGAGCATCCGAAACAACTCGTACTACAGACAAGTCACGGCCTCGGTCAGGAGCGTTTGTCTTCATCAACCATTCCGGATTCTCGTAACCCTCTTCCGCGCTAATGAGTGAGTAGATGAGCCGCTCGAAATCCACGGGCCCGAGGTTCTCCCAGTTAAGCTGTGTCGTAACTGGACCACTCGGCTTAGAACTAACCAAATCTGAAAGGTCCTCAACGCCAACGGGGATGGGCTCATTCTCTCCATATAGCCCCTTCTGCAAACCCAGTTTGACACTCGGCCAATCCATGCGGTCGATATCCTTGAAATCGGCCACCTGACCGAAGTGTAAGTGCCGTCGCAAATCCGACCATCGCGGAGGTCTATTGACGCTGCTTCCCAGCAGGGCGTCCACTTGATCGACGTTCGATCGAATGGCAGCCCATCTAGGGCCAGAAACAGGCCCCCTGGGCTCCCGCTCTTCAAGTTCGTCACGAAGAGCCCGAATATCCCCATCAATACGTTCAACTAGGTCCGCTAATGCGTCACGTATAAGCTCTCGCCTCTTCTGATTTAGCCGGAAACGGTACTCGCGAATATCGCGTCCCGGCAAACTCGCCGCCAGTTCCGTCTGAACTTGTAGGTACGGCTCACCAATGTCCGCCGCATCGAGTCGATTCTGAGCGATCTGATTGAGATCTGGCGGGTCAATTTCTGGTTTCCAGCCGTCGATTGGCGGCAACATCGACAGAACGTTCAATAGCGATCTGCAACGGTCCTCGTATTCTGGGTTGTCACCAAAGACGATACCGCTCGGAATAAGAGCTTCAATCTCTCCCCAAAGACGTTCCAGTTTTACAAGATTTGCTTCGACGGCCTCTAGAGATCGGAGCGCCTTCATGAGAGGGCTATCGTTCATGAAGACTCCCGTGCGGGACGGCGGTCACGAATTCGTACTATAAGCATCAGTAGATGTGAAAAGGTAGGCAACCAAAGAAACTACGACAAACCCGATGACCCAAAACAAGCATGACGCCTTTACGAGGGCAACGACCGCCGTCAAGAGAATTCCCGCCACCACCCAGTAGAAAAGATCTAGTCTGTGGTGGGATCGAACGGCACGACCGAAAATGCTGGTCGGACTCTCCCTCTTTATACTTTCCGTCAAATTAGCTTCAGGGAGTGTTTCGATGAGACTCTTTTCCACCTCGATGCCATGACGGACCGAACCTAACAGAAGGCGGTGGTACCAATGTCGATCAATGAACCAGAAGGCTAACCAAACAATCATACCAACGATCAACAGAAAAGCAGCGTATTGTATCTCTATTCCACCAATTGGGACGGTTAGGTTCGAACGAAGCGCAAACCCTGTACCAGTCAAGACGGCACCAAGTGCCACGATCGCGAAGTTCCTTAGTCTCAATTCCAGATCGTTAAAGTGCATCTGGACATCGACGATTGTTTTCCAAATATCTAACCGGCTTTTCACGTCACCCCCAGGCGCACTGACCGCAGGAACTCGCCCCGCTGCTTGGTTGCGAAACGGAACGAAGTCAAACCAATCAAGAATCTGATAGAAACCTTCATTCAGGGAAAGAGTTGCGTTGACGTCATGATTTTTAAGGTCTTGCTCAAACTGAACTTCCTTGTCAGTCCAGTGAGTAACGTCGACTAGAAGCTTGTACTCGTCTCGCGTATGCGCTGTTCCGTAGTTTGCGTGAACATCAACAACGCCTGCTTCCTGCGCCATGCGGACGTCTTTGTACAAGTTATCACCAACATAAACGACCTCTTTGGGATCGGCTCCGACGTCCTCGATAATATCTAGGAGGAGTTTCGGGTTGGGCTTGAACTCATTCGGGGGTGTTAGTCGGTGAACTGTTTTCTTGAACTCATACTGTTCGGTCGGGTACTTACGAATCTGATCCGCGGCTAGGCCATCAGGCAAATCGTGGTCCTTTGGCGAGTACAGATAATCCAGAAGGCCATCCAGCTCGAGCTTTCGAATGCGATAGCCCGTGTAGAAAGCCATGCTCTCGGTGTATCCGACTACCAGGACACCCTGACCCTTAAGTCTCTCCAGAGTCTTTTTTACACCAGCGAACCTCCTCAGCGTCGTCCGCCTTGCACCTCGAAATGCCTCGATCGCCTCGGCGTACACCTTGGTGAGATCTTCGTTGGGGTGTTTGGCCCGAAGAGATGGAATGTTCTCTATCAGAAAAGCGTATTCCGAAGTCCCATGCTGTTGATGTATTGCCTTGATTTCCGGAAGGAGCGTGCGTTCTGAGAGTCCACTCTTGTTGACGATAACCGCCAGCATTGCACTAAACGAGCTATGCCAAACCTCGAACCAATCGAAAAGAGTGTTATCCAGATCGGTTATCACAACAGACACCCTGCGGTACGCCACGTTAAACCCCTCGATATCCTTAGTGCGTCATGAGTTGAAGCCTGACTAAGCCCGCCGCCTAACCCCCTGCGCCGCCGGCAAATACGGCTTCAGAAACGCCCCGGTAAAGCTCTCCGCCACCCCGCACACCTCTTCCGGCGTGCCGGTGGCGACGACGTGGCCGCCTTTGGTGCCGCCTTCGGGGCCCAGGTCGATGATCCAGTCGGCCGTTTTGATGACTTCCAGATTGTGTTCAATGACCAGCACCGTGTTGCCTTGCTCGACCAGCGCGTGCAGCACCTCAAGTAGTTTGCGCACGTCCTCGAAATGCAGGCCGGTGGTTGGTTCGTCGAGGATGTAGAGGGTGCGGCCGGTGGCGCGGCGGGACAGTTCCTTTGACAGTTTCACCCGTTGCGCTTCGCCGCCGGAGAGGGTGTTCGCCTGCTGGCCGACATGGATGTAGCCGAGGCCGACCCGTTCCAGCGTGCGCATCTTGTCGCGGATCGCCGGCACCGCCTTGAAGAACTCGGCCGCTTCTTCGACCGTCATCTCCAGCACGTCGGCGATCGATTTGCCCTTGAACTTGATCTCCAGCGTCTCACGGTTGTAACGCTTGCCCTTGCAGACGTCGCACTGCACGTAGACATCGGGCAGGAAGTGCATCTCGATCTTGATGACACCGTCGCCCTGGCACGCCTCGCAGCGCCCGCCCTTGACGTTGAAGCTGAACCGCCCCGGTTTGTAACCCCGCGCCTTGGCCTCCGGCAGTCCGGCGAACCAATCGCGGATCGGCGTGAACGCGCCGGTGTAGGTCGCGGGGTTGGAGCGGGGTGTGCGGCCGATCGGTGACTGGTCGATGTCGATGACCTTATCGAGCAGTTCGAGGCCGCTGATGCTCTTGAACGGGCCCGGCTGGGCGCGCGCCTTGTGCAGCGCCTTCGCCGCCGCGCGGTAGAGGGTATCGATGGTGAGGGTCGACTTGCCGCTGCCCGACACCCCGGTGACACAGACGAAACAGCCGAGCGGGATCTGCGCGTCGACATATTCGAGGTTGTTGCCGTGCGCCCCGGTGAGTTTCAGCATGCGCCCGCGCCGCGGCCGCCGCCGCTCCTTCGGGATCGGCACCTGGCGGAAGCCGGTGAGATACTGCGCGGTCAGGCTTTCCGTGCTCTGCATCACCTGGTCGGGCGTGCCGGCTGCGACCACCTGGCCGCCGTGCACGCCCGCCCCCGGCCCGAGGTCGAGCAGATAGTCGGCCTGGCGGATCGCATCCTCGTCATGTTCGACGACGATCACCGTGTTGCCGAGGTCACGCAGCCGTTTCAGGGTCTCCAGCAGCCGCGCATTGTCCCGCTGATGCAGGCCGATCGACGGCTCGTCCAGCACGTAGAGCACGCCGGTGAGGCCGGAGCCGATCTGCGAGGCGAGGCGGATGCGCTGGCTCTCGCCGCCGGAGAGGGTGCCGGCAGTGCGGTCGAGGGTCAGGTATTCGAGGCCGACATCGTTGAGGAAGCCCAGCCGCTCGTTGATCTCCCGCAGGATACGCTGCGCGATCTCCTGCTGCTTTGCCGTGAGGTGCGCCGGCAAATCGGTGAACCACGCCCCGGCCGCGGCGATCGACATTTCGGTCACTTGCGAAATGTGCAGCCCGTTGATCTTGACCGCCAGCGCTTCGGGTTTGAGCCGCATGCCGCCGCAGGTTTCGCAGACCGCGGTCGCCAGATACTTGCCCATTTCCTCGCGCACCCACTGGCTGTCGGTCTCGCGGTAGCGCCGCTCCATATTGGTGACGACGCCTTCGAACGGCTTCTTGGTCTGATAGGTGCGCAGCCCGTCATCGTATTTCATGGTGATGCTGGTCTTGCCGGAGCCGAACAGGATGGTGTCGCGCACCTTCTCCGGCAGCTCGGCCCAGGCCGTGCGCGTCGACACCTTGAAGTGCCGCGCCAGGCTGTCGAGGGTCTGCGTGTAGTATTGGCTCGACGAGTTGGCCCACGGCGCGATGGCGCCCTTCGCCAGGCTCTTGGTCTGGTCCGGCACCACCAGTTCGGGATCGATGATGTCGTGGGTGCCGAGCCCGTCACAGTCCGGACAGGCGCCGAACGGATTGTTGAAGGAGAACAGCCGCGGCTCGATCTCCTCAATGGTGAAGCCGGAGACCGGGCAGGCGAACTTGGCGGAGAAGATGGTCTGCGCGCCGTCATCGGCGTTCTCGGCAATCGCCAGACCGTCGGCGAGTTCGAGCGCCGCTTCGATGCTGTCGGCGAGGCGCTGCTCCAAACCGGCGCGCACGACCAGCCGGTCCACCACCACCTCGATGGTGTGCTTGCGTTTTTTGTCGAGCGCCGGGGTTTCACTGATCTCGTACAGTTCGCCGTCGACTTTGACGCGCTGGAAACCGCGCTTCTGCAGATCCGCCAGTTCCTTGCGATACTCGCCCTTGCGCCCGCGCACGATCGGCGCCAGCAGATAGAGCCGCGTGCCTTCGTCCATTGCCATGACGCGGTCGACCATCTGGCTGACCGTCTGCGATTCGATCGGCAGGCCGGTGGCCGGCGAGTAGGGGACGCCAACCCGCGCGAACAACAGCCGCATATAGTCGTAGATTTCGGTCACCGTGCCGACGGTCGAGCGCGGATTGCGGCTGGTGGTCTTTTGCTCGATGGAGATCGCCGGCGACAGGCCTTCGATCACGTCGACGTCGGGCTTCTCCATCAATTGCAGGAACTGCCGCGCGTAGGCCGAGAGACTCTCGACATAGCGGCGTTGCCCCTCGGCATAGATCGTGTCGAAGGCGAGGGACGACTTGCCCGACCCGCTGAGCCCGGTGATGACGATCAACTCATCCCGCGGCAGTTCGACATCGATGCCGCGCAAATTGTGTTCCCGCGCCCCGCGAATGACGATGGTCTTCTGCGAATCCTGCACGTCGCGCTTCATCTCCTTACCGTCGGGCACGAGTACCCCCCACCCTAACCCTCCCCCGCAAGGGGGGAGGGAAGAACACGCAGTCAACTCTTGGCCCTCCCCCTTGATGGGGGAGGGATGGGTGGGGGTGATCACCCGAGTCTCGAAAAACCACTATACCCAAGGCAGCACCTATGGCAGAACAAAAGGTGATCGTCTGTGTAGAAATGGCCCGCCGGCGGCGGTTGGCAAGGCTCCGATCTTGTGCGAGTTTGCCGCCAATCGCCGTGCCTGGCCAGTCGGCAGTCAGTGGAAAATGGGGGAAGACGTGGCAGGCAGTGTCAACAAGGTCATTCTGGTCGGAAATCTCGGGCGCGACCCGGAGGTGCGTTCGATGCAGTCCGGCGACAAGGTCTGCAACTTGGCCATCGCCACCTCGGAACGCTGGCGCGACCGCAACACCAACGAGATGCAGGAACGCACCGAATGGCACCGAGTGGTGTTGTTCAACCCGAACCTGGTCGACGTCGCCGAGAAGTATCTGCGCAAGGGCAGCAAGGTCTACGTCGAGGGCCAGCTACAAACCCGCAAATGGACCGACCAGAGCGGTCAGGAGAAGTACACCACCGAAGTCGTGCTGCAGCGTTTCCGCGGCGAACTGCACATGCTCGACAGTCGCGGCGGCGGCGGTGACAGCATGGGCGGCGGTTACGACCGCGGAGGCTACCAACCCGCCGGTGGCGGTGGCGCACCGAGTAGCGGTGCGGGCGGCGGGGCAGGGGGCGGCCGCACGCCACCGCCGATGGACGACTTGGATGACGAGATTCCGTTTTAGCGACACCCATCGTCATTGCGAACGGAGTGAAGCAATCCAGTAAGTGGCGGAGACCGGAGGCTGGATTGCCACGGGGCGCTTAGCGCCCCTCGCAATGACGTGGGGAGAGGACCGGCGACAGCCTAACGCGCGTCGCTGCGGCTCATCGGGCGTTTGTCGACGGAGCGGTGAAACACGATGGCGCCGAACACAGCGTCCGGCTCGTCGTTACTGTGGCGCAGCGGCATGATCACCCGTTCGATTTTCCGGAACAGCTGATCACCCGCCACGAACATGCCGGTTGAGTACCGTGGCGCGGCGTCTTTCAGCACGGAGCGGTATTCCTCAAGCAGTGGCGACGATGACCCGCCGTGATGTTCGGTCAGCAACATATTGGTGCCAGAAAATCCGTTGCCCTGGTCGACCGCCGAGCCCATCAGCCGGAACCGGAAGTCGGGCGGATCGCCCTCGGCATCGGCGAGCACCAGATGCGGCAGGATCCGCTTTGGCATGTCGACGGGATTGATATCGGCGTAGGGCGGGACCGTGCCGACGCCGAGACCCTGCCAATAGAGAAAGGTCTCCCGCAAA
The DNA here is from genome assembly GCA_028279245.1 of Alphaproteobacteria bacterium. Classification (GTDB taxonomy): domain Bacteria; phylum Pseudomonadota; class Alphaproteobacteria; order UBA6615; family UBA6615; genus JANQOE01. The sequence goes on from JANQOE010000065.1 coordinate 21,175, forward strand.
ACGCGGTGCTCCAACCGGTCGGCATCGTCAATGGTAAAGGCTTCGGACATCGCCATCTAAAATAGCACGATTTCGCCTGGGGATGCCTTCGCTTTAGCCTTTGCAGGAATGGCTGCATTTCGCCGGTGTTAACCTTACCCCGGACGGGCTGCTGCTGTAGGCTGACGCTGATCAACACTTTCGGTGTTCCAATCATGTCGTCCGGACCGACCATGCCGCCAGGCTCCGCCGGCGGTTTGTCGGCGCTGCGCGAGCGCACGACACAGCGCTGGCTGGCCGTGCCGTCGCCCATCAAGGCGGCGTTGTACATGGTCGCGACCACGATCCTGATCACCTTCATGCACGCGATCATCCGGCATTTGTCTGCCACCCAGCACCCGTTCGAGATCGCGTTCTTTCGCAGCTTCTTCGGTTTGCTGGTGTTCCTGCCGATCTTCCTGCGCCATGGAACGGAGGTGTTACGCACCCAGCATCTGCATCTGCACGTTGCGCGCGGCGTTATCCAAACCGGTGCCATGCTGATGTTCTTCACCGCCATCAGCCTGTTGCCCCTGGCCAAGCTGTCGGCCCTCAGCTTCACCTCGCCCCTGTTTGCGTCGCTGTTCGCCATTCTGATTCTGGGGGAGCGGATCCGGCTGCGCCGCAGCCTGGCTTTGCTGGTTGGCTTTGCCGGCACCCTGATCATCATCCGGCCGGGTGCGGTTTCGGTCGAGTTCGGCACGCTGTTGGTGCTGTGTTCGTCGGCTTTGTGGGCGTTCGCACTACTGTTCGTGAAGAAGCTCTCGGCCACCGAATCCAGCGTCACCATCGTCACCTACATGAACCTGTTACTGACGCCACTGGCCCTGATTCCGGCGCTGTTCGTTTGGCGCTGGCCGACTGGTACGGAATTAATGTGGCTGGCGCTGGTTGGCGCAATCGCCTCCGCCGCGCATCTGCTGATGACCCAGGCGTTCCGCCACGCCGACACGTCGGCGGTGATGCCGTTCGACTATGTCAGGCTCATCTGGGCGAGCATCCTGGGATTCATCTTCTTCGCCGAGCTACCGACCGTCTGGACGCTGCTCGGCGGTGTGGTGATCGCCGCCAGCGCCAGTTACATCGCCTGGCGCGAGGCACAGGTCAGTGGCAGCAAGTCCGCAGGGGGTGGACCACCGAGCTAGTGTGCCAGTTCTGTTCAGCCCGTCGCGAACAGCGACTACCGGCTGAGCCCGCACGCTTCTAGCCAGTGTTTTCGCCATGGTCGTTCGTCTGCGGCGCCCACGGGTTGTATGTGCCGAAGTTCCAGATATGACCCTCGGGATCACGGCAACTGTATTCGCGGCTCCCATAGCTGTGATCCTGAAGCTCGATCACAATCTCCGCCCCGGCGGCCTTTGCCACGGCGCAATGGGCATCTGGGTCGTCGACGACCAAAAACGGCGCCTGCGTGACGCCGCGGTCGCCCGGTTCGCAAAGCAGGTCGTCATAGGGATGGCCACTGTTGGCACCAAGCATCACCATACCATTGCGGTACACGAGCTCGGCATGCATGACGCCGCCATTTTCGCCGGGCACGACCAAATGCCGCTCAAACCCGAAAGCGTTGCATAACCAATCGACCGCAGCGGCGACGTCGCGGTAGTGGATTGTCGGGATGATCATCGGCTTGTTATCGGACACGGCACACTCCGTCGGCTGCAGGTCCGTTCAACCTACGCCGCCCGTGAACCGCCGTATTGTAGAAATCTTTCGTTAGACGGAGCGGTCGACCACACCGCTGTCCGGCCCGATCTCGGCACTGAACAGTGCCTGCGGGGTCAAGCCGGAAAACGCCTTAAACTCATGGCTCATATGCGCCTGGTCCGCGTAACCGCAGGCCGCCGCCACATCCGCCGGACGTGCCGCCGACGCCTGGTACCAATCCAGTGCGTGGTTGAACCGCATCAGCCGGCCCGCCTTCTTGGGGGTCAGGCCAATCTGCTCTCGAAAGCGGTTGCCCAACCGCTTGTGGCTCCACCCCAATTCACGGGCGATGTCGCCAACGGCTTCCTGGCCCTTAGACGCAACAAGGCGCGACCAAGCCCAGGCCACCGCACTGTCCTCCCGTGTGTTGCCCAGCCGCGACAGAAGAAAACGATCCATCCGGGCAAAGCGGGCCGGCCAGTCCGGGCTATTCCCAAGTTCGTCGACCAGCCGGGGCAACACACCGCCCGGCAAGTCCGCGAGCTCGACTGTCTGATCCGTCAAGTCGGCCATCGGCAGGCCGAACAGCCGGTGGGCGCCCAGCGGCGTCAGATCCACATGCAGACAAAGCTCGTCGTCAACGGAGTCGACCAGAACGAACGACCCGTGCAACCCCGCAACGAACGACCCGAGCGGGCGATCGTCGCCACCATGCCGGTCAACGACCCGGAATGCGCGCCCGAAGTTGATGATTATCGGGACGTAGAGAACCGGCAACTGCCGGCGCCGGATCGGCCGCAGCAACGAGTTAACGTAACCCCGGTAGTCGTAGACGTAGTGGCGCAGCGCCGGATGCGCCTGGCGGCGATAGATGGACAGGCGCCCGTCGGGCGTCTCCAAGTGGGCGGGTTCGATCTCGCGAGCGGGATGATTGGTCATCGGTTTCCGGAGGGTAATTGAGGGCGCAGCAACCCGCCAGTCCACCATAGGTAAGGGACCCGGCAACCGCTTGTGGCAATAGGACAGAACCGCCGGAATCGCTTGTTTGGCAGGGCGGACTCACTTATATATTGCGACGCAATACCGGGGGCTTTCCGACGGCAAAAGCGCCGTCGCCTATAACGCGAAATTCTGAGCGGCTGATCTAGTTTTGAGTACCGACTTGCCGGCTCCGCCTAAGGATCCGGACATCTCACCCGTTACAATCGAAGAGGAGATGCGGCGCTCCTATCTCGATTACGCGATGAGCGTGATCGTGTCGCGGGCGCTGCCGGACGTGCGGGATGGCTTAAAGCCCGTTCACCGCCGCATCCTCTATGCGATGAACGAGGGCGGCTATCACTCCAACCGGCCCTACCGGAAGTCAGCGACCGCGGTTGGCGACGTCATGGGTAAGTACCATCCCCATGGCGACAGCCCGATCTATGACGCCATGGTCCGCATGGCCCAGGACTTCTCCATGCGGCTGGAGCTGATTGACGGACAGGGCAACTTCGGCTCCATGGACGGCGACCCGCCGGCCGCCATGCG
>JANQOE010000069.1 GCA_028279245.1 Alphaproteobacteria bacterium
GCCCATCAAGGCTTCCGGCGCGATGTCGGTTTCCAGGATGCCGTCAACCCCGGCCTGGCAGAGCTGATGGGCCACCTGGGCGCCGATACCGTCGGCGAAAACGATGATTTTCAGTCCCGGATGCGCCGCTTTGAACGAGGTCAGCAGCACGAAGGCGTCACTTTCCGGGTCCGGGCATTCCGCCAGCAGCAGGTCCGGGGTGTTGCTCTCGATCAGGCTGGCGGCTTCTTCGACCGAGGCTGTTTCGCCGGCGACGTTGAAGGTCTCGCCTTGCAGCAGGGCTTTGTAGCCGGCCCGGCGCAGTGCCGCGGGAATAGTGATGAGAGTGTTGATTTGCTTGCTCATGGTCCGCGGCCCCTTATTGGTTATGTGTCGCCGATCGGGGTAGTTTCCACAGACCAAATGGTTAACTCAAACCTAAAGATGTAACATAATGTATATCCCGATTACTTACGGGGTAGTCATTCGAGAAAACAGCAGATTCGTTTGGATATAGGCAAAGAAAATGGCGGGCAGCGTGATGCCGCCCGCCAAGAGGACTTTTCATTAACTATAAATTGAATAGTCCAAATAAGGGGCACCGGCCATGGGGGCGCAGCCGGTGCACCTGCTTTTAATACGAGAACCCTACGCAATCGGACGCCGAAATAGCGCGGGCGTAAGACAGAGCCGCAGGATCCTTTGGGAGATGCGGAAAGTGTCGAGCAGAAACGGCACTAAAGGTTTGAATTTTAGTGTTTGGTAATACTGCTCTAAGTCCCGCCGTATAGGCTCCAATTATTGACACGCATAGCGTCAGGAATGACACGCAAATGACGTGTTTCGCCGCCTAGGTTAGGGCGGTATTTGGGGAAAGAAGGTGAACCGATGTTTCGGTTAGGTGGAAGTAGCGCTTCGAGCTACGCAGGTTACATGACATTCCACCGGGTGGACTCAAGCCTGATCAAGAGCCCGTCCGTTGGCGTGCCTTGGCGCATGGTGATTGTCGCGCTTGTTCTGGTTCTCGTCGGCCTCGCCGGCTTCGGCTCCATGGAGCTTGTTCCGGCCAGTGCCGTGGCCGATCACGCGGTGCAATTGCTTGGCAGCGACGAAGCCATGTCGTTGCAGCTTGCATCCGACCGGCCGTCGCTCTAGCGCCCGTTAAAACGTCAGTAGCACCTGTTGCCGCTCATAAGATTGGCCGGCGACCTCCGTCTTGCGCGTCTCCCGCGCCACCGTGATGCCCTGGCGAGCAAGCGCCTGAACCCGTCTTTCGACACGCGGATCTTCCCAAACCTGGTCGATGAAGTTGCACTCCAGCGCAACCTGCTTGCTGTCGGTCAGGCAGCCAGCGGCCGCGGTACGCAGCGTCCGGTCACTCAGCATCGTCAACACCTTGACGACTAGGAAATCGAGCCGTTCATTCGCGGCATCGTGAACCGCTTTATCCATCTGTTGGTGCAGGTACATCCTCAACTCTCAGTGCGGTTTCCGCAGGTGCCGCCGGCGCGGCGCGTTTTGGCTTACGGGCCGCTTCCGACGTCATCACATGCGCCGGCGGTGCTTGCCCCGATTTGTCTTCGCCGAAGTATAGGGTCATGTGAGGATAGGGGATCTCGATCCCCAGCGCGTCGAACCTTTCTTTCATCCGCAGGTTAAAGGCACGCTTCACGGCCCACTGTTTGATCGGCAGTGTCTTCATGCGGGCCTTGATGACAATGGCACTGTCGCCGAACTGATCGAGCCCTAGGATCTCGATCGGCTCGAGGATCAGTTTCCCCAAGTTCGGGTCGGCCTCCAACTCCGCGCCGATCTGCCGCAGCACCTCGATAACCTCCGCCACATTCTCCCGGTAGGCGATGCCCACATCCATCAGCGCGTAAGAGAATTCCTTCGACATGTTGCGGATGGTCGCGACTTCGCTGAACGGCACCGTGTGCACATGCCCTTCCAGATCGCGCAGCGACAGGGTCCGCACGGAAATCCCCTCGACCAGGCCGGCATGCCCTGCCACCTCCACCACGTCGCCGACCGATATCGTGTCCTCGAACAGGATGAACAGCCCGTTGATCACGTCTTGCACCAGCTTCTGCGAACCGAAGCCGATGGCGATACCGGCAACACCAGCGGCGGCCAGCAGCGGCGCGATGTTGATACCGATCTCCGAAAGTATGACCAGCGAAACAACAACAATAATCGCCACCAAAAACACGTTGCGCAGCAACGGCAGCAACGTGCGCTCGCGCGCCGTACGCTGCACAATCTCGCCGGTCGCGTCGGTCGTATCGAGATAGCGCTCGATCGCCGAGCTGACGATCTCCCACAGGAATAAGGCGATCACCAGCACCACGGCAATGGTTATGATCGCCGCGGCGAAGCGCTGGCCCACCTCGCTCGTCAGCCAGGCGCTGATGCGGATCTGCCAGGCTTCCAGCAGCGCCGAGCCGGCAATAAGATAGATGACGACAATGGTGACGGTCCGCAGCACCGGCAGGTAACGGTTTGCCCGCTGTTCCAGCGACGGATAGCGCTCGCGCAACCGTGTACCGACTGAGAACCCCTTGGTCACCGCATGGTTGACGGCCACGATCAGGATGCGTGCACCGAGCACGATCAGCACCGACAGGATCGTACCCCGCGCCAGATACAAGAAGCCGCCCGGCACCTGCAGCGACCAAACGAGAAATGCGCCAACAACATAGAGCAGGGCGAGGATGTGCCAGACCTCGGCGACTTGCCGACGAAACACCGAGAATGCCGGGTGACGCTCCGATTTCTCGCCGCGGATCGCCTGCCGCACGGGGGTCCGGTTCTGCAGAATGACCAGCACCAGCATCAGCGCGATGATCAGACCGCCGCTGCGTGACACGACGGCGCCGATCTCCGAGAAGCCGAGCAGTACCAATGCGCCTGCGACGACGAACACATAGCCGGCCAGATACGCTAGCCGCCGCACCCAGACATACACGTAGGCGGCCGTCTCGTCCGCCAGCTTGAACAGGCGGAGCTGCGGCGAGTTCGGCACCAGCACGGCACGCGCCACCACGAGCGCAACTTGAATCATCAGGGTGACGTTGATCGCGGATATCGCGACGATCCGGGTGAACGGCCGCGGTTCGGTCAGCGGCAGTATGGCGTAGGCGACCGCGCCGAACGCCAGCAGCGGTAACAGGTCGACCACCATGCGGACGCACACCGTGCTCAGCCGGGCCATGACTTCGGTGGCCCGGCGCGCGCCCATCTTGTCCCGGGTCTCGCGCATCAGGCGTGCAACAAACACGAAGGCTAGGGTTGCCGGGCCCAACACCAGCAGCAGCTTGACGCCGATCTCGGACCAGCGGCTGCGGACGGTCGGGTCGGCGACGATCACCTGTAGTTGACGGAACAGCTCCCGGACGTTCAGCACGGTATTCAGGCTGCCGACCGTGCGCTGGCTCACCTGCTCGACGGCTTGCGACAGGCTCTGGGTGACCCGCTGGCCGATGTCGCGGGGCACCGGCGCACTCGCTTCTTCTTGCAGCAAGAGCAGCGCTTCAAGGTCGGCGACGAACGCCGCCCGTTGCGCATCGTCCTTCAGCAGATCGACCAGCGCCTGCACCTGATCCGCATCGGCGGCCGGCACGGCAGCTGCCGGCGGGCTCTCCTGCGCCGCAGCCGGGGCAACTCCGGCGAGCCAGACCAGCAGCAGCACGCCGCACAGAGGCGCCAGGCCGCCAACAGAAACGAGTCGCTGCATCGTCAGTCCATGCATGTTCGGACGGTCAGCCTTCCCTTACCCGTTTGCGTCTCCGGGAGAAAGCCCAGGCTGCGGTTGACGCGCCTATCGGGAGCCGCCATACGGGCGCCAGGATCGTCTAGCCGGGGAAAGCGTTGGACCGAGCGGATCGAACTGGCACGTGCTGACGGTCATCCAGATTGTCGGCGGCATTGCGCTGCTAGTTGTCGGCGGCGAGGCCTTGGTCCGCGGTTCGGTGGCGGTGGCCCAGCGCCTCAACCTGTCGCCACTGTTCATCGGTATCGCCCTGGTCGGTTTCGGCTCGTCGATGCCGGAGTTCATGACCAGCCTGCGCGCCGCACTGCTAGATGCGCCGGGCATCACTGTCGGCAACGTCGTCGGTAGCAACATCACCAACATCCTGCTGATTGCCGGCTTGGCCGCCGCCGTGGTGCCGATCAAGACCGATCCGGACGCCTTTCGCCGCGACGCGTCGGTCCTGGTCATCGCCACCCTTATCGGTGCCGCCGTGGTGCTGGCGGGCGGCGTCGGCCGCATCGCCGGGCTGTTGATGATCACCCTGCTGCTGAGCTACCTGGGCTTCACCTTCGTGTCGGAGCGGCAAACCACGACCAAGGCGTCGGAACTGCACGTCGCCGAAGCGGAAGCGCTCACCTTAAGCCGGCCCGTTGGGCTGCCGCTGTCACTGCTGATCACCGGATTGGGCTTCGGTGCCCTGTTGGTCGGTGCCAACCTGCTGGTCGGCGGCGCGGTCACTGTGGCGCGCGGCGTCGGTATGTCCGAAACCGTCATCGGCGTGACGCTGGTCGCCTTCGGTACGTCGATGCCCGAATTCGCGGTGACCGCGGTGGCCGCCTTCCGCCGCCAAAGCGACGTGGCGATCGGCAACGTCATCGGCAGCAACATTTTCAACCTGCTCGGCGTGCTCGGCTTCACCGCCGTGATCCGCCCGATTGCCGTGCCCGCCGAAGTCGCGCAAATCGATCTCTGGGTCATGATCATCGTCACCGCCGCCTTGATTGCGTTCTCCCTCAGCGGCTGGCGCTTGTCGCGGCGTGAAGGGGCGTTGCTGATGGGCGGTTACGCTGTCTATGTCGCTGCCCGGCTGGTCATCTAGGCCCTGGCATTGACCTTCGCCCAAACCACCATCTTCGCGATCCTCATCGCCACCCTCGGACTGTTCCTGTGGGGCCGATGGCGATTCGACGTCGTGGCCTTGGCGGCGCTGTTGGCCGCGGTGCTCGTCGGCGTGGTCCCGGCGGGGGAGGCGTTCCTCGGCTTCGGCAGCCCGGCGGTTATCACCGTCGCCTGCGTGCTGGTCATCAGCCGCAGCCTGCAGCATTCCGGGGTCCTAGATCACGCCGCCGATTGGCTGATTGCCCGGGCCAAACGCGAGGGCAGCCAGCGGCTGGCGCTCAGCGGCATTGGCGCCGTGCTGTCCGGCTTCATGAACAATGTCGGCGCCCTGGCGCTGCTGATGCCGCTGGCGCTGCGGCTGGCCAAGGAACCGGCGCGCATCCTGATGCCCCTGTCCTTCGCCTCCATTCTCGGTGGCTTGGTGACCCTGATCGGCACCCCACCGAACATCATCATCGCCAACTACCGCGGCACCGTGACGGACGCCCCGTTCCGCATGTTCGACTTCGCGTTCGTCGGTTTGCCGGTGGCCCTGCTCGGCCTCGGTTTTCTCTTGCTCATCGGCTGGCGGCTGGTCCCCGCGGGGCGCAAGGGGCGCCGTGCCGCCGACTCGCTGTTCGAAGTCGGCGACTACATCGCCGAATTGCAGGTGCCTGAGGAGTCGGCGTTTGCCGGCCAGCCCGCCCAGGTGATCGAAGAAGCCCATGATGGCGAAATCCTGGTGGTCGGCCTCAACCGCGACGGCAAGCGGCGGTTTGGCCAGCTCCGCCGTCACCATCTGCGGCCCGGCGACGTCGTCCTGGTGCGTGCTAACCCGGCTGCCCTCGAGAAATTGGTGCAGACCAAACAGGTGACCCTCGGCCCGGACCAGGATCTGTCGGAAGAGGAGCTTCGCAACGACGAGATCGGCCTGATCGAAGCTGTCGTGCCGCCTGGCGGCCTTATCGAGGGGCGTACGCCGGACGGGCTCGCCTTGCGCCGGCGTTATGGCGCCACCTTGCTCGCCCTGGCCCGAGAAGGCGGCAACATCACCAGCCGCGTCGGCCGCACCCGGCTGCGTGCCGGCGATGTCTTGCTGTTGCAGGGCGCGATCGAAGACCTGCCTGAGGCCGTCGCCCGGCTGGGCTGCCTGCCCCTGGCGGAGCGCGGTCTGGCCATCGGCCGGTCCCGCCGCCTTCTATGGCCCCTGGCAATCTTCGCGGTGGCCATTGCGGCGACGGCGATCGGCCTGGTCCCCGTGCATATCGCCTTCGCGGCGGCCGTGCTGCTGTTGGTGCTGTCGGAACAAATCACCATGCGGGAGGCCTATGACAGCGTCGACTGGTCCATCCTCTTGCTGTTGGGGGCGATGATCCCGCTGGGGCAGGCGCTCGAGTCCACCGGCGGCACCGCAATCATTGCGGGGGGCATCGTCGCCCTGGCCGGTTCGCTGCCGCCGGTTATCGTGCTCGCGGCATTGCTCGTCGTCACCATGACGCTGTCCGATGTGCTCAACAACGCTGCCACCGCCATCGTCATGGCGCCCATCGCCGTCAACACGGCGACCCAACTCGGTGTCAATCCGGACGCGTTCTTGATGGCCGTCGCGCTAGGCGCGTCAGCCGCTTTCCTCACCCCCATCGGCCACCAGAACAACGTCCTGGTGATGGGCCCCGGCGGTTATCGCTTCGGCGACTATTGGCGAATGGGACTGCCGCTGGAGATCCTCATCGTCGCCGCGGCGGTGCCTTTGATCTTGTGGGCTTGGCCGCTCTAACGGCGGCACATGTCCTTCCACAAGGTCTGCAGGGCCTCTGCCGCTTCGGCCCGGGCCGAGAACGCTTTGAGCGTGGCTCGCTCCCGCCGTCCCGTGTCTGAGATCAAATAGGAAACGACGTGCCAGGGTTTGGTCTCGCTCTCCGTGTCGTGCTCAAGGACGATGGCGATGCGCTGCGGAAACTCCGCGACATCGTGTTGTGACATACCCGTTCTCCCTTTTGGCTCGCCTGGTTCCGAGCCTCTGACCGCTCGATATGGCGATTGTTGTCGCTCCGTGCCGGTCCTTTTTCGACTATAGCAGGATCCTGCGGCGGCATGTCGCAGCAGGTGCATTGCGGCCATCCGCCCGCCGGGGTGGCCCCTTGTCAAACATGATTCTTTCGCCAATACATAGCCGCCCTTCTTCAACAAAAAGGTCAAGCTGGGATGAGCGATCGGCTGCGCTACGGGGTCATCGGCGCCGGCACCATGGGGTGCGAACATTTGCGCTTTCTGCGCCAGATCCCGGAAGCCGAAGTCGTCGCCATCGCCGACCCGCACCCGGCCTCCCGCGATGCCGCCGCTGATCTGGCGCCCGACGTTCACTTGTTCGAGGACTATCGCGACCTGCTCGCCGGCCCTGATGTCGACGCGCTGCTGATCGCCACGCCGAACCACACCCACATCGATGTGCTGCCCGACGCCCTGGCCACCGGCAAGCATATCCTGGTCGAGAAACCGCTCTGCACCACTGTCGAAGATTGCCAGACCATTGCCAAGGCGGCGGCGGACCATCCCGGCGTCCTCTGGGTGGCGATGGAGTATCGCTACATGCCGCCGATGGCCCGGCTGATCGAAGAGGTCCGTGCCGGCACCATCGGCCAACTGCGCATGCTGGCGGTGCGCGAACACCGCTATCCGTTCCTCGCCAAGGTCGGCGACTGGAACCGGCTCGCCCGCAACACCGGCGGCACCATGGTCGAGAAATGCTGCCATTTCTTCGACCTGATGCGCCTGATCGTCGCCGCCGAGCCGACCCGGATCTACGCATCCGGCGCCCAGGACGTGAACCATCTCGACGAGGTCTATGACGGCGAACGGGCCGACATGATCGACAACGCCTACGTCATCGTCGACTTCGCCAATGGCGTTCGGTCGATGCTCGACCTCTGCATGTTTGCCGAAGCTTCGCCGGACCAGGACCAGGTCGTCGCCGTTGGCGATAAGGGCAAGATCGAATCCGGCGTGCCGTCGTCGAACGTCGCCATCTGCCGCCGCCCGGATCTGGTCGACACCGTCCACATTCCGGTGGCCGACGAACTGTTGGCGGCGGGTGAGCATCACGGCTCAACCTACTTCGAACATCTCGGTTTCCTGCGGGCCGTCCGCGACGGCCGCCCGCCGGAGGTGACGATCCGCGACGGCCTGATGTCCGTTGCCATGGGCGTCGCCGCCGAACGCTCCATCGCCGAAGGCCGCCCCGTCGAGATGCGGGAATTGGGTCTCTAGCCGCCGCGCACCGCCTCGGCGAACCAACGCGTCGCCACGTCCGGCCGGGTAATCGCCTGACCGACCACCACGGCAAAGGCGCCGGCCTGCATCGCCGCCGCGGCCTGCGCCGGTGTGCGCAACCGCCCTTCCGCCACCACCCGAATCCCATCGGCGGCGAGCGCCCGCACCAGGTCAAGGTCCGGGTCGTCCGGCGGCGCGTCCGCGCCGGTGTAGCCCGACAAGGTCGTGCCGACGATCTCCGCACCGGCTTGGTGCGCCGCCTGACCTTCGGTAAGGGTCGCGCAATCGGCAAAGGCCAGGGCGCCACCGGCCTGGATCCGCGTGATCATCTCGGCGACCGGGCAGGGGCGTTGCCGCGCCGTCGCATCGAACGCGATGATCGGCGCACCGGCGTCCAGCAGCGCATCGATATCCTCAAGGTCCGGCGTGATCCGCACATCGCTGTCGGCAAGGTCGCGCTTGATGATGCCGACGGTCGGCAACGGCAAGGCGGCGGCAACCGCCCGCACATTGGCCACGCCCTCAATCCGCAACCCGGCGGCACCGCCCATCTCGGCGCACCGGGCCATCGCCACCACATCCTCGACCCGATCCATTGGACCCGGCCGCGTCGGCTGGCAAGACACAATCAGTCCGCCGGCTAAACCGTTCAGAATGCTAGAAATATCGCCACTCCCGGAATCTGTGCCCAACTGTATGGCAGCGGGCTTGCAACAAAGCGTCCCCTGAACAATGCTAGCGCCCAAGCGACCTCAGCGGAAATCAGCAATGAACAAAATAGATTTGCAGGGCCGTCGCGCGGCTGTGACCGGTGGCGCGCAAGGCATTGGCCGGGCCATCGCCGAGCGGTTCCTCGACAGCGGCGCCACCGTCAGCCTGTGGGACCGGGACGTCACCCTGGCGGAGACCACCGCCGGCGAACTGGCCGGGCGCGGCACGGTCCACACCGCGGAGGTCAATGTCGTCGATTTGGCATCGGTCGAAGCCGCCACCGCAGCGACCACCGGGGCGCTTGGCGGGATCGACATCATGGTCAATTGCGCCGGCATCGCCGGTGCTGCGCAGAAACTCTGGGAGTACTCGGCAGCCGACTGGCAGGAGGTCATCGACATCGACCTGACCGGCGTCTTCAATTGCTGCCACGCCGTGGTCCCCGGCATGCTGGCCCAGAACTACGGCCGCATCGTCAACGTCTCGTCGATCGCCGGCAAGGAAGGCAACCCCAACGCCGCGCCCTACAGCGCCGCCAAGGCGGGGGTCATTGCGCTGACCAAGTCGCTGGCCAAGGAAGTGGCGGACCACGACATTGCCGTCAACGCCATCACCCCGGCGGCGGCGAAGACCCGCATCTTCGAGCAAGTCACCCAGGAGCATATCGACTACATGCTGGCCCGCATTCCCCGCGGCCGGTTCTTGAAGGTCGAGGAAGCGGCGGCGATGGTCGCCTGGATGGTCTCGGCCGAGAACTCCTTCACCACCGGCGCCGTATTCGACCTCAGCGGCGGCCGGGCCACCTATTAAGTACGGAGAACAGGGATGAAGCTACTACGCTATGGCCCAGCGGGCGCCGAGCGGCCGGGCATGTTGGATGCCGACGGCAAACTGCGCGATCTGGCCGGTCAGGTCGACGATATCGCCGGCGAGGTGCTGACCCCGGCCGGTCTCGACAAGCTGCGCGCCATCGACCCGGCGAGCCTGCCCTTGGTCGACGGCAATCCACGCATCGGCCCCTGCGTCGGGTCGATCGGCAAGTTCATGTGCATCGGCCTCAACTACGCCGACCACGCCGCCGAGTCCGGCCTCGACGTGCCGCCGGAGCCGGTGCTGTTCATGAAGGCGACCAGCGCGGTCTGCGGTCCGAACGACGACGTTATGATCCCGCGCGGCTCCGAAAAGACCGATTGGGAGGTCGAACTCGGCGTCGTCATCGGCAAGCCCGGCAAGTACATCGCCGAAGCCGACGCTTTCGATCATGTCGCCGGCTACTGCGTCATCAACGACGTGTCGGAGCGTGCGTTCCAGATCGAGCGCGCCGGCCAGTGGGTGAAGGGCAAGAGCAGCGACACCTTCGGCCCGACCGGCCCGTGGCTCGTCACCGCCGACGAGGTCGAGGATCCGCAGGCGCTGAAGATGTGGCTCGAGGTCGATGGCAAGCGCTATCAGGACGGCAGCACCTCAACCATGGTGTACGGCGTGCGTCACCTGGTGAGCTATCTCAGCCAATTCATGAGTCTGCAGCCGGGCGATGTGATCTCGACCGGCACCCCGCCGGGCGTCGGCATGGGACAGAAACCGAACCCGATTTTCCTCAAGCCGGGCCAGACCATGCGCCTGCATGTTGAAGGGTTGGGTGAGCAGCAGCAGCGGACGGTGGCGTCGGATTAGGAGGCTGCCGCGCCGCCTTCGATCATCCCGGACACGCGCTCCAACAGCATGTCGATGTCGATCGGCTTGGTCAGGTAGTTGTCGGCCTGCAGCTCAATGCCGTTGATCGCTCGCTTACGGTCCACCAACGCGGACAACAGCACGAACGGTACGTCGGCATATTCGGGATGCTCTGACCAGAGCGTCTCGAGCATGCCGTAACCGTCGAGCACCGGCATCGTCACGTCGGACAGGATCAGATCCGGCCGCTTCTCCAACGCCCGTTCGATGGCCTCCTGGCCGTTGCCCGCCTCGACGATGTCGTACCCCGCATCTTCAAGCTCCATCACGATGAGCTTGCGCAGTTGGGTCTCGTCATCGACGCATAGAATAGTCGCCATGTTTATCCCCTTGGCCGCTGTGTCATGCCGCTTCCACCGATTCCGCCTGGTCGGAAGGGCCTTTGATCGGCAGCTTTACGGTGAACTTGCTGCCTTCGCCAATCGCGCTTTGCACAGTAATCTCACCGCCGTGCGAGTCGACCAGCCGTTTCACCAGGTTTAGACCGATGCCCGTGCCGGCGATGCCGGTGGCCGACTTGGCCCGGAAGAAACGCGAGAACAACCGCTCGACATCTTCCGCATCGATGCCGATGCCATGGTCGGCAACGCTCACATAAGCGAACTCGCCTTCGGTCCAGCCCTTCACCGAAACCTCGGGCGCATTGGGCGCGTACTTGACGGCGTTCGACAACAGATTTGCGAACACCAGCTCAAGCGCCGCGTAGTCACCCTGAATAACGTCCGGCAAGTCGCCGACGTCGAGTGAGACCTTGTGCGCCTGGGCGATCCGCTGCTGCTGCTGGCAGACCTCCTCGACCAGGGTGCGGATGTTGCAATCCGCGGGCTTCATCCGCAGCTTGCCGGCATCCATCTTGGCTGCGGAGAGCGTGCTTTCCATCAGGTTCGTCATGCGGCGCACAGCGCCCCGCATGGTGTCGATGTTCTCGCGAATAGCGTCCGGTTTGAGCTTGTCGATCCGGCGGGCCACGTACTGCGCCGAGCTGTCGATAATCGCTAGAGGTGTCCGGAACTCGTGTGACGCCATCGACACGAATTGCCGCTGCATTTCGTTGAGCTCTTGCTCTTTCCTGAGCGCCTCCGAGAGCGCCTGGGCTTGTTCTTCGAGATCGCGGGTGCGCTCAGTAACGATGCGTTCCAGTGCCAGCTTCTCATTCGACATCGACCGCACGGCTTCCTTCTCCGCCGTCACATCGGACAGCGCGCCCAGCGCATGCAGCTTGCCGTGGTCGCGGGCGATGGTACGCCCGATGATACGGACCCAGAGATACTCGCTGTTCCGGCCGCGCATCCGGAACTCCCGATTCACCTCGTTCCCTTCGCCACCCCCAAGATGCTCGATCATCTGCCGGGCGGTTTCGAAGTCCTCCGGGTGAACCATATGGAGGAACCCGGCGGTATCCTGCGGCACCTCGTCGGCCTTGCAGCCGAACAGGCTGGCGAAGCTCTCGGACAGCTCCAGTGTGCCGAGCCGGGGACTGAGGTCCCACAACACCACGCCGCTGGCTTGGGTTGCCAGGGCGAGCCGGTCGTGCGCATTGGCGGCGGCCTGTTCCGCCGCTTTTTGCTCGGTGATGTCGGTACGGACCGAGGCGTAGCCAATGATCTGGCCGCCATTGTCACGGACCGGCCGCACGGTGGACTGGACCCAGTAGTAGGACCCGTCCTTGGCGCGGTTCTTGATCTGCCCATGCCACACATTGCCGGAGGCTATGGTCTTCCACATCTCTTTGAAGAAGCCCAGCGGGTGATGTCCGGAGTTGAGCACACGGTGGTTGCGTCCAATCAACTCTGACCGGTCATACTTGGCGATCTCGCAGAAGTGGTCGTTGACGTAGGTGATGTTCCCACCCCGGTCGGTCATCGAGACGATCGCATGGTCGTCCAGCACCAGCTTCTGGGTTTGCAGCTCATTCAGCGCCTCCTGCAAAGCGGCGCCGCTCTTTGCCGCCGCCTCTTCGGCCAACACTTGATGGGTGATGTCGGTCTGCATTTCGGCCGAACCACAGACCGCGCCGTCCTGGTCGAACAGCGGTGTGATCGTTGACTTGACCCAATAGGTGCTGCCGTCCTTCGCTTTGTTTTTAATGTTGCCGTGCCAGACGCCACCGCCCTTCACGGTGCTCCACATTTCCTCGAAAAAGCTCTGCGGATGGTGGTTCGCCTCTAGGACGTTGTAGCTCCGGCCGATCAACTCCGCCTTCTCGTACTTCGAGACCTCGCAGAACCGCGTGTTCACGTAAGTGATGCGTTGATCGCGGTCGGCCATCGAGACGATCGCGTGCTGGTCGAGCACCAGCTTCTGCGCGACCAGTTCGTCAAGACCCTCTTGGATCTTGCGAATGGCATCCGGCAGGACACCTCGAGGCAACTGTATCTGACGCGTCACGATTTGCTTCGGCTGCTGCCAAATAGGGATGAGAGGTGATTAACCCTATATCCTCTACCCGTAGCCGAACCGTTAAGCCGGTTGCAGAATGTCCAAGCGAATCAACGACTAAGACCAAGGTGCCGGGTACTTTGGATCTATTTCTCAATCGTTTAAGCAGTACTCATTGCCTTACATCACCGCGCCCGGCGTCCAGGGCGTGAATTCGTCCTCGCCGTAGCCGAGCGCCTCGCTCTTTGTCCGGGCGCCCGAAGCCGTGCGCAGGATGAGGTCGAAGATCTGCGCCCCCATCTCCTGCACGGTCGCATCGCCATCGACGATCGCCCCGCAGTTGATGTCCATGTCTTCGGCCATGCGCTCATACATCGGCGTGTTGGTGGCGAGCTTGAGGCTCGGCGCCGGCCGCGCCCCGAAGCAACTGCCGCGTCCGGTAGTGAAGCAGCAGACGTTGCAGCCTGCGGCAATTTGTCCGGTGACCGAAGCCGGGTCGTACCCGGGCGAATCCATGAACACGAACCCCTTGGACTGCAGCGGCTCAGCGTAACGGTAGACGTCGACCAGGTTGGTCGTTCCGCCCTTCGCCGCGGCGCCCAGCGACTTTTCGAGGATCGTCGTCAGCCCGCCTTCCTTGTTGCCGGGGGAGGGGTTGTTGTCCATCGAGCCCTTGTTGGCGTCGGTGTAGGCCTCCCACCAGTGGATCAGGTCGAGCAGCTTGTGGCCGACCGCATCGCTGACCGCGCGCCGCGTCAACAGATGCTCGGCCCCATAGATCTCCGGTGTCTCCGACAAGACCGCGGTGCCGCCATGCCGCACCAGAAGGTCCGCCGCCGCGCCGAGGGCCGGGTTGGCGGTGATGCCGGAATAGGCATCCGACCCGCCGCATTGCAGCGAGAGGGAGAGGTGGCTGGCCGGCACGGTCTGCCGTTTGACGTCGTTCGCCTTGGCCAGCATCGCCTCGACCCGCGCAATCCCCTCGCGCACCGTGCGGGTGGTGCCGCCTTCCTCCTGCATGACCAGAGTGTGCAGCATGTCGTCGGTGTAGAGTTGCTCCGCCTCCATCAGCCGTGGGATCTGGTTCGCCTCGCAGCCGAGGCCGATCAGCACCACGCCGGCAAAGTTCGGATGCCGCGCATAGCCGGCGATGGTCCGGCGCAGATGGTCCATACCCTCGCCTTCGCTCGCCATGCCGCAGCCGGTGCCATGGGTTAGCGCGACGACGCCGTCGACGTTCGGATAGTCGGCGAGGGTGGCCGGGTTGCGAAAATGGTCGCTGACATAGCGCGCCACCGTCGCCGAGCAGTTCACGCTGGTGATGACGCCGACATAGTTGCGCGTGGCGACCCGCCCGTCCGCCCGCACGATGCCTTCGAAGGTCGCCCGCTGGCCCTCCGGCACATAGGCCGTCGGTGTCGCGTCGGCGCCGATCGCATGGTCGCGCTCGAACTGCCGGAACGCCACATTGTGGGTGTGCACATGGTTGCCGGGTTGGATCTCACCGTCGGCGAAGCCGATGATCTGCGCGTATTTATTGACCGGCTGCCCATCCGCCAGCGGCGCCGTCGCCACCTTATGCCCCCGCGGAATACGGTCGCGCGCGAACAGGTTGACCTCGCCAAGGGAAGCACCAGGTTCCAGATCGCGCACGGCGACGACAACGTTATCCTGGTCGTGCAACCGCAGGGTGGGCCGTGAGTCGGTCATCTTGTTCCTTCCGGGTTGGGGCGAGCCCTCAGTTTAGCGGCCCCGCCCCCCGCTGTCGCCTGCCGGCCCCGGCCATAGTGCCGTCCGGAGCCGTACAATACCCGCCCCCTTATGCTGAGCCTGTCGAAGCATGGGGATCGCACCCCGCTGTTGCGGGTCCCCCCACCCTAACCCTCCCCCACAACGGGGGGAGGGGACGCGGCCGTGGCGCCCATGCTCCCTCCCCCTTGATGGGGGAGGGTTGGGGTGGGGGTGGAGCGGCCCGCCCAAAAGTTGCCTGGATCCTTGTATGTTTGATTGTGCGATGTGTAGGAAGGGCGGGAGACCGTGGATCCCCAGACTTGATCCGGGGTCCAATTCTGACGCAGTCACCGGTGTCGCGACAGCTGACGTCATAAACCGGACGGCGTGGCGTGGTGGACACGACCGGCCAAGCCAATTGACATCAGCAAACTCCTTCGCTCACCTCGACACTCAGGAGTACCGCGCCCGGTCCGGCTATTCGGATGCCACGCGCTCCATCAAGAAAAGTCCAGGTAATCTGCCAAGACCTCGCCAAGCCGAGGAACCATCCACGCAGATCGTTCTCCACAGGCTCGACGTAGGAAAACACCATCTGATCGTCAGACTCCCTAACGAAAGCTACATCGAGGTCGCTCATCAACCGACGTATCTCATCTCGGCCCATGGTGAAGTTGAACGGATCCCCAACCTCACGACGGACGGCAGCGCTCGCAGCGTATCCGTCAAAGAAGGTCGAAAGATCGAACGGGCCGTCGTGTGTCTCGATGTGCTTCTCGGTAAGAGTCTCGATGAACTGTGACCGGACTAGGCGACCTTCCGGATCAAGGATGAAGGCAAGCACGTGTGAGCGTCCGGTCAGGCCCAGCATTATTTCCGGATCAGGCGCGCCATGGACCAGGGTGGCCGCCTCACACGTCTCAGGGTCGCGACCCTTTGTGAGAATAAACCGCGACTGGTCCATTGTGTCGAGGCGTCGGGCAATCGGGTCCATCTGGTGACCCGGTGGATAGCACTCTTCAAACTCCGCTTGCCCCGCCTGCTCGTTCGCATAGTCCATGCTCTCGAAATCAAAGCAGCTCGCCGCAGCACGCCTTACTTTTCCGTCCTCATCGAACACAAAGTGCACATACCGAATCCGCGGATGGCGTCGACCATCTGCTGTCTCGGTGACAGTTAGGGCAAACGCCCAGGGATACCGCGGCAGGAACGCCGTCCGTTCCTTTGCGCCGAGACTTGCGACATAGGGGATCAGCGCCTTCGCGTCCGATCCGAGTGGATAACAGGCCAGCAACCGTTCATTCGCTTCGGCTTCGGTCGCGTAGTCGAGGTTGGCAAAGTCGAAGCACTCGCCCGGCGCCATGCCTTCGGCCAAGCCAATCGGCGGCCCGGCGTCGGTCACCGGCGCGGGTGGCTGGCAGGCGGCGAGCAGGAGCGTTGCGAAGAGAAGCGCGGATCTAGATATCATGGTTCGGTCATGGGAGGGGTGAAGGGCTGATAGTACCCGCCAAAAGGTAATAGATGCGCGGCGCTGGGGCGGTCATCGCCCCCCGCTATCGCGGGTCCCCCCAACCCATCCGCCCGGACACCACGGGTCCGGGCGGATCCCCCGCAAGGGGGGAGGGGACGTGGCGGTGGATGTTGGTTCTCCCCCCCCCTTGACGGGGGAGGTCCCGCCGGACACCCGGGTCCGGCGGAGACGGGTGGGGGTGGAGCGGCCCGCGCAAGCGTCGTCTGGAACCCGGCTCTCCGGCCGGGATGACATGGAGCGGAGACGGCCGCCGCCACAGTCTGTCACCCCGGACTTGATCCGGGGTCCAGCGCGGCCCGGCCACCGCGCCTCACCCAAACGCCTCGCCGCCCAGGAGGACCAGCGGGTCGGGGCGGCGGTCGATGGCGGGTGGTTTACCCAATACCTCGCGGACCCGGGCGCGGCGGGCTTCCAGCGGGGCGCGTTTCGCCGCGCGCCGTTCGCGGCGCCGTTCCTTTTTCAGGCGTTCGGTCTCCTCGCGGCGCAGCAGCGACGGCGGGCCCGGTTCTTCCAGCACCGCCTCGACGAACCGGCCGGACCGTGAGCTTTGCTGCTGCATTTCCTTCTTTGGATCGAACTTTTCTTCGCCCATGTGCAGCCACAGCTTGCCCAGCTCTTTGCGCAGCCACGCCCGCTTCTCCGACTCCACCGCCTTGCGCCGTGGCCGCATCCGGCGGACGGTCTTGACGAACCGCCAGACATCGTCCCACGCAAACACGTCCCAACGGTTCTTCTTCTCCATCGGGTCGATGTACCAAAGCAGGTCGTCGACCCACTGCCAGGCCGGATGGTCCGGCGGCGGGGCCCGCTTCACGAACTGTTTGAGCTGATGGTTGATCGCCAAGTGTCCGAGGGAGCGCGGCACGAACCCCTGCCGCGCAATGAACGCCCATTCCTTGAAGGTGATATGGTTGCGGTCGATCGACCGGATGACTTGCGTGCTCAGGCCGAACCGCTCGATGCGGTGGCATTGATGCATCAGCATCTCCAGACGTTCGATCCGCCGCGTCAGGCTGCGCAGCATGGAAGGTTCCTATTGCTGAACGCACCGTCATTGCGAGGCGCGCCGGGCGCGTCGTGGCAATCCAGCCCTGAACCGTGACGCCGGCTCTGGATTGCCACGGGCGCTGCGCGCCCTCGCAATGACGGTGCGGTGGGGCCCGACGCCGGTCCGAATGCGTCGAAACCAGCGTGCATGCTAATGCCGTACGCTGTCGTCGAGCGCGCCTTCGATTTTCTGCACGCGCTCGTCGAGCAGCGTCGATACGAGCACCCGGCGTTTGGCTTCGAGAATGCCGGAAATCGTCGCGCCCTCGCTCGGCGTGACGGTGCCGCCGCCGATGCCGGCCAGCACCACGTTCAGCGCTTTGTCCACGTCAGCGACGGTTTCGACCGGCGGCAGCTCGAGCGCCACCGTGCGTCCGCGCGGTTTTGGCGCCACCCGGTCCAACACGACCCGGGCCGCCGAGGCGTTGCCCTTCTTCGCGGCGTCCAGCAGACCTTTGGCAACGGCCTGCCAGTCCTCGACCAACATCGCTTCCAGCAGCTCGGTGGCTTTGTTGCGCCGCCCGGCCGGCCGCCCCAGCGGATTGCCGGAGACACCCGGTTTGAATTGTCCATTGTGCTGCCGGCCGCCTGTTTTTTCAGGCTCGAAACAGGCCGCACGGTCTTCCTTCGACTGGTCTTCCTTCCTCGCCATATTCCCTCACATGCATAGACACACCTTGCCCGCGCGGCATTCGCCACGGGCTCGTCTCTTTTCTTATTTTGTCTGCGAATGTCCCATCATAGGGGACGAGTATGACGAGAATATGGCGGTCAAAGAACCGCATGTGAGCCAGCCGCGACAGAGACCGTCATCGCGAGGCGCAAAGCGCCGTGGCGACCCAGCAAGTGACCCAGCCGGTGGCTGGATTGCCACGGCGGGCCGAAGGCCCGCCTCGCAATGACGGTGTTTTGCGGGCAAGACCCCGGGCCGCAAAAGAATGGGGCGGCCACGTGGACCGCCCCGAGTTTCGGACGCAATGGCGGGACGGGTCGGGCGACCCGGCCCGTTACGGGCTGGCTAGGCGAGACCGCCTCGCGATTGCAGCCAGTCCGCAACCTCTTTGAAACCGTGGCGCCGCGCGTCGGTCATCGGCGTCGTCCGCCACCGGTCGCGCGGGTTGGGATCGACCCCGTGGTTCAGCAGATACTGCACCACCGCCAGTTGACCTTCCGACGCCGCCAGATGCAGCGGCGTGCGCAGGTCGTAGTCGGCGACGTCCAGGCGCACGCCCTGAGCAACCAGCCGGTAGATGGCGTTGAGGTCGCCCTTGCTCGCCGCCCAGATCAACTCGGCGGTGCGATCGGTGTCGCCCTGGAACGCGGCGGCGGTGAGGAACCGTTGCTCTTCCGCCGGCGGTTCGCTGTGGCCGTGCACCGCCCCGGCCTGGCGCAGCAATTCGGCGATCGTATCGTGGCCCTGCAGCACCGCATCGTCGAGCGGTGTGCCGCCCCAACGGTCACGCGGGTTGAGGTCGGTCTCCGGATCGCCGGCCTGCTTGCGGTCGAG
>JANQOE010000071.1 GCA_028279245.1 Alphaproteobacteria bacterium
GTCGACCACCTCGCCGACCGGCAGGCCGCGGTAGGTGACGGGGCTGCCGACACGCAGGCCGCTCACATTGCCGGTGAAGACGATGTCGTAGCGCGCGAACTCCCGGTCGAACTGCACCTTCGCCAGCCAGACAGCAAAGATCATCGCACCCAGCGCGAACGCCAAGACAAAGCTGCCGACCAGCAGATAGCTCGCGCGGGTCTCCATGTCTCAGTTCACCTTAGTTCACGCCGGCGCGCGATCCGCCGGCAAACGCCACCTCGCCGCGCACGCCGCGGAAGTAGGACTTGATCCACGGATGCTCGTCGCGCACGAGTTCATCCAAAGTGCCCACCCGGACTCGCTTGTCAACCAGCACGGCAATCCGGTCACAGACCGCTTTCAAACTGTCCAGGTCGTGGGTCACCATGATAACCGTCAGCCGAAGGGCGCGCTGTAAGTCGCGGATAAGACTGTCAAAAGCCGCCGCGCCGATCGGGTCTAAACCGGCGGTCGGTTCGTCCAGGAAGACGATCTCCGGATCCAGCGACAACGCCCGCGCCAACCCGGCCCGCTTGCGCATCCCGCCCGACAGTTCGGACGGGTACTTGTTGGCCGCGTCGAGCGGCAAGCCGACCAGGTTGATCTTCACGTCGACCAGCTCCCGCCGCAGTGCCGCCGGCAGCTTCGTATGCTCCTTCATCGGCGTCATGATGTTCTGCGCGACGGTCAGCGAACTGAACAGCGCACCGTCTTGAAACAGCACGCCAAATCGCTGTTGCAACTGACGCAGCTGCCGCCCGCGCAAGCGCGGCACGTCGGCACCCAGCACCGCCACCTGACCCGCCGCCGGACGGGTCAGCCCGATCATCGTCCGCAGCAACACCGACTTGCCGGTCCCCGATCCGCCGACAATGCCCATGACTTCGCCGGGCCGGACTCCAAGCGCCAGGTCGTCGTGAATGACCTGCGGACCGAACGCCGTGCGCAAGCCGGAGACCTGAATCACATTCGCAACGTCGGCCATCAAATGCCTATGACCGCAAAGAAAACCGAGAAGGCGGCATCCAAGGTGATGACCAAGAAGATGCTCTCGACCACCGACCGCGTCGTCAGCGTCCCGACGGATTCGGCGCTGCCTTCGACCCGCAAACCTTCGAAGCAGCCGACCAGCGCGATGACAAACGCGAACACCGGCGCCTTCACCAGTCCGACCCAATAGGCGGACAGTGGCACCGCATCGTTCAATTGCCGGATGAACTGAAACACGGAGATGTCCAGCACCAGGGTCGCCATGACGGCACCCCCGGCGAGCCCCATCAAGTCGGCATAGAAGGTCAGCAGCGGCAGGGTGATCATCAACGCAATCACCCGCGGCATCACCAGCACGTCGATCGGGTCGAGCCCCATCACCTGCATGGCGGCGACTTCTTCGTTCACTTTCATCGTGCCGATCTGCGCGGTGAACGCGCTGCCCGAACGGCCGGCGACGATGATTGCTGTCAGTAGCACGCCCATCTCCCGCAGCACGCCGATGCCGACGAGATTGACCGTGAAGATCTCCGCGCCGAACCGCGACAGCTGATCCGCCCCTTGGAACGCCAGCACCACGCCGACCAGGAAGGAGATCAGTCCGACAATCGGCAGTGCGTTCAGTCCGGTGTTTTCCAAATGGAAGAACAGGGCGGTCAAGCGGATCCGCCGCGGCCGCACCAGGCTCGACAGTAAAGCGGTCAGGGTGACGCCGAGGAAGCTCAGCAACGCCCCGGCCTCGTTGAGGATCGTGATAGTCGACTTACCGGTCCGGCCGATGATCGCCGCCAACGCATTCACCGGCGGCGGTGGGTCGGGACACTTCGCGTCGAGCCGCCCGACCGTGTCGATCAGCCGGCGCACCGCATCGGATCCGCCGGTCATCTCGGCGGCGAACCCGGCCCGCCGCCATTCGCGGAGCGACCGGTGGACCAGCCAGGCCCCGGCGGTATCCATCGCCTCGACCCGCGTCAAATCCACCACCGCCGGTCGGCCGCGATCCGGCTTCGCTGACCGCAACGGCGCATCCACCGGCGCCACATGTCCGGTCAGCCAACGCCCAGCCAAGGCCAGCCGCCAGGCCGGACCGTCCGCTTCGACGGTAAAGCGCGCCGCTTCGCCAGCCATCTTCAAGGCTGCGGAGTCACTCCGCCAGCGCGTCCGCCAACACGCAGAGGATTTCGAAC
Organism: Alphaproteobacteria bacterium; assembly: GCA_028279245.1. Lineage (GTDB taxonomy): Bacteria > Pseudomonadota > Alphaproteobacteria > UBA6615 > UBA6615 > JANQOE01. Next base: position 2,199 of record JANQOE010000071.1, read on the forward strand.
ATCATGGTGGCCCCGACCAGTGCGGTGTTGCCTGACGGATCGAACGGCGGCGACACTTCGACGACATCGCCCCCGACAATGTCCAGCCCCTGTAGGCCGCGGAGCACCCGCTGCGCTTCCAGCGTCGTCAGGCCGCCGACCTCCGGCGTTCCGGTACCGGGCGCGTACACCGGGTCCAGGCCGTCGACGTCGAAGCTGACATAGACCGGGCCGTCGCCAGCGACCCGCCAGGCCTCTTCGATCACCGCGTCGACACCCAGATCCTGGAACTCCTCGATGGTGATGATCCGAAAGCCCTGCTCGAACGCCCAGTCGAAATCGTCCGGCGCGTGCACCGAACCGCGGATGCCGATCTGCACCGTACGTTTCGGGTCCAGCAGGCCTTCCTCGACCGCGCGGCGGAACGGGCTGCCATGGGTGAACCGGGTCCCGCCCTCACCAATATCGCCGAAATAGGTGTCGGTGGTGTCGGAGTGCGCATCGAAATGCACCATGCCGACCGAATGCTCCGCCGCCACTGCCCGCAGAATCGGCAACGTCACCAAGTGGTCCCCGCCGACCGCGAGGGTTGCAACCCCCGCTTTGTGGACTCGCCGAAAGAACTCTTCGATCGACCGCAGACTGACATCGAGGTCGATCGGATTGATCGGCACATCGCCCGCATCGGCGCAGCGGCACAGGTCGAACGGCGCGATCTTGCTCACATGATGCACCCGGCGGATCATCGTCGACATGTCGCGCACCTGACGCGGTCCGTGCCGCGCGCCCGGGCGATTGGTCGTGCCAACGTCGAACGGCACGCCGATCATCGCAATGTCCAGGTCGTCGACCTCTTCGACGTAGGGGAGGCGCATGAAGGTGGCCAAGCCGGCGAAACGCGGCATCGCCGACATCGGAATGGGTTGAGGATGTCCCGGCACGGTCATCGGCACGACTCCGCTGTCAAACAGAGTATAGGGTGTGCCTTAGGCGGCTACGAGTGCTTCTCGATATCGCCGGAGTGAACCGGGTGTTAGGCCGCCATCAGTTCGCGGCCCATGCCGCAGATCCGGTCGGCCAGCACCGCCATCTGGTCCGCCAGCGGCCGCAACGAGTCGAGCCGGCTGATCCGGTCCTCATCCATGTAGAGCGCGCGGTTGATTTCGATCTGCAGCGCGTGCACGCCCTTACGCGGCCGTCCGTAGTGCCGAGTGATGTACCCGCCCGAATAGGGCGTGTTGATCGCCACGACAAAGCCCAGGTCGCGCAGCGTCTGCTCGACCAACCGCATGATGCCCAGGCCGCACGATTGTCCGTGCGCATCGCCCAACACAAAGTCGGCCTGGCGGCGCCGTCCCGGCTCCTCGTCCAACGGGCCGGTCACCGACGGCATCGAGTGGCAATCCATCACGATGCAGAACCCGAACTCGCGCCGCGTGTTCATGATCAGGTCTTCCAGCGCGTGATGGTACGGCTGGTAGTAACTGGCGATCCGCCGGTGCGCCTCAGCAAATTGGAGCTTGGCCCGATAAATCTCGGCCCCGTTGGCGACGACGCGCGCGATTGTGCCGAGACCCGCCGCCACCCGTGGCGACTTCACATTTGCGTAGGCCGGCAACGCATCCCGAAACATGTTCGGGTCCAGCTCGAACGGCTCTCGATTCGGATCGACGAAGGCCCGCGGGAACAGCGCCCTTAGGAGCGGGGCGCCGTGATGCGGCACCTCGCCGAACAGCTCGTCGACGAAGCTGTCTTCGGACCGCCGGAGGGCGATGGGGTCGAGCTTGCTTTGGGCCAGAAAGGCGGGCGCGTAGTCGCGGCCACTGTGGGGGGACGAAAACACCACCGGCGCGGTTTGCTGGGCCGGCGCGAGAATCTCGATGGGCGGTTTCAGTTGGCTCCCCGTGACCTCGGCATCCATCTATTTGATGTAGCGGAAAGGCAGTGACCTGTCATCCCTCGCCAGATCGGGCCCCAAGGCATTCAGTTTTTGGCAATTTCGGGGCCCTAGGCTGGTTAACTTCCGACAAGACCGCCAGGATTGGCCAATGGCCCGGATTTTACTCGCCGAAGACGACGGCTCGATGCGCAGCTTCCTCAGCAAGGCGCTGGAACGGGCTGGCCACGCGGTTGTGGCGGTCCCGGATGGCGAGGAAGCGTTAGCCCAGGTCAACCAACAGGGGTTCGACCTGTTGATTGCCGATATCGTCATGCCGGGTCTCGACGGCATCGAACTCTCGCGCCGGGCGACCCGGCTCGATCCGGCCCTCAAGGTGCTGTTCATCACCGGCTTCGCGGCGGTGGCGATGACCGCCCGGCAGGAGTTCAGCGACGCCCAGGTCCTCTCCAAACCCTTCCACCTGCGGGAGCTGGTAGACAATGTGGAGCGCTATTTGAGCTAGCCGCCCCCCCGGCTTGCAAAGGCTGCGGCCCCATTGTAAGACGCGACCCCCAAGGGACGGGCGCGTAGCTCAGCGGGAGAGCACCACGTTGACATCGTGGGGGTCGCTGGTTCAATCCCAGCCGCGCCCACCATTTGGTCCTTCCATCAGCCACTGAAGTTTGCGCGATCAGCGACAGCGATAGTGTAACGCGCCGGCCGCCGCCGCGCTACTCTACGCCGGCGAACGGCGCCGGGTGCCGGTAAACCAGACAACCCTCGTCATTCGGTGTCGGTGCATCCGGGTCAAGCGTCGCGCCCATGCGTTTCGCTAAACCGATGGACCGTTCGTTGTCGGGGTCGATGTAGCTGACCACGGTGGTCCAGCCGAGTTGCCTATAGGCGAAATCCCGCGCGCACATCGCCGCTTCGAACGCGTAGCCTTTCCCTTGAAACTCCTCCCAGAGGACCCAACCGATCTCGCGCTCCGGAAAGTCAGCGGGGTGGTTCAGCCCGATCTGACCGGCATAGGCACCGTCCGCCCGTACTTCGATGGCCCAGGTGCCGAAGCCCAACAACGCCCAGGAACCGACATCGCCGGCGAAGCCGCGCCACGCCTCCCCGCGGGTCAGTGGCCCACCGATATGCTTCGACCGCGGCGTCTCATAGAGCGCCGCCAGCCGGTCGAAATCCTCGACCCGGTGCGGGCGCAGCAACAGGCGTTCGGTCCTGAGTTCCGGTGCAATCATCTTCGCAATATGTCATCCGGTGCGCCGGCCTGTTAAGACGTGGCAACGCCCCTCAATCAACCGGCCCGCCGTGACCGATACCTCCGACACCACACCTGGCATCGCCGTTCCGCCCCCGATCGTCTATCTGGCCTACTTCCTGGCGACGCTGCTGATCGACTGGCGCCGGCCCGCACCGCTCCTGTCGACACCCGTGCAATACATCCTCGGCGCTCTGTTGATTGCCGGCGGCCTGGTCCTGGGTGCGTTCGCCATCCGTGAGTTTCGCCGGCGCGGCACCAAATTCGATGTCCGCAAGAAAGCCACGGCCCTGGTCACCGGCGGCGTCTTTCAATACTCCCGAAACCCCGGCTATGTCGGCGTCACCCTGGTCTATCTGGGTGCGGCGGTGATGGTCGACAGTCTATGGATCATGCTCGGCGTGCTGCCGTCCATGCATTGGACCCACCGCAAGGCCATCAAGCGCGAGGAGGCCCACCTGGAGGAACTGTTCGGCGACGACTACCGGGCCTACAAGGCGCGCGTCCGCCCGTGGGTCTAGCTGCGCCGGGTCCTAGCGACTCACCGGAATTGCCATCATCCGCTTGGCGATAATCGTCGACAGACACGCCTCGCGGGTGATCTCGGCGCCCTCGGCGGGCGTCACCTCGTAGAACACCGTTTGGTAGGTCGAGGTCAGCACGTTCAGCAGCAGCGTGAGCTGCAGCGTGCAGGCGTCGTCGTCATACTGCCAGATCCGCGTCGATGCTTCTTCGACCCGGGAGTTCGGCGTGCCCAGCAGGTTCATCGTCACTTCCGGACCCAGACCGATCAGCTCCTCCGGCGTGCCGGAGGATAGGCGGATCACCGGGCTGCTCACCGGGTTCGGCGGCTTTGGCCGTGGCCGTGGTGCGGCCGGGACCCAGGCATAGGGACTCTCCGGATTATCGGCGAGGGTGATCTGGGCGGCCGGGGGCAGCCAGGGCCCCGGTTCCAAGGCCTCCTGATCGGGCGGCTCGATGATCGTCAGACACCCACCGAGACACAGCAGGATCCCCCAGCGGCCCGGGCTGCCGATCCAGCCCAGAGGGCCCTTGCTTCGAAGGAACTTGAACGGCACCAGATTCCGTCTTTCGGCCTGCGATTGGCGGATGGATCGACTGTTGTGGGGGGCGGCTGGTTAACGTTCCGTTAGTCGGCCGGGAGCTAACGCGAGCATTGTAGCAATGGTGTGGCAAGCCATTGACGTTATTCAGAGATTTCCAAAGTAGCGGGATCATCGGCCAAACCGCGTTTGTCGTCAGGGAATGAGCAGCCGCAGCACCACAGTCGAGGTCGGAGCACGGATCACCGGCGGGACCACCCGCGCGGTCACCGGCGTCGCGCGCTCCCTGCTGACCAAGCTGGTTCTGCTGGTAGCGGTATTCGCCGCCGTGCCGGTCGTGCTCTACGACCAGTTTCGCGATGCCTATTACGAAAACCAGGCCCTCATCGAAAAAAGCGTGTCCCAGCAGGGCCAGCTGGTCACGCGCGCCCTGGTGCCGGTCCTCGCCGACCTGGCCAACGATGAAATCTCGCCCGGCGCCTTCGACCACGCCCTCAGCCGGCTCTCCGGCAACAATATGATGGTCCGGGTCCTCTTTCGGCCGAACGCCCTCAGCAGCGCCAACGACTTCTATTTCGTCGCCGCCAGCCCTTCGATGACCGACACCCAGCTCGCCGGTCTGCGCCAGGACTTGGTGCGGCAGAACATCCTCAGCCGCCTGGCCCCCTCCTGCGACAAAAGCTACGACGAGGTGACCCGCTACAACACCGCGGAAGGTACTGACGAGATCATCACCTCGATGGGCGCCGTAAACAGCCATGCCGGCTGCTGGGTGGTGATCGCCTCCCTGCCGGAGACGGTCGCCGACGGCGGCCTCCTGGATGTTCCGTACTGGATGCGGCCCGAGACCCGGTCCGCGGCATTGATCTATGTGGCGATGGCCGTGGTGACCCTCAGCCTGCTGATCGACGTCTGGTCCAACCTGCGGCGGTTCGGGCGGCTCGCTCACCGGGTCCAGCGCATCGGCACCAGCCGCCACACCCCGCCGTCCTTCGCCGCGCTCAACCAGGTGCCGGAGTTGGGGCGCGTCGCCGCCGAGTTCGACAAGATGGTCGCGAAGCTGCGGAACTCGGCCCGGTCATTGCGCCGGGCGGCCGAGGACAACACCCACGCCCTCAAGACCCCGATCGCCGTGATCCGCCACTCCCTGGAGCCGGTCGCCGCCTCGGTCCCCCGCGAGCACGAACGTGGCCGTGGCGCGCTGAGCCGCATCGACAATGCCCTGGACCGGCTGGATGGCCTAGTTTCCGCCGCCCGCCGCATTGACGAGAGCGGCGCCCAGCTCATCAACCCGCCCCGCAACCGGATCAACCTGGCCCAGCTGGTGGAGAGCCTCACCGCCGGCCATGCCGCCGTCGCCGGCCGTCGTGGTATCAGACTGAACTTGCAGATCCGTACCGAGGTCACGGTGCTTGGTGGGCGCTCGCTGCTAGAGACCGTGCTCGAGAACCTGCTGGAGAATGCGATCGGCTTCGCGCCCCCCGGCGGTTTCATCAACGTCGTGCTGCGCGAGGTACCGGGCAAACGCGCCGAGCTGATCGTCGAAGACAATGGTCCGGGTGTCGCCGATAAGGACCTGTCGGAGGTGTTCAAGCGCTACTACACAAAGCGCGAAGGCGAACATGCCGAGAGCCCGACCGGCGGCCATCAGGGCATCGGGCTGTGGGTGGTCCGCCGCAACATCGAGGCCATTGGCGGCGCCGCCCGCGCCGAACATCGGCAGGGCGGCGGCCTGCGGATTGTGCTCAACCTGCCGCTCGCCCCTCGCGATCACACGGAGCAATAGCCTTTACGCCAAGGCCGAAGTCGTGCTAGAATCCGGTTCGGTAATGAGCTTCAAGACATTGAAATAAAAAGACAAAACAGAAAATTTCCAAACGAACCCATTTCGCTACTGCGCGGCGGCCTGCAAGGCCAGGGTCGACAACGCGCCCTCCAGATCCTCGATCAAATCGGCCACATCCTCCAACCCAACGGACAGCCGCACCAGCCCGTCCTTGACCCCCATGGCCGCCCGGCCTTCCGGTCCCATGGCGCGGTGGGTCGTGGTCGCCGGGTGCGTGATCAGGCTCTTGGCGTCGCCGAGATTGTTCGAAATGTCGATCAGGTTCAGCGCATTAAGCACCTGAAACGCATCGCTTTTCCCGCCATGCAGCTCGAAGCTGACCAGCGAGCTGCCGCCGCTCATCTGCCGCTGCGCCAGTTCGTATTGCGGATGGTCGGTGCGCCCCGGATAGAGGACCCGCGCGACCGCCGGGTGGCCTGCCAACATGTCGGCGATCCGCGCCGCGCTCTCGCAATGCCGCGTCACCCGCAGCTCCAAGGTCTCCAAACCTTTCAGCAGCACCCAGGCATTGAACGGGCTGAGCGACGGGCCGGTGTGGCGCAGGAAGGGTTGCAGGGTCTCGTTGATGAACGCCGCATCCGACAGGATGACCCCGCCCAGGCAACGGCCCTGGCCGTCGATGTGTTTGGTCGCCGAATAGACGACGATGTCGGCGCCCAGCTCCAGCGGCTTCTGCAACAGCGGCGTCGAGAAGACGTTGTCGACAATCACCTTCGCCCCGGCCCGGTGCGCCAGGTCCGCCACTGCCGCAATGTCGGTTAGCTCCAGGGTCGGGTTGGCCGGTGTCTCGAAAAACACCGCCTTCGTCGGCTTGCTGAGGGCCGCGCGCCACTGGTCGAGGTCCGGCCCGTCAACCAGCGTTACCTCGATACCCCACCTCGGCAACAACTCGGTCACGATGAAGTAGCAGGAGCCGAACAGCGCCCGGGCCGAAACCACATGATCGCCGGCCCGCAGCTGGCACATCATGGAAGCGAAGACCGCCGCCATCCCGCTGCCCGTGGCAAAGGCCGCCTCGGCGCCCTCCATCTGGGCGGCACGGTCCTCGAACATGCGCACAGTCGGGTTGCCGTAGCGCGAATAGATGAACCCGTCGGCTTCGCCCTTGAACCGCGCCTCCGCCGCCTCGGCGTCCGAATAGACGAAGCCCGAGTTGACGTAGATCGCCTCGCTGGTCTCGCCATGGTCCGACCGGGTCAGGCCGCCGCGCACCAGCTTGGTCTGCGGCCGCCAGTTCTTGTGCGGATCTGTCATCGCCTCAGCCCTGCTTCCAGGGCAGGCCCGCCGCCTTCCAGCCGATCTGCATGCCGCGGTGGCCCTGGGCGTCATGCGGCCCCTCGAACCCTTCCTCCAGGTTGAAGCACCGCTCGAACCCGGCGGCGGTGAGCGCTATCGCCGCATTCCGCGATCGCGCCCCCGACCGGCACAGCAGCAACACGGTCTGCTCCGGCCGCACCTCCGCCGCTTTGACGGCCTCGGTGAATTCGGGGTTCACCGCCATGGTCGGATAGGCCTGCCACTCAATGAACCGGGCTTGCTGCCCGAGGCTCGACAGGTCCGGCACGCCGACGAAGTTCCACTCCGGCTGGGTGCGCACGTCGACGAGGACGGCATTCCCTTCCTCCAACAGGCGCCAGGCTTCCTTGGAGGAGATGTCGCCCGCATAGCTTTGGCTCATGGCCCGATCCTTTCTCCGCCGGTTGGCGGTGTGCAGGCGGGCCAAACAAAAAAGCCCGCCGCAGCTATCGCTCCGGCAGACTGACCGTCGCTTTAGCCGTATTTTTTGCGCGCCCGCAAGCTGAGGTTCAAATCGGCGCGTTACTCTGAGAAGATAAAGCCGCGCCCACGAACCGGTGTCAAGGATCGGTTGGCCGGATTTGTTGACTTCGGCGCCGGGGTCCATTAGCTTCCGCGCCCGTCGCGCCAAGGAGAAGGTCCTATGAAGGTCCTCAATTCGTTGAAAACCGTCAAGAAGCGCCACAAGAGCTGTCAGGTGGTGCGCCGGCGCGGCCGCGTGTACGTCATCAATAAGAAGAACCCGCGGTTCAAGGCCCGCCAGGGTTAACCATCTCCGGGGCCGCAGAGTGGTCCCAATCGGCGACATCCCCTAGGTTAGTCCGGTAAGCCAACACCGGAGCCTCGACGTGCGTCTGCCGGACCCCGATCAAGCGACCCTGGACAAGCGCGATCAGATCATCGCTGCGATGCGCGCCATCGTCCCGGGCGAAGGCGTGATCACGGAAGAGATCGAAATGCGGGCCTTCGAGACCGACGGCCTCACCGCCTACAAACAATTGCCGCTGATCGTCGTGCTACCCGAAACGACGGAGCAGGTCAGCGCCATCCTCGCCTACTGCCAGGAACATCAGGTGAAGATCGTGCCGCGCGGTGCCGGCACGTCCCTGTCGGGCGGAGCGCTGCCGGCGGCGGATGCCATCACGCTCGGCCTGTCAAAGTTCAACCGCATTCTGGAGATCGACTACGACAATCGCTGCGTCGTTACCCAGCCGGGTGTCACCAATTTGGCGATTTCCCAAGCCGTGTCGGCCGAGGGCTTCTACTACGCGCCCGACCCGTCCAGTCAGATCGCCTGCACCATCGGCGGCAACGTCGCCGAGAATTCGGGTGGGGTGCATTGCCTAAAGTACGGACTCACCACGAACAATCTGCTCGGCCTGGAAATGGTGTTGCCCGGCGGTGAGGTTGTGCGGCTCGGCGGCCGGCATCTGGACGCCGGCGGTTACGACCTGATGGGCGTGGTCACCGGGTCGGAGGGGCTGCTCGGCATCATCACCGAAGTCACCGTCCGCATTCTGCCGACGCCCACCACCGCGCGTGCCTTGCTGATCGGTTTCGAAACCTCCGAAGCCGCCGGCGACACCGTTGCCGCGATCATCGGCGCCGGCATCATCCCGGGCGGCATGGAAATGATGGACGGCCCGGCGATCCGCGCCGCCGAGGATTTTGTGCAGGCCGGCTACCCGACCGACGCCGGAGCCTTGCTGATCGTCGAACTCGACGGCCCGCCGAACGAGGTCGACTACTTGATCGACCAAGTGGGGGCGATCGCCGAACAACATGGCGCAACCTCCGTCCGCATCAGTGAAAATGAGGATGAACGGCAGCAGTTCTGGGCGGGCCGCAAGGCGGCGTTCCCGGCCATCGGGCGCATCACGCCCGACTACTACTGCATGGACGGCACCATTCCCCGGCACCGGCTGCCGGAAGTGCTGCGCCGCATGAACGAACTGTCGAAGCAGTACGACCTCGGCGTCGCCAACGTCTTCCATGCGGGCGACGGCAACTTGCACCCGCTGATCATGTACGACGCCAACAAGCCCGGCGAACTCGAACGCGCCGAGGAGTTCGGTGCCGACATCCTGCGTCTTTGTGTCGAGGTCGGGGGCGTCCTGACCGGCGAGCATGGCGTGGGCGTCGAGAAGCGCGACCTGATGGGCGAGATGTTTTCGGAAGAGGATCTCAATCAGCAGCAGCGTCTGAAATGCGCCTTCGACCCCAAACAACTGCTGAACCCGGGTAAGGTATTCCCGACCCTGCATCGCTGTGCCGAGCTGGGCCGCATGCACATTCACCGCGGCCAGATGCCGTTCCCCGACCTGCCGCGCTTCTAGCCGGTGAGCGATCGCTTCAAGCCGGCCGACCATGACGAGGTCGAAAAACTGATCGCTTGGGCGGTTGCGGAAGAAACGCCGCTCGAGTTGGTCGGCAACGGCTCGAAACGCGACTTCGGCCGCCCCGCCCAGTCGGCGCACACTCTGGACTTGTCCGCCCTCCGCGGCATCAAGATGTATGAACCGGAGGAACTCGTCCTGACCGCCGGTCCGGCCACACCGTTGGAGGAAATCGAGGCGTTGTTGGCGGAAAAGCACCAGGCCCTTGCCTTCGAACCGCCGGAATACAGCGCCCTGTATGGCGCGTCTTCGGGCAGCACCCTGGGCGGGCTCGTTGCGACCAATCTCGCCGGCCCGCGCCGCCTGAAGGCGGGTGCCGTCCGCGATCATGTCCTAGGTCTCAGCGCGGTCAGCGGGCGCGGCGAAACCTTCAAGACCGGTGGCCGCGTGGTGAAGAACGTCACCGGCTACGATCTGTGCAAACTGATGACGGGGTCCTGCGGCACCCTCGCTGCGTTGACCGAACTCACCGTGAAGGTGTTGCCGGCACCGGAGTCCGCGCGGACGGTGTTGTTATTCGGCTTGGATGACACCTCGGCGACCCGAGCCATGTCGGTCGCCCTCGGCAGCAGTCACGATGTATCCGGCGCCGCCCATCTGCCCGCCGCCGCCGCCGCGCGCTCCGGCGTGTCCTATGTCAGCGGTGCGGGCAAGAGTGTCACCTTGCTGCGGCTGGAAGGCGTGCGGCCGTCGGTTGTCGCGCGCTGCGACGCGCTGCGCGACGCCCTCTCGCAGTTCGGCGCGGTCGAGGAACTGCACACCAGCAATTCGTTGGCCGTCTGGGCCGAAATCCGCGACGGCACGCTGCTGCCAACCGCGTCGCATCTTTGGCGCATCTCGGTGGCGCCGACCGAAGGTGTTCCGCTGGCGCAGGCATTACACGCCCAACTCGGTGCGGAGATCCATTTGGACTGGGGCGGCGGGCTCTTGTGGGCGTCCATCCCGGCTGACGCCGCCACGCCGGATGCGGGCGCCGCGGCGGTTCGCGCCGCCGTCAGTTCGGGTCACGCCACCTTGTTTCGCGCGCCCGAGACGATCCGCGCCGCCGTCGACGTGTTCCAGCCACAAGCGGTGCCGGTCGCCGCTTTGTCCGAGCGCGTCAAGCAGGCCTTTGATCCGAAGGGGATTCTCAATCCCGGCCGGATGTATGCTGGCATCTGATGCAAACGAACTTCACCGCCGCCCAACTTGCCGATCCCGACATCGCCGAATCCGAACGCATCCTCCGCAAATGTGTGCATTGCGGTTTCTGCACGGCGACCTGTCCGACCTACACATTGCTCGGCGACGAACTCGATAGCCCGCGCGGCCGTATCTACCTCATCAAGGAAATGCTGGAGAACGACCGTCCGGCGGACGAGCGCACCGTGCGCCACGTCGACCGCTGTCTCTCCTGCCTGTCCTGCATGACGACCTGCCCGTCGGGCGTCAATTACATGCACCTCGTCGACCATGCGCGCGCGCATATCGAAAAAACCTATCGGCGCCCGCTGCCGGAACGGTTGCTGCGCGACCTGCTCGCATTCCTGCTGCCGCGGCCCGGCCTGTTCCGCTTCGCCTTGAACTTCGCGGTGGTCGGACGCGGCTTGGCCGGGGTGCTGCCCGGGCGGCTCAAGACGCTGGTCGGCATGGCGCCACGGCGCGTCCCAGCACGTTCTCCCCTTGAAGGGCAGACCGTGTTCCCGGCGGCGGGCGACCGCCGCGCTCGCGTCGCGCTGCTGACCGGATGCGTGCAGCGCGTGCTCGACCCGGCGATCAATGAAGCAACTGTTCGTCTGCTCAACCGCTTAGGTGTCGAAGTTGTTGTACCGGCGGAAGCCGGTTGTTGCGGTGCACTTACGCATCACATGGGTCGCAGCGCGACATCCCATCGCCAGGCGGCGCAAAACATCCGCGCCTGGGACCGCGACGACATCGACGCGGTGATCATCAACGCCAGCGGTTGCGGCACGACGGTGAAGGATTACGGCTTCATGTTCCGCGAAGATGCGGCGCTAGCATTGGCCGCTGAACGTGTCGCGGCTAAGACCAAGGATGTGACGGAGTTCGTCGCGGATCTCGGACTGCCGACACCGTCCATCGCCGATCAGCCACACGTCGCCTATCATTCCGCCTGTTCGATGCAGCATGGTCAGCGCATCAAGACGCAGCCCATCGAACTGCTAGAGGCAGCAGGGTTTGCCGTCAGCCAGCCCCTCGAATCCCATCTCTGTTGCGGCTCCGCCGGCACCTACAACTTGCTGCAGCCGGAGATTGCGACGCGCCTGCGTGACCGCAAGCTCACCAACATCGCCGCTCTCAAGCCGCAGGTGATCGCCACCGGCAACATCGGTTGCATCACCCAGCTCTCCGGCGGCACCGAGACACCGGTCGTGCATACTGTGCAACTGCTCGATTGGGCGACCGGCGGGCCACGCCCAGTCGCGCTTAACACCTAGCCGCCGGTGGGAGCGATGCCCGACCGAAAACAGCCTGTACTACTGTCCAGCGGCAACCCGCAGATCGCTAAGGGGATGGGCGACGCGCCTGTCCAGGCATACATCGCCGCGATGCCGGGCTGGAAGAGTGACGTCGGCCGCCGTCTTGACGCGCTTGTAGAACGTCTTGTTCCGGGCGTTCGGAAGGCGGTGAAATGGAACACGCCATTATTCGGCGTGGAGGACAACAGCTGGTTCTTGGCGATGTATTGCTACAAGAAGTATGTCCAACTGACGTTCTTTCGCGGAACATCGTTGCGGCCACTTCCTCCGCAGGCATCCAAGCAAAACGAGACACGGTATTTCAACATCTACGAGGAGGATGTGTTGGACGAAGCGCGGATCGGAGATTGGATAAAGCAGGCCAGCAAACTACCGGGCGAAAAGCTGTAGGGCTCGCGGACCCATCTCGAGTCCCGGTCACGGTGTCCGGTCCCGCAACCGATACACCAGTTTCAGACCGGACCAGACCTCGTCGATGGCGCAGACCTTGACGTCGACCAAGCCGCGGTCGAGCGCCACCGCGCGCACCACATCTTCCGTCACATCTGTCGGCACCTTCGACGCACGCTTCGGCCACGCCACCCACAGCGCACCGTCCATCTTGATGCATGCCTTGAGTGTGTCGAAACGCCGCTTCAACCGGTTCGCCTCGACGAAAAACGCCAAGACAATATCGGCGTTCCGCCGCCTGCTGTTGCTGAAGACACTGACCGGTTCGGGCAGCGCGCCATGGCTTGCCGGCCAGGTGTCAGCCCACGCGGCAGGCGGATTGTCTAGCAGCAACAGATGCCCGGCTTTTATCCCCAGCTTCTTCGGCAGCGGCGTACCCGAATAACCCGCCATTTCCCTAACCTCGGCACCAGAATGCGGGTGAGGAGTGTGGGCCGGTGTCAGACGATTGTGAAGAAAGCTGAAAGGCCGTCCCTTGGCCGGGCGCCAGAGCTACCCCATACTTGTTACATGAAATCGATTGTTCCGGCGCTCGCCGTGCTGCTGGCGCTGCCGCAGGTCGCGGCGGCCGACCAGAACGACCCGCGTCTCGACCGTCTTTTTGCGGTCATCCAGACCAGCGATCAGCCCGCCCGCGCCCGGGTGGCGGAGCGGGCGATCTGGTCGATTTGGTTGGAAACCGAAGACGCTGATGCGTTGGCGATCATGGAACGCGGCGTCGATGCCATGCGCGAAAGCCGGTTGGAGGACGCCCTCGCCGAATTTGACACCTTGGTCGAAGCCGCGCCGGACTTTGCCGAGGCGTGGAACAAGCGGGCCACGGTCCATTACATGCTTGGCAATCTGGATGAATCGATTGCCGACGTGGAGGAGACCCTGGCGCTCGAACCACGGCATTTCGGGGCGCTCAGCGGGCTCGGCCAGATCCAGATCCTCAAACGGGACGATGCCGCGGCCCTGGACGCGTTTGAGCAGGCGTTGGCTGTGCACCCGCATCTGGCCAATACGAAAGGAATTGTAGAGGCCCTGCGCCGTAGTATTGGGCAAACCGACCTCTAACCGTGATGCGGGCGTGAGATTTGGCCCGCAGCTTCAACAGGGTGTGAATTGCTACGGGCCGCCGGCCCGTCCATCGTTAACAGGCGATAAAGCGCCTTGCTTGGAGTGGTGCGATGTTAGTCAAGTCGAAGCGGGGATGGGAGTTGCCCGAGAGCATGGCGACCCCGGAGGATGTTTACCTGCGGCGCCGTGAGTTCGCCAAAATGGCAGCCGCCGGCCCAATTCTCGCCGCCGCTGCGTCACCCTTGCTCGCGGGTGCGGCCAGTGCCGCCGATGACCCGACGATGGATCTTTATCCGGCACCGACCAGCGACCGCTACGAACTCGACCGGCAAATCACTGAAGAGTCGGTCACCACGACCTACAACAACTTCTTCGAGTTCGGCTCCCACAAGCAGATTTCCAAGGCCGCGCAGAAAATGGAGACGCGGCCCTGGACGGTGAAGATCGACGGCATGGTCGAGCAGGAGATGGAAGTGGGCATCGACGATCTGATCCGCAAGATGACGCTGGAGGAGCGGCTGTATCGCCACCGCTGCGTCGAAGCGTGGTCGATTGCCGTGCCCTGGACCGGTTTCCCCCTGGCCAAGCTCGTCGAATTGGCCAAGCCCCTAAGTGGCGCAAAGTATGTGCACATGATCACCGCGATGGACGAGAAGTCGATGACCGGCCTGCGCCAGGTTTGGTACCCCTGGCCCTATGTCGAAGGCCTGACGATCGAGGAAGCCACCAACGAGATGGCGTTCATGGTCACCGGCGCCTACGGCAAACCGGTACTACCGCAGAACGGCGCGCCGCTTCGCCTGGCGGTGCCGTGGAAGTACGGGTTCAAGTCGGTCAAATCGATTGTCCGCTTCCACTTCACCGACGAACGCCCGTTGACCTTCTGGGCCAAGACCGGCCCGGCCGAATACGGCTTCTGGGCCAATGTAAACCCGAACGTGCCACACCCCCGTTGGAGCCAGGCGCAGGAGCGTTTTAAGACAGCCGACGGCGACATCATGATGCCGACCCAGCTCTACAACGGTTACGGCGAGTTCGTCGCCGATCTGTACAGCGGCCTTGAGGACGAACCGCTCTACATGTAGCCGGGTCTATTGCCCGGTGAACGGCGTCTCTGAGATCTGCTGCAACAAGAAATCGCGGAACACTTCGAGGCGCCGCGAATGCCGCAGCTCTTCAGGATAGACGAAGAACACCTCGATCTTCGGCCCTTCCAGCTCGGGCAGCACCCGCACGATACCCGGCACCTCGTTCGCCAGGAAATCCGGCAGCGCGGAGATGCCCAGGCCGCTTTCGGTCGCCCGGATCATGCCGTAGACGTTGTTCAGCGCCACGGTCGAGCAGCGGCCGTTGGCTTGCTTGTCGCGGACCAGCCAGTTTACGTACGGCGCGGGCAGCGTTGTGACGTCGCCGAAAATGATAAGCCGGTGGTTCTGCAAGTCGGCCTCGTCCTTGGGGTGACTGTGCAGTTCCAGATACTCCGGCGACGCATAGGTGTGGATCGTGAGATCGGTCAGCTTGCGTTGAATAAGGTCTCCATGCCGCGCCGGTGACAATTGGATCGCACAATCCGCCTCGCGCATCGTCAGATCCACGGAGCCATCCGTGGCGAGCAGGGAGAACTGGATCTCCGGATACATGTCGACGAACTTGCGCAAGCGAGGGGTCAGCCAAAGTGAGCCCATGGCCACTGTCGTACTTACCTTCAGCGGCCCTTGCGGCCGGTTCTTCAGGTCACCCAACCGTGCCTCGGTGGAGGCCAGCTTGGCAAACACCTCATGCACCGTTCGGTAAAGCAGTTCGCCCGGCTCCGTCAGCAGCAGGCCGCGTGCGTGCCGGTGGAACAGTGTTGCATCGATTGACTCTTCGAGTGCGCTTACCTGCCGGCTGACCGCCGACTGGCTCAGATGCAGTTGTTCACCGGCATGCGTAAAGCTGCCGGCCTCGGCCACGGCGTGAAAAACGCGCAGTTTGTCCCAATCCATCGGCAAGGTCTCTCGGCGGCTTTAGAGCGCAGGGCGGGAGGGCGCCTTCGGTAACGCCCCTGTTATCAGATGGGAGTCCGTGAAGGACTTGAAAAGGGGGGCCTATTCGGCGGCAGCGGCGGCCGGGATTTCAGCCTCCGCCAAGAACTTCTCCGCCTCCAGGGCGGCCATGCAGCCCATGCCCGCGGCGGTGATCGCCTGCCGGAACACCTTGTCCTTCACATCGCCGGCGGCAAACACGCCCGGTACGTTGGTCGCAGTACTGTCGGCCGCCGTGATCAAATAACCCTCGCCATCCATCTCTAGCTTGCCTTTGAACAGACTGGTGTTGGGGTCGTGACCGATGGCGATAAACACGCCGTCGACCGCCCGCTCCGACACCGCGCCGGACCGGACACTCTTCAGGCGGACCCCGGTGACCTCGGGCGGCTGGCTCTCCTTGCCCTGGATCTCCTCCAACACCGTGTCCCAGAGGATCTCGACCTTCGGATTGGCGAACAGCCGGTCCTGCATGATCTTCTCGGCCCGCAGCTGGTCGCGCCGATGCACCAGGATGACCTTGCTGGCGAAGTTGGTCAGGAACAGCGCCTCTTCGACCGCGGTGTTGCCGCCGCCGACCACCAGCACCTGCCGTTCCCGGAAGAAGAAGCCGTCGCAGGTAGCGCAGGCCGACACCCCGAAGCCGCGGAACGTGTCCTCACTCGGCAAGCCCAGCCAGCGGGCCGAGGCGCCGGTGCTGACGATCAGCGAATCCGCCGTGTAGACCGCGCCCGAGTCGCCGGTCGCGGTGAAGGGCCGCCGCGACAGATCGATATCGACGATCAGGTCGCTCACCACATCCGTGCCGACATTCCGCGCCTGGGCCTCCATTTGCTCCATCAGCCAGGGGCCTTGGATCACATCGGCAAAACCCGGGAAATTCTCGACATCGGTAGTAATCGTCATCTGTCCGCCCGGCTGCATGCCCTGCAGCATCATCGGCTGCAGGTTCGCCCGGGCGGCATAGATCGCCGCGGTACAGCCGGCTGCGCCGGAGCCGAGAATTAGGACTTTCGTGTGTCGCGTCGCCATGGCGAACCTGCTGGAATCGGTGATCGTGTTGGGGACTTCCCCAACAGATAACCAGCCGGTGAGGGCGGCGCAAGGCCGCCTCGCCGACGATTGATCGGCCGTCAGCCGCGGCCGCGGATCCGCCTAGAATTCGACCACGCTGCGGATCGATTTACCTTCATGCATCAGGTCGAAGGCGTCGTTGATCTTATCCAGCGGCATGGTGTGGGTGATCAAATCGTCGATATTGATCTTCCCGTCCATGTACCAGTCGACAATCTTCGGCACATCGGTCCGGCCCTTCGCGCCGCCGAAAGCGGTGCCCCGCCAGACCCGTCCGGTGACGAGTTGGAACGGCCGGGTGGAAATCTCCTGCCCGGCGCCGGCCACGCCGATGATCGTGCTCTCGCCCCAACCCTTATGGCAGCACTCCAGCGCCTGGCGCATCGTGTTCACGTTGCCGATGCACTCGAAGCTATGATCGGCTCCACCGCCCGTCAGGTCGACCAGGTAGGGTACCAGGTCGCCTCTGACCTCCTTCGGGTTGACGAAGTGTGTCATGCCGAACTGCTCGGCGAGCGGTACCTTGCTTGGGTTCAGGTCGACCCCGACGATCATATTCGCGCCGACCAGCCGCGCACCCTGAATGACGTTGAGGCCGATCCCGCCCAACCCAAACACGATGACATTATCGCCCGGCTGCACCTTGGCGGTGTTGATGACCGCACCGATCCCGGTGGTCACGCCGCAGCCGATGTAACAGATCTTATCGAACGGCGCGTCCTCGCGAACCTTCGCTGCCGCAATCTCTGGGAGCACTGTGTAGTTGGAGAAGGTCGATGTGCCCATGTAGTGGAAGATCTTCTCGCCACCGGCGGAAAAGCGGCTGGACCCGTCCGGCATCACGCCTTGGCCTTGGGTGGTGCGGATCGCCTGGCACAGATTGGTCTTGCCCGACAGGCAATAGTCGCACTGTCGGCACTCGGGCGTGTAAAGCGGAATGACGTGATCGCCCGGTTTCAGGCTGCGCACACCCGGCCCGACTTCGACGACGATGCCCGCGCCCTCATGCCCCAGGACCGCCGGAAACAGACCTTCCGGATCCTCGCCCGACAGCGTGAACGCGTCCGTGTGGCAAATCCCGGTCGCTTTGATCTCAACCAGCACTTCGCCTTCTTTTGGGCCTTCGAGTTGGATGGTCTCGATCGATAACGGCTGACCTGCCGTATGGGCGACCGCGGCGCGCGTTTCCATGGCTCCTCCTTGATGCCGAGCGTTTGTTACGGTGTAGGCTACACAAAGGGGCGGCGTGGCAGAAGCCCGGCGCCGCGATTTCGCAGGACTATGACCGGCGCGCCAGCAAGTCGCGGACCGCCGCAATCGCCCGCGCCGTATCGTCCGGCGGCGTGTACGACCAGCTTTCGAGCTTGCCCATGAAGGGGCGTGTTACGCCACGTTCCTTCATATGCTGCAAGAAGCGGTCGAACCGCTCCGATCCGCCTTGCAGATCGAACACATGCACCGGTTTCCCGGTCGCCGCCGCTTCAGACAGCATGTTTACGGAATCGTTCGTCACCACGAGCGCGTCGGCCAGAGCCAACAAGCCGAGATACGGATTCTCACCGTTGCCATCCCAGAAGAAGTGAACTGTGCCGGCCAAGTGTCTGCGGACAATGGCAACGACGTCCGGCGGCGTGCGGCGTGACGCGGTGATCAGGAGACCAGTGCCGTCGGCCGCCAGCCGAACCAACCCCGCGCCCAACTGTTCCGCGGCTTCCACGGTGAACCGGTGCCGCCGGCTGTTCCCGCCCAGCAGCACCGACGCGATCGGGCCGCCCATCTCTGTCGTGAGTGATGCAAACCGCGCACGCGCATCAGCCAAAGCGGTTTGTGTAATCTCATGCAGCGAGCCGTCCGTCTCCAACACATTATCGCCCGCCAACCGGTCGTGGCGCGGTGCGACAACGAGGTCGAACGCGTCTAGCCGGTACCGCGGATTCTGAATCTGCACGGTACAGGTTTGGTTTCCGGACGCACGGCGCAGCGCAGCAGCAATGCGGACCACCCGTCCGCCGGTGCTCACCAGGACGGCCGGAAACGGCGCCGCGAGTGAGGCGCTACCCGCACCCACCGCCTGCATCGGCAGCAACCAAAGCTTGGCGGCGAGAGTACGCCAGGGCTGCCGCACCG
>JANQOE010000079.1 GCA_028279245.1 Alphaproteobacteria bacterium
CTGCGGCAAACGCTGACCGCCGCAGTCGAGGCGGTTGTGCCGGCCCAGCAGCAACGCATTGCGCGGGCGGCGGCTTGGTTCGTCGCCAACAATGCGCAATGCCGCGACTGCGACACCCGGTTCGACCTGATGGTGTTGGCGCCGTGGCGTTGGCCGCGACACCTGACCGACGGTTGGCAGAGCACGCCGTAACAGGGCTGGTCAAACTTTCGCGATATGGTTAGAAAGCCGGGCTGAGACGTGACGCGAGGAGTCGGCATGAAGTCGTTCTTTTTGTTGTTGGTATCTCGACCCGGACTGGCGCTTCTAGCATTGCTCGCGGCGGCGGGCTGTTCACCGGTCGGGATGGCGGTCGGCGCCGGCGCGACGGTGGCGGTCGCGGCTTCCGAAGAACGGGGCATCAGTGGCGCGGCATCGGACACGGCGATCCGTTTCGAAATCAACAAGCTGTGGCTTGACCATGATTTCAACATGTACCGCCGTGTCGGCCTGCAGGTGCATGAAGGCCGCATCCTGTTGAGCGGCTATGTGCCGAGCCTGGCGATGAGCGACGATGCGATGCGCTTGGCCTGGCAACCGGACGGCGTGCACGAGGTGATCAACGAAATAAAGGTCGACACCGGGGCCAATCTGCTCGATGCGGCGGCGGACAAGTGGATCAATACCGAGGTGCGCACGCGCCTATTGTTCGAACGCGATGTCGACGCGATTAACTACAGTGCGCGCACGGTCGAAGGAAATGTCTACCTGCTAGGCCTGGCGCGGGACGAAGCGGAACTGGAACGGGTGTTCGAGGTGGTGCGCAACACACCGCAGGTGCGCGGGGTCGTCAGCTATGTCTTGGTGCGGGACGACCCGCGCCGCGCGGGATAGGGTGCGCCCGGCATGAGTCTCGCCGTCGCGATTCAGATGGACCCAATCGAGTCGATCGACATCGCGGCGGATTCCACCTTTGCCTTGGCGTTGGAAGCGCAGGCCCGGGGCCACGCACTGTTCCACTATTTGCCGCGCGACCTGACACTGCGCAACGGACGCGTGGTCGCGCAAGCGCGGCCGCTGACGGTGCGGCCGGCGCAAGGCAATCATGCGACGTTGGGCGAAGCGCGCGCGCTGGATCTGGCAGGGCTGGACGTCGTGCTACTTCGGCAAGACCCGCCATTCGACATGGCGTACATCACGACGACGCATCTGCTGGAGCACATCCATCCCAAAACGCTGGTGGTGAACGACCCGGTGTCGGTGCGGAACGCGCCGGAGAAGCTGTTCGTCACGCATTTTGCCGGGTTGATGCCGCCGACGCTGATCACCACCGACCGGGCGGAGATCGTCGCCTTTCGCGCGCAGCACGAAGACATCATTGTCAAGCCGCTGTTCGGCAACGGCGGTGCGGGCGTGTTTCACCTGCGGCCGGAAGATGACAACCTCAACGCCCTGTTGGAAATGTTCACCCGGTTGTTTCGCGAGCCGGTGATCGTGCAGAAGTATCTGTCGGCGGTGCGCGACGGCGACAAACGTATCATCCTGATCGATGGGGTTGCGGCCGGCGCGGTGAACCGGATCCCGCCACCCGGCGAAGCACGGTCCAACCTGCATGTCGGTGGGCGCGCGGAAAAGGCCGAGCTGACCCAGCGCGACTTGGACATCTGCAACACGATCGGGCCCAAACTGCAGGACCTTGGCATGATCTTTGTCGGCATCGACGTGATCGGCGACTGCTTAACGGAAATCAACGTTACTTCGCCGACCGGCCTGCAAGAGATCGATCGCTTCAACGGCACCAGTCTCTCGGCGCAAATCTGGGACGCCATCGAAAAACGGCGCAACGCCGACGACGATTAAGAAAAGGGCCGTATTGCTGCATGCAATACGGCCGAGTGTCTATGAAGTGAACCCCAACGCAAGGCAGGCGGTCGGAGTTGCCTAGTGCACCCACCCCTGTTGAGGAGCCACAAGCATACGCCCGTGGGCCGTGGCGCGCGACCGGAATCTAGCCGGCCGGGTCAGTTGACTCACTTGTGTCGCATTGAGTCATAGATGAGTCATTCCAAACACATGGCGCCCGTTCGTAAATCAAGGTGGTAAGACAGCGCCGCTTCAGTGGCCGAGCGAACACCCCTTCCGGCGACAGCGTCCTTACCGCCGGAACAGACGATGGCTTCATCGTCCTCTCCCGCGGTGTTCGGTCCGCCATCTTAGGCTTCCTCCCTGAAACTTGGCCCCACCACCCAGTGGGGCCTCTTTCTTTTTCCCGTCCGCGAAGAGTCACTTGCGGCGCGGGCAACCGAAGCTAGGCTGAGCGCGAGGGGGAAAGCATGGTTACCCATGTTCGCACGGTCGCGTTCCAGGGCGTCGACGTGTTGCCGATCGACGTGCAAGTGCAGATGGCGGCCGGGATGCCGGCCTTCACCATTGTCGGCCTGCCGGACAAGGCGGTAGCGGAAAGCCGTGAGCGGGTGCGGGCGGCGCTGGGTTCGATGGGGCTGTCGCTGCCAGTGAAACGCATCACGGTGAATCTGGCGCCGGCGGATGTGCTGAAGGAAGGCAGCCATTTCGACCTGCCGATCGCACTCGGCCTACTCGGCGCGATGGACGTGTTGTCGAAGGATGAGATCGCTGGGTTCTCAGCTCTCGGTGAGTTGTCGTTGGACGGGTCGCTGGCGCGGGTGGCCGGGGTGCTGCCGGCGGCGGTGGATGCCGTGGCGCATGATTTGGGGCTGATCTGCCCCGCGGCGCAGGGCGCGGAGGCGGCATGGGCCGGCGATCTGTCCATTTTGGCTAGTTCAGACCTCATCAAGCTGATAAATCACTTTAAGGGGACGCAATTGTTGGCGCCGCCGGAGGCGCGGCTGGCGGCGGACGACGCGGCCTACCCCGACCTGCGCGACATCAAGGGACAGGAGACCGGTAAGCGGGCGTTGGAGATCGCCGCGGCGGGCGGACACAATTTGCTGATGATCGGGCCGCCGGGGTCCGGCAAGTCGATGCTGGCGCAGCGGTTGCCCGGCCTGCTGCCACCGTTGTCGCCGGCGGAGGCGCTCGAAGTCAGCATGGTGCATTCGGTGGCGGGGTCGCTCCCGCCAGACGGGCTGGTGCGGCGGCGGCCGTTCCGCGACCCGCATCACTCGGCGTCGCTGGCGGCGATGGTCGGTGGCGGGACGCGGGCGAAGCCGGGGGAAATCTCGCTGGCGCATCGCGGCGTGCT
>JANQOE010000059.1 GCA_028279245.1 Alphaproteobacteria bacterium
CATGGTGCTGGCGTTCCGCACCGGCCCGGCGATCCGCAACTATGTCGACGGCGCCGACGTGCAGCGCTACGGCCTCGAAGGCGTCGTAACGCCCGACCACTCGATCCGTACCAAACCGAACCCAGTGATCGTCCCCGCCCCAGCCGCTGGCGATCTGGCCGGTTTTGCTGAGGGAGCGCGCCAGGCCTTCGATGACTTCGGCGCCGCCTATCACGCCTACTTCACCCGCCAGAACGCGAAACAAACCCCACCCCGCATCGAACTCGACCCGATCCCCAGAGTAATCTTGGTACCGGGTGTGGGGATGTTCGGCCTCGGGAACTCGGCGAAGGCCGCAAACATCGCCGCCGACCTGGCCGAGACCGCCATCGAAGTCACAACCGCCGCTGAGGCCGTCGGCACCTTCGAGAGCATCAACGAACCCGAAATGTTCGACATCGAATACTGGTCTCTGGAACAGGCTAAGCTGGGCAAGGCTGCCGAAAAGCCGCTAGCCCGGCAGATCGCCGTCGTCACCGGCGGCGGCTCCGGTATCGGCGCTGCCACAGCGGCCGCACTCCGCAACCAGGGCGCCGAAGTCGCAGTGCTCGATCTCGATGCCAACGCCGCCGGCGAAGTCGCGGCACGCATTGGCGGCCTACCGGTACAATGCGACGTCACCGATCTGGCCTCGGTGCAAGCAGCGTTTGATGCAGTGGCTGAGGCATTTGGCGGGGTGGACATCCTGGTGTCGAACGCCGGTGCCGCCTGGCAAGGCCGGATCGGCGAAGTCGACGATGCGATCCTGCGCAAGAGTTTCGAACTGAACTTCTTTGGTCACCAAAACGTAGCGAAAACTGCCGTAGCCATCATGCAGGCCCAGGGCACCGGCGGCTGCCTGTTGTTCAACACCTCCAAACAGGCGGTCAACCCGGGCAAGGACTTCGGCCCCTACGGTCTACCCAAGGCCGCGACCCTGTTTCTGATGCGGCAATACGCCTTGGACTATGGCGGCAACGGCATCCGCGCAAACGCGGTCAACGCCGACCGGATTCGCTCCGGCCTGCTCACTGAGGAGATGGTCAAGAGCCGGGCCAGCGCCCGCGGCATCAGCGAAAGCGCGTACATGTCCGGGAATCTGCTCGGCCGCGAGGTCACAGCTGAAGATGTTGCCGATGCTTTCGTTTCGTTGGCCTTGGCACGCGCATCGACCGGTGCGGTGCTGACAGTCGATGGCGGCAACATGGCCGCAGCTATGCGCTAGCGCGTAAGCGGGCCCACCGGTCTCCGCGCAATGCTGGACGGATATCCCGGCCCTGTTAGAATAGGGTCTCCTACAGCACGCGCCGAATCCGGAACCAAGAGCGCGTATCAAGCTCACCCGAGGAGGAATTCTATGAAGTCACTAACGCATGGCTTGAAGGCAACGGTGGCCGCCGCAGCGGTCAGCCTTGCCGCCGGGTTCGGTTCGGCGTCCGCTGAAACGATCACCCTGCACGGTGCCAGCCAGTTCGACGAAGACCACGCCTTCACCCGCCTGATGCGGAAGTTCGAAGAGCTCACCCAACTCTACTATCAGGGCGACGCCGAGCTCGAATTCGTCATGCACTTGAATAGCGAACTTGGCCTGGAGAAGGACTACTTCAACTTCATGAGCCAAGGCATCTCGGTCGACTACGCCGTGGTCGCCCCGTCCCACATGTCGACCTTCTCGAAGATGGCGACGTTGATGGACATGCCGATGCTGTTCCGCGATCCGATGCACTGGAGCCAGGTCCTCGGCGGCGACGCGCTGCAGCCCATCGCCGACGACGTGATGGACAAGGCCGACGTGATGCTCATCGGCTATGGCGGCGGCGGGGTGCGGAACCTGATCGTCAACAAGGCCGTCTCCAACATGGAAGAAATCAAGGACGTGCCGATCCGCGTGATGGGCGCGCCGATTCAGAGCCGCATGTTTGAGGCGTTCGGCATGGCCCCGTCGGTCATCGCCTATGACGAGGTCTACAACGCGATCCAGACCGGGGTCATCGACGCGGCGGAGAACGAGGCCGCTGGCATCCAACAGAAGAAGTTCTACGAAGTCGGCCCGCAGATCGCCCTAACCCAGCACTCGATCACGGTGCGCCCGCTGGCCTTCTCCGGCAAGACCTTCCAGCGCCTGCCGGAAGACCTGCAAGCGGCGATCATCCAGGCTGGCAAGGACGCCGGTGCGTATGGTCGGATCATCGAGTCCTCCGAAGACCGCGCCAAGTTGGCCGGGATGGAGAGCGACGGTCTGCTCGAAACCGTGCTATTCACCGAACGCGGGGCGCTCATCGCAGCCTCTGAGCCGGTGAAGCAAGAGTTCGCCGCCGAACTCGGCGCCGAAGCGGTCCTTGAGGCAATCAACGCCGTCCAGTAGCAAAAAAGGGGCCGTTCCTTTGTCGGTGCGGGCCTCCCCGCCTTCTGTATTGCCGGAGCCGCGTCACCAACGCTCCGGCAATACACCCCGCAGCCGCTAACGTGAAAACCACACTGGACCATCTGACGCGCGTCTTGCGCGTTCTGCTGACGCTGCTCATGGCGCTGCTGATCGTGCCCGTGAGCCTGCAGATCTTCTCCCGCTATCTCGGCATCATCCCGCGCTACATCTGGACGGAAGAGATCGCCCGCTTCTGCTTCGTCTGGATCGTCATGGTCGGCGCCATGATTGCGGTGCGCGATGGCACCCACTTCGAGGTCGATGTGCTGCCCCAGTTCGGCCCAAAGGTCGAAGCGGGCATCCGCATCTTCGTGCACACCGCCATGCTGTTGCTGGCCCTAGTGTTCGTCACCGTCGGCTGGAGCTTCGCGGAACTCGGATCGCGCCAGACCTCGGAAATCGCCGATCTGCCGCTGATCGCGATCTTCATCGCCTGGCCGATCACCGGCCTCGTCTGGATCGCCTTCCTGGGCGAGAAGTTCTACCACGACATCCAACTCCTCCGGCACGGTAAGGACGCCAATGGGACCGGGTGAAGTCGCCGCCCTGCTGTTCGGGATCTTCGGCGTACTGGTGCTGCTGCGCGTGCCGGTGTCATTCGCGTTGGGACTGGCCTGCGTCCCGATTTTCATTATCAACGACCGTCTGGCGCCGATACTCCTATTGAACCAGATGTTCAACTCCTACAACGCGTTCCTCCTGCTGGCGGTGCCGTTCTTCCTGCTGGCGGCCAACTTGATGAACACGGCCGGCATCACGGAACGGCTCATCAACCTGGCCCGCGCCATGGTCGGACATCTGCCAGGCGGCCTCGGCCACGTGAACGTGACGGTCAGCATGCTGTTCGCCGGCATCTCCGGCTCGTCCACCGCGGACGCCGCCGGCATTGGATCGCTGATGATCCCGGCGATGAAGAAGCAGGGCTACGGCACCAGTTTCTCCGTCGCTATCACCGCCTGCTCCTCGGTGATGGGCGTGATCATCCCGCCGAGCATCCTGATGGTGGTCTGGGGCGGCCTGATGAGTGTATCGATCGGCGGCCTGTTCCTTGCCGGGATCGTGCCGGGCCTACTGATCGCGCTGTCGCTGATGGCCGCGGTCTTCGTTTACGCGAAGGTCTACGGCTACCCGATCTACGCCCGCTCCTCGATCCGCCAATTCGCCAAAGCATTGGGCAATGCGTTCTTCGCGCTGCTAACGCCGCTCATCATCATCGGCGGCATCGTCGGCGGTCTGTTCACCCCGACCGAAGCGTCGGTCATCGCCGTGCTATACTCGATCTTCGTCGGCCTGGTGATCTACCGGACGATCACCCCGCGCGGTCTGCCGAAAGTGCTGTACGAGTCCGCACGGTTCGCCGCCATTTCCTTGTTTGCTATCGGCACCGCCTCCGCCTTCGGCTGGATCCTCGCGTTTTTCCAGGTGCCCAAGGCACTGGTCGAGGTCATGGCGAGCTGGGGCTTCGGCATGATCGGCACCGGCATTGTCGTAGCCCTTTCGTTCCTGGTGATCGGCCTGTTCATCGACGCGATCCCGGCGATCATCATCGTCGGCACGGTGCTGCTGCCAGTCACCCAGGCCGTCGGCATGCACCCGATCCACTTCGCAATCATCGGCGTGATCTCCCTCGCCTTCGGCCTGGTCACGCCACCCTACGGGCTATGTCTGCTGATCGCCTGCAGTATCGGCGAGATAAAAGTGATAAGGGCGCTGCGTGACGTGACGATCATCCTGATACCGATGATCATAGTCTTGGCGATCGTCATCCTGCTCCCAGACCTGATCCTCGCCCTGCCCCGCACATTGATGCCGCGGTTCGTGAATTAGTTGCGGGCTAGCGGTAGCTCAAACAGCATCTATCGAACTCGGCCGCTACCACTAATATCCCCTCACGCTCAGGTTGCAACCTTCGCGGGATGTGCCAAACTCAGCGCATCGAGCCTCTCGCACACACGGAGCCGCACCGGTGAAGACCGCTCTGTCAGTCACAGTTGTCCTTGCTCTCATGGCTGTCGGAATCGTTAGTGATCAGAGAACCAGCAACGCAGAGGAGCCGGTCGATAGTCGCCTTCATCTCCGCGACACCGAAGTGAAGATCTCCGAACTGGCATCACCGCCAGAACCGGACTTCTGCGACACTCAGTTGATCGGAGGCCAGACCGTAAGGGAGTGGGAGAAGGCGTCCCCGCAACCGGACTTGTATCTGGCCGTCTATCGCTCTCTTGGGTGTCGATCCACTAGTCCTGCGAGCCGGGCCTCCACACCGGACTAGTCGCTCAACGGCGGGTCACCGCCAACGCATCCTCGTCCAACTCAATCCCCAACCCCGGCGTGTCCGGCAGTTCCAGTACGCCGTTGTCGACAACAGTCGGTGCGACCAGTCCGAAGTCCCGCTGTTCCGGCGACCACTCCGGCGGGTCGTAGGGATATTCGAGGAACGGCAGCCCCGGCACACTTGCCGCCAGATGTGCATTCGCCAGCACGCCGATCCCGTTCGTCCAGGTGTGCGGCGTGAACATCAGACCGGCATCCCGCGCCATCGCCGCAATCCACCGGAGACCGGTTATACCGCCGATCAGCGCCGCGTCCGGCTGCAGCACGTCGAGGCAACCGTCTTCGATCAGGTCGCGATACTCGTAGAGTTCACGATTCATCTCGCCACCAGCGATCTTGATGTCCGTTGCCTTGCGCAGCGCACGCAGGCCGGCTCGGTCGGCGCGGTGCAACGGTTCTTCGATCCAATAGACATCGAGACGCTCGAGCTCGCGGACCAAGCCCAACACATCGTCAAGCTGCCAGGGCGCGGCCGTGTCCCACGGCATCCGCCAGCCCTGATTGCAGTCGACGAGCAACTTGAGCCGGTCGCCCACCCGCGCCCGCACCGCTTCCAAAGCCTGAACGTCATCGCGCCACGGCGTCGTCCCGCCACTTGTCGCGGACAACCGCACCTTGCCCGCTGGAAACCCCTCTTCGGCAAACCGTTCGAAAGTCTCCGCCAAGGCGCCCGGATCCCGCCGCACACCCGACGAGGCGTAAACCGGCACCCGGTTGGTCCCGCCGAGCATCTGCCAGGCGGGCTTGCCCTCGATCTTGCCGCGCAGATCCCACAACGCCAGATCGAGCGGCCAGCAGCGCCCATAGTGAAACTGCAGATGGTTCAACACCTCGAAATGCCGATCGAGCGCCGTCGGATCCTGGCCGATGAACAGATCCTCATGGCCTGCGAACCCAAGCATCAAATCACCGGAACCGATGCCCTCCCGCCCCTCGTCATCGCGCACCCGCACGATCGTCACATCGAAATGGGCCCGCGCCCGGCCATCCCAACTGGCGACGAAGGGTGGATCGAGGGGCAGCCGGTGGCGGCTGATGCGGATGCTTTCGATCACTGGCATGACCTACCCGTACGCGAGCACGCGTTGCGCGACGGACAGTGCCGTCGCCATATCGGCGGACAACCCGGCACCGTCGAAACCAAAGCTGTTTTGCGGCTCCAGCATCTCTCCGGCCAACGAACCGGCATCACCAGGGCCGATACCATACCCGCCAACAGACAGCGCCACCCCGAGGCCGCGTACGAACCCGTCAAGCGCATCCGGCAATGCGGCTCTATTGGCCACACCGAACATCGACGCGAGTTCGTCGAACACCTCGGCCGCTGGATCGCCGCACTGCTGGATCGTCGTCGGCAATGTGGCAAGCAGTGCCACGGTGACCGCTTGGCCGTGCGGTATCTTACCGAGGGAGGCCAATGCATGCCCGGCACCATGCGCGATTGCGCAGCCCGCATTGTCGATGGCGACACCCGCCCAGCAGGCCGCGAGCTGCATCGCCTCCCGCGCCGCCAAGTCGTCCGGCGCGGCGACAACCCGTGGCAAGTGGGCTTTGATCAGCCGCGCCGCCTTCAACGCATAGAAGGTGTTGGCCGCAAACGCGTTCACATTCGTCGCCGCCTCGACCGCGTGCACCAACGCGTCCAGCCCGGTGATGGCGGTTACTGAAGCTGGCAAGCCGATGGTCAACGCCGGATCGAGGAACACACAGCGCGGTTTCAGAACGTCCCCGTAGAACCAGAACTTACGTCCCTCGGTATCGGCGGCGACCGCCGTCCGCGTCACCTCGGCCCCAGTGCCCGACGTGGTCGGCACGGCAAACACCGGCAAGCCGCTCGGCATCGGGTTCTTCGCCAGCGCATAATGCGCCGCGGGTTCCAACCGCGCGCCGACGCTCGCCACCAACTTCGCCAGATCGATCGCCGACCCGCCGCCAATCGCTAACACCACGTCGGCGCGCATCTGTTGGGCCGCCAATACCCCGGCGTCGACATCGCCGACCACAGGCTCGCCGCTCACCATGCGCACCGATACCTCGGCACCACCCTCGACCATCTGGTTCAAGCAGGCTGTGACGGCCTCGTGCTCGCGAACGGCGGAATCGCAGATCGCGAGAATACGGCGCGCGCCGGGCACTTCCTCGGCCATCACCGCTGGAGCGTACCGGAAAGCGCCCGTACCAACGGCAATGCGCGGCAGCGCTGCCAGTGTGTGCATCAGCTTCGGAAGCGGCCCGTGCTATTCGGCAGCGACGGCGAGCTCGCTGAACACCGGCTCGGCGTCCCGCAGATCGTCCAGCGAGATATGGCAGGCAATACTATGCCCGCCGACATCGCGGCGCGGCGGCTGCGTGGTCTCGCAGACCAGCCCGACCTTATGGGGGCACCGCGAGGCAAACGGGCAGCCGGTCGGCGCATCGAGCGGGCTGGGCGGTGCGCCGTCCAGCAAGATGCGGCGCTTGTGAATCTTCGTGTCGGCCACCGGCACCGCGGACAGCAGCGCCTCGGTGTAGGGATGGTAGGGCGGGTTGAACACCTGCTCCACAGTCCCCTGCTCCATGATCTGGCCGAGATACATGACGATCACCCGGTCCGCGAGATAGCGCACCAGACTGAGGTCATGGCTGATGAACAGCAGCGTCGTGCGGTTGCGTTTCTGGATATCCAGCAAGAGCCGCGTAATCGCCGCCGCCACCGACACGTCGAGCGCCGATACGGGCTCGTCCGCCACTACGGTCGACGGATCGCCGGCGAAGGCCCGGGCAATCGCCACTCGCTGCTTTTGTCCACCCGAGAGCTGCCGCGGCAACCGGCTGGCAAAGGCGCGCGGCAACTGCACGAGGTCGAGCATCTCCAACATGCGTTCCCGGACGCGCCCGCGGTCCTTTTCCTTGCCGAACTTGCGGATCACCCGGCTGATCTGCGAGCCGACGGACTGGCTCGGGTTCAATGTGTCGAACGGATTCTGGAACACCATCTGCAGGTCGCGCACCTGCTCCGGCGGGCGTTCGTGCACCGGCGTGTCGCCGATCTCGTCACCGTGAAACTCGATGGTGCCTTCGGTCGCCTGCTCAAGACCGGTGAGCACCCGGGCAAAGGTCGACTTGCCGCAGCCGGACTCACCGACAATCGCCACGGTCTCGCCCTCGAACGCTTCGAAGTTCAGGCCCTCGTTGGCCTTGACGGTCCGGACCTCGCCCCCGCGCACCATCAGCGGCGTTTCCGTAATCACATAGTGCTTCCGCAGGTTCTCGACCTTGAGCACTGACGGACCCGTCACCGTCGCATCGGCGACCGCGATGTCCTCCTGCAACGCCTCGCCAACCTCTCGCCACCGCGCACAGCGCACCGTGTGGTCATGGCCGGCCGGCTCCATGGCCAGATCGGGACGGTCGCACTGACCCGCCTGCGCGTGGGAGCAACGCGGCGCAAAGGCACAGCCCTCGGGCCGTTCCTGCGGCAATGGCAATTGGCCCTCAATCGGCCGCAACGGTCGGCTGAACCGGTCCGTCGTCGGCAGCGGAATGCAATCGAACAGTCCACGGGTGTAGGGATGCCGCGGCGCGTCGAACAATTCATGGATTGGCGCGACCTCGACCGCCCGGCCGCTGTACATTACGCACACCCGCTCGCACGTCTCGCGGATCAATCCGAGATTATGCGAGATGTACAGCATGCCAGTGCCGTACTTGCGGCCGATCTCCCCGATCAGATCGACGATCCCCGCTTCGACCGTCACGTCCAGCGCTGTCGTCGGTTCGTCCAGCAACAACAATTGCGGATTCGATAGCAGCGCCATTGCAATCACGATCCGCTGCTGCTGGCCGCCCGACAATTGGTGAGGGTAGGCCTGAATGACCCGGCCGGGATCCGGCAGATGAACGTCCGCCAACATGCTCCGCGCCCGGTCCAGCGCCTCGCTGTGGGTTGCTCCTTCGTGGAACATCGGCACCTCGGCCAGCTGTTCCCCGATGCGCATCGACGGGTTCAGCGCCGCCATCGGCTCCTGATAGACCATCGAGATCGCCGACCCGCGCAACCGGCGTAGATCCGCCTCTGACGCCGCCAGCAGATCCCGGCCCTGAAACCGAATGCTGCCCGCCGTGACCCGGCCATTGCGCCCAAGGTAGCGCATCACCGCCATCGCCACGGTCGTCTTCCCACAGCCGGACTCGCCGACCAGCCCCACCGTCTCGCCCGCCGCCAGCGTGAGATTGAAGTCAATCACCGCCGGCACATCGCCCGCGCGCGTGTCGTAGGCGATGCAAAGGTTTTTGATGTCGAGCAGAGGTTCGGCCAAAGGTCAGTCCCGCAGTGAGATTTCGCGCAGGCCGTCGGCCAGCAGGTTCAGTCCGAGCACGAACGAAGAGATGGCGATACAGGGGAAGATGACCATATGCGGAAACACCGTCGCAAACGCCCTGTTCTCACTGACCATGCCGCCCCAGTCCGGGTTTGGCGGCGGCAGCCCCAGCCCGAGGAAGCCTAACGCGCCAATCGTTATGGTGACGTAACCGAGCCGCAGGCAAACATCGACGATCAACGGCCCGCGCGCATTCGGCAGGATCTCGATCAACATGATGTACCAGGCCCCCTCGCCCCGGGTCTGCGCCGCCGCCACATACTCCCGATTGCGCAAATCGAGCACCAAACCGCGGACGATCCGCATGATGCCGGGCCCGCTGGCGAAGGTCACCGCTAGCACGATGTTAAGGGCCGAGGCGCCGACCGAAGTAATGATGATCACATAGAGCACCATCACCGGAAACGACAGGATGGCATTGGAAACAAACGACAACGCCGTATCGACCCACCCCCGCAAATAGCCGGCCGCCACCCCCATCACGATGCCGAGTGCATAGGCGGCAAAGGTCGCGAGCGGTGCGTACAGTAAGACGGTCCGTGACCCCCAGATCACCCGCGACAGCACATCGCGCCCCAATGCATCCGTCCCCAGCCAGAACACCCGGCCATCCGGCGCTACATCGCCAGGCATGGCAAACGGCACGACAATCTCCGTCCCGGTGAACGGCGCGATCACCGGCGCGAAGATGGCGACCGAGGCCCAAAACACGACAATACCGGTACCGATCATGGCAACCAGGCTCTCCCGCAGCAGCGTGAAGGAGCGCATCGCCTGGCCGAAGGCGCTGACGGCCGGCGAATGCCGGTCTTCAGCAACGCTCATTGAAACCGTATCCGCGGATTGAGGAAGCCGTAGCCAATATCCGCCAGCGTCTGAGTGGTTACCGCGACGAACACGGCAATCATCGTGCAGGCCTCGATAACAAAGATGTCCTGATTGAGCGACGCCTCCAGCAACAGCGAGCCGAACCCTTTGTAACCGAAGAAGAACTCGACGACGATCACGCCGGACAGCAGCCAGTTGATCTGCAACATGATCACCGTAAACGGCGCGATCAGCGCATTGCGCAACGCATGCCGAGTGATCACCCGGCGGAACGGCAGCCCTTTCAGGATCGCCGTGCGGATGTAGTTGGTGGTCATGACCTCGGCCATCGAGGCCCGGGTCATCCGCGTCACATAGCCGAAGTCGTAGATCACCAGCACGGCCACCGGCAGGATCAACTGCACCGGATCAAAGCCGTTGATCATCGCGCTAGTGCCCGGCAGCCAGCCCAACAGGAAGACAAAGATCGCCGAAAGGAACACAGCCGTCGCGAACTCCGGCACCGACGTGGTCAGCACGCTGCCGATCGAGATCACGCGGTCGGTGACCGAGGATTCACGCATGCCCGCGATCACGCCCAGGGTCAGTGACAGCGGAATGACCACCGCCATCGTCAATGCGCCGAGGACGATGGTGTTCTGTAGCCGCGGCCACAGCACCTCTGCCACCGGCGCTTGGAAGGTGATGGACTCACCCAGGTTCCCGGTCAGGAACCCCGATAGCCAGCGAAAGTAGCGGGTGTAGAGCGGGTCGTCATAGCCGTTGGCCGCCAGCCACAACCGGCGCTGCTCATCGGTCGAGAAAGCCCCGAGGACCTTGGCCGCCACCGCGTCGCCATTGATCTCTAATAGCAGAAACAGCACCAACGACACCGCCAACATGATCAACAGCATGTTGCCGATGCGCCTGAGGATCAGGATCAGCATCTGCGCGGTTTGTGGAGAAGCGAAGAGAAGCGGGGCCCGCCCACCAGACGGGCCCCGCGCACCCTAAACGTCCAACCAGACTTGGTTGTAGTGATGCTCGAGGGCGGGCTGTACGGCGAAGCCCTTCACCCGGTTGTTCGTCGTGACAAAGACCGAGCGCCAGAACGGCTGAATGAGGATCGCGTCGTCCTGCATCATCCGCTCAAGCTGCTCCACCAAGCGCCGGCGCTCGTTGACGTCGACGGTCGCGCTCGCCTGGTCGAGGATCCGGTCGAACTCAGGGTTGGCGTAGGACGTCTCGTTCCACACCGCCCCGGTTCGATAACCGACGTTCAGCACCTGGGTCGCCAACGGCCGATGCGTCCAGCCAGTCAGGCTGAACGGCCACTTGTCCCAGTCCGGCCAGTACACTTCGCCCGGCGCGACCCGCAAGTTGACGTTGATACCAGCCGGCCGCAGCATCTCAACGATCGCCTGACAGGTGTTCGGCTCCCATTGCGGCGCGTTCACACACACCATCTCAAGGTCGATACCATCCGGGTAGCCGGCGTCGACCAGCAGCTTCTTCGCCAGGTCGTAGTCCTGCTTCTGCCGCGGCAGCGGCGCGTAGGCCGGATGCGCCGGCGACACGTGATGATTCTCACCCGCCACGCCGAAGTCCTGATAGGCCACATTCAGCAGCCGCTCGGTATCCATCGAGGCCAGGATCGCCCGGCGCAGATTGATGTTGTCGAAGGGCGCTTCGGTGATCTTCATGCGCGCAACACCGGTCTGCGCGGTCTTCGCGTCATGCACCGTGATACCCGGGATGCGCTGCATCGCCGGGATCTGCTCGACACTGGTCACATGGTTGATATCGATCTGGTCCGAGGCAAAGGCCGCGATCTCGCCGCTCGGATCGTTCGCCGGGCCATCGATGTAGGTGATCTGGTCGAGATAGACCGGACCGGTCCAGTGATCCCCGGCGCGACGCCGGAACACCGCCCGTTCACCGACGGCAAACTCGGCGAGTTCGAACGGCCCGGTCCCGACCGGGTTGGCCGAAAGGTCACCGCCCTCGTCGGCAAAACGACGGTGCGAGATCAAGGCGGGGTAATCTCCGAAGCTTTCCGGAACGGCCAGTTCGCCGGTGCTGAGATGCAGGCGCACGGTGTAATCGTCGACCTTCTCGACGGCGCCGGAGCGGCCCACCTGGCTCTCGACCTCTTTTCCCTCGGCGTCCTTCTTGGTCACCGTCTCGGTCAGTCCGGCGAACCGGCTGATGTTCGAGGACCCTGTCGACGGATCGAGCCAGCGCTCGAAGTTCGAGACAATGTCGTCGGCATTCATGTCGTCGCCGTTCGACCATTTGACACCGCGGCGTACATTCAGTGTCCAGGTCTTCAGGTCTTCCGACGGCTCCCAGCTTTCAACCAGGTACGGCCGCGTTAGGCCGTCGGTCCCGACCTGTGCCATCGGTTCGAGGAACTGGCGGGCCAAGTTACCGGTCTCGGACCATTCAGAACGTGCCGCGTCGTCGAGCGGCTTGACGAACATCGAAACCCGCAGATTGCCGCCGCTTTTCGGCGACGCCTGCGCCGCAGCGGAACGAACAAAGGGCGCACCCGTGACCTTGCCGGCGAGCGTATATGCCGCGGCCGCGGACACGCCGAGCAATGTCGTCGTCCGCAGAAAGTCGCGCCTTCCTATTTTTCCTTTTCGGAGGTCTTCAGCCAGTTCCGGTACGGCTGGATGAAGCTTCTCGGACTTCCACCACGGTGCATCAGACATTACTACGCCTTCCTAACGTCCATTTCATGTATTTCCGAGGACAGGCGCAAGACAAGCCGAAGAAAAACAGCGAACTACATGGCACGACATGAAGTTCGATCAAAGACTTTCGAGGGTCCTTTACTAGCGCCAGTGTCCCCTGGGCCTGTTAAACTTGCGCTCTAGTGTTTTGTGCGGCTCGCGGAAGATTATTAGTTCGTGCCACTGGCATGTCAACCGAGCCCCTCACCTTAGGCTTAACTCAATCCTGCAAGCAGGTCTCGATCACGACTTCGTTAGTCAGAGTCCGATGCACGGGACACTTGTCGGCAATCTCCAGTAGTCGCTGCCGGGTTGCCGCATCCAGATCGCCGCGCAGTTCCACCGTGCGGTCAATGCGGTCGATCCGCCCTTCCTTGGTTTCACAGTCTTCACAGTCCGCTGCATGGATTTTCTTATGCTCCAACCGCACGCTGACGTCTTCCAGCCCAATCTTCTTGCGCCGCGCATACATGCGAACGGTCATCGCCGTGCAGGCGCCCAACCCGGCCAGCAACAGATCGTAGGGCGTTGGGCCAGTGTTGCCACCCCCGACACTCTCCGGCTCGTCCGACCGGAGTTGATGCGGACCCGCTGCAACGCTGACGGCAAATAAATTCTCATGCGTTTCCACAACAGCGACCTGACCCTCCGAAGCTTTGGCCGTGGGCGCCTCCGTTGCGGGCACATAGCGGCTCGCCCATCCCGCAATAACCGACGCCGCATACTCGGCATCGGCCCGGCGAGTGAGTAGATGGTCGGCATCATCCAAAGAGACAAAACTCTTCGGGTGACGGGCGGCCTGAAAAATACGTCCGGCATTATCAACACCCACCGTATCGTCCCGCGGGCTGTGCATCACCAACAGCGCCTTGCGCATCCCGGCGACATCGTCGGCCAGCCGTTGTTGCTTGATGTCATCGATGAACTGCTTCCGGATCGTGAAGGGGCGGCCCGCCAAGTTCACGTGCGCCTCGCCCGCCGCCTCGATCTCCTCCAGCGATTCGGCGAACAGGTGCGACACATGCGCCGGATCCGCCGGCGCGCCGATCGTCACGACGGCCTTGACCTCGGGAATGTCGGGTGCCGCGGCCAGCACCGCCGCGCCGCCCAGGCTGTGGCCGACCAGAATGGCCGGCGCCGTGTCTTGCGTCCGCAGATGCCCCGCGGCGGCGATCAAGTCCTGCACGTTCGAGCTGAAATTGGTGTTGGCGAACTCGCCTTCGCTATGGCCAAGCCCCGTGAAGTCGAAGCGAAGCACGGCGAACCCGGCCTCGTTCAGCGTCCGCGCGATGCGCGACGCGGCGAAGATGTCTTTCGTACAAGTGAAGCAATGGGCAAACAGCACATAGGCGCGCGTCGGGCCGGCGGGCTTATCCAGCCGCGCCGCCAGCGCCTCGCCGGTCGCACCGGCAAAAGAAATACGTTCGGAAGGCATGTCGACTCCCTGATGAGAACCACGGGAGCCAATGTTAGGGGCTTAGGCCGGTCGCTTCGAGGTTCGCATCTAGGCGTGACCGACGACCCCGCCACCGTTCGCGAGGAGCCCATGCTGGCCACGCAACAGCCAACCCACGGCCTCGTTCCAGGCGCCCGACACCGGTCGAGCGATCTCTAGCCGCAATCCGTCACACCGCTCGGCATCGCGGATCCGTTCACATTCTTCCAGCAGCCCATCGGTGACCGAGCGGATTTGGGCAGGAAACAGTCCGAGCGCCACCAACTCCTCAACGACCAGTTCCCGTTCGTGGCCGAGGGTATGCCGGATATCGAAACAGGCGAGCCCCATCAGATAGCCACGGCGGTCCTCCGCGCTGATGATCCGGCCGGTCGACCGGCCCAGCAGGCGCCCCGCGGCATATTCGTCCCACACCTCGCGGCTCAACGACGGCTTTACCAAGCGCATCAACCCGTATGCCTTCGCCGAATGCCGGAGCCGGAGCGCCTGTACGCGAATATGAGAGATGTCGTGTTCCAAGCGGGCACACTGGCCAAACAAGCCTGCAACTGCCGTGACTTGGATCAATGGGCGCGGGACCGGCCCGCCCCAGGCTGGCCACCTTGCAGGTCGCCACCCGCAGCGCTAGTCTCCCCGCCTCCCGCGGCACCGATGCCGCCCGGAGCCCTTCAACCAAGGCAGGATTGTCTCCGTGGACGTTCGTGACGGGTTTGTCAGCACGATCGGCAACACGCCGCTCATCAAGCTCCGCGAGGCGTCGGAACTGACCGGCTGCAGGATTCTCGGTAAGGCCGAGTTCTTGAACCCGGGTGGCTCGGTCAAGGACCGGGCGGCCCTAGCCATCATCAAGGACGCGGAGCAGCGCGGCCAACTGCAGCCCGGCAGCGTCATCGTCGAAGGCACCGCCGGCAATACCGGCATCGGCCTCGCCCTGGTCGGCAACGCCCGCGGCTACCGGACGGTTATCGTCATCCCGGAAACCCAGACCCAGGAAAAGATGGACACGCTGCGCCAATGCGGCGCGGAAGTCCGGCCCGTCCCCGCGGTGCCGTACCGGGACGACAACAATTACGTCAAAGTCTCCGGCCGTCTCGCCGCAGAACTCAACGAGAGCGAACCCGCCGGCGCCATCTGGGCCAACCAGTTCGACAATGTCGCCAATCGGCGAGGCCATTACGAAACCACCGGCCCGGAGATTTGGGATCAGACCGACGGCACCATCGACGCCTTTATCTGCGCGGTCGGTACCGGCGGCACCCTGTCCGGTGTCGGCACCTTTCTGAAGGAGCGCAAGTCCGAGATCGTCATCGGCCTGGCGGACCCGCTGGGCTCGGCCATCTTCAACTACTACGCGCGCGGCGAACTGAAGGCGGAAGGTAGCTCGATCACCGAAGGTATCGGCAACGGCCGCATCACCGCCAACATGGACGGCATGAAGGTCGACGAGTGGTTTCAGGTCACCGACACTGAATCCCTGCCCTACCTTTACAATCTGCTGAAGCATGAAGGGCTGATGCTAGGCACGTCGTCCGCCATTAACGTGACCGGCGCCATCAAACTGGCGAAGCAACTGGGCCCGGGCCATACCATCGTCACGGTGCTCTGCGACTACGGCAGCCGCTATGCGTCGAAGATCTACAACCCGCCGTTCCTGCGGGACAAAGGTCTGCCCGTTCCCGAGTGGCTCGGATAGGCGCCATGGCAACCGAGGAACTCTATCGTCAGGACAGCTACCTCCGCGAGTGTGACGCAACAGTCGTCGCGATCAACGATCGGAACGGAATCATCCTTGACCAGACGGTCTTCTACCCCACCGGCGGCGGGCAACCGGGCGATACCGGTCTCCTACGCCTGGCTGACGGTTCGGAGGTGCACATCGCCACAACCGTCAAAGGCGACGCGCCGGGTGAAATCGTCCACGTGCCGGCTGAAGATCAGCCCGTATTGTCGGCGGGCGATTGCGTCACCGCCGCCATCGACTGGGACCGACGTTACCGCCACATGCGGATCCACACCTGCCTGCATCTGTTGTCGGCGATCCTTCCCTACCCGGTGACCGGCGGTCAAATCGCCGCTGACAAAGGCCGTCTGGATTTCGACATCCCGGAAGGCGGCCTGGACAAGGCCGAGATCACCACGCGGCTCAACGCGTTGGTTCAGGAGGACCACAGCGTCCTTGCAGAGTGGATCACTGACGAAGAACTCGACAGCCAGCCCGATCTGGTGAAGACGATGAGCGTGCAGCCACCGCGCGGCGCCGGCAAAGTCCGCCTGATCAACGTCGACGGGCAGGACCTCCAGCCCTGCGGCGGCACCCACGTCGCAAGGACCAGTGAGATCGGTCAGGTGGAAGTCCGCAAGATCGAAAAGAAAGGCCGGCAGAACCGCCGCGTGGTGGTCGGTTTCAGCGATGGTTGACGCCCTCGTCTCCGCTGAATGGTTAGCTGCCAACTTGGCTGACCCAAAGGTCAAGCCGGTCGACGCCACCTGGTTTCTGCCGCCGACCGATCGCAATGCGATTGCGGAATACGAGGCCAGCCACATCCCCGGTGCCGTCTACTTCGACATCGACCGGATCGCCGATCAAGACAGTGGCCTGCCGCACACCATGCCCAGCGCCGAACAGTTTACGGAAGCGGTTGGCGTGCTCGGCATCGGCAACGACGACCATGTCGTTGTCTATGACGGTCAGGGCATCTTCTCCGGCCCGCGCGTCTGGTGGATGTTCCGCGCCTTTGGGCACGACCGCGTCAGTCTGCTGGACGGCGGTCTGCCCGAGTGGCGTCGTCGAAACCTGCCACTGACCGCAGAGCCAACCGCAGTGACGCCCACGAGCTTCTCCGCAAAACTGGTACCGCAGCTGCTCGCCCGACTGTCCGATGTGCAACAAGCAGTCGCCGGCGGCGGGTCGCTCATCGCCGACGTCCGCAGTCCCGGCCGGTTCGATGGCTCAGCGCCCGAACCGCGCCCCGGCGTTCGCAGCGGCCACATGCCCGGCGCCCTCAATCTGCACTACGCTAACCTGTTGGATGAAGCCGCCGAGTTCTTCCTGCCGGTATCCGAGATACAGGCACGCCTAAAGACAGCCGGCTTGGATCAGCCCAAGCCTGTCATCACCACTTGCGGATCGGGCGTAACCGCCTGCATCCTCTCCCTCGGCATGCTCGTGGCCGGCTACGACAATTGGGCGGTCTATGACGGGTCCTGGTCGGAATGGGGCAGCCGCGACGATACGCCCGTGGAAAGGTCCGCCAGTGGCTGAAGCCAAGGAACTCGAAGTCACGATTACCGACCTCGCCATGACCAAGGCGCCCCACTATCGCGTAGTGCCGCGCCCGCCCGGCAAACATGCGTTGTTGCTCGCCGAGGGCATGACCCTCTCCTTCTATCGGTACCTTTACAAC
Source organism: Alphaproteobacteria bacterium (assembly GCA_028279245.1). Taxonomy (GTDB): domain Bacteria; phylum Pseudomonadota; class Alphaproteobacteria; order UBA6615; family UBA6615; genus JANQOE01. Next base: position 17,544 of record JANQOE010000059.1, read on the forward strand.
AATGTCGGCGAACGCTGGTTCTGGTGGGAACGGCGCGCGATGGCCGACGACGACCTGAAGTCGCTGATCAAGAACGAGAAAATCGAGATCTACGTCCTCTACGTCGACGGCGTGCCGGCCGGCTTCACCGAAGTGGACTACACGTCCTTCGACCAGGATCGGTCCGTTGAGATTTCCATCCTCGGCCTGATTCCGGAATACATCGGCAAGGGCTACGGTCTGTACTTGGCCAACTGGGTGGTCGATGGGATCTGGCGCCGCGAGCCGGAACGCGTAAGCACCCGCATCACCTCGTTCGATCATCACCGTGCCGCCGGCCTGCTGCAGAGGGTCGGTTTCGCCGCGGTCGGGCAGCATGTCGAAAACATGCCAGATCCTCGGACCAAGAGCCTCATCGATCCGAAGACGCCACTGCCGCAAACCCACCAGGACAAGAAGGCGCCACCCGGCCCCCACGCGGTGATCACGCCCCTTCCCCGGCGACGTGACTAAGCGAACACCCGACGCGACACCGCCGCTCCCTCGACTTCAAGACGACACGCTGTTGATCGAGCAGGGCCGTGCGCCCGCGGACCATTACGGCGCCATTAACGTGCCGGCCTACCGCGCGTCGACCTTTGCCTTTCCGACGACGGCCGATCTGGCCGCAACCCGCTCTCGCAGCTACGCGGGCTACAGCTACGGCCGCGCCGCCACACCGACCAGCGAGGCCTTGCAAGACGCCGTGGCGGCGCTCGAAGGCGGTGCCGGCGCGGTGGTCGCCTCGAGTGGCGTGGCCGCCATTGCCACCGCCCTCACGTCCGTCCTCGGCGCCGGCGATCATCTGCTCGTCGCGGACTGCGTCTATGGCCCGACGCGCCGGTTCTGCGACCGGGTGTTGACCAGGTTCGGCATCGAGGTGACCTACTTCGACCCGGCGATCGGTGCGGCTATAGGGAGGCTGTTCAAACCCGGGACCAAGGCGGTCTTCACCGAGTCACCCGGCTCGCTGACCTTCGAGATGCTGGACATCCCGGCAATAGCCGCCGCCGCGCACGCGGCGGATGCCACGCTGATCAACGACAACACCTGGGGCACGCCGCTGCTCTTCAAGTCCTTCACCCATGGTGTCGACATCTCGGTGCACTCGGCGACCAAATACATCGGCGGACACGCCGACTTGTTGCTGGGCATCATCGTGGCGAATGCGCGGTCACTGCCGGCGGTCCGTACCAACGCGACGAATTTCGGGGTTTGCGCCGGTCCCGACGACATCTATCTGGCACTGCGCGGCCTACGCACCCTGTCGGTGCGCCTTGAACGTCATCAGCGCAATGCCTTGGCCCTCGCCGAGTTTCTGTCGACAAGGCCGGAGATCGACCGTGTGCTGTACCCGCCACTGGCGTCCGACCCGGGCCATGCCATCTGGCAACGCGACTTTGGCGGCGCCTCCGGTTTGATGAGTATCGTTCTCACGCCCGGATATGCCGACGACGCCGTGGCCGCCATGGTCGACGGGCTGCGCCTCTTCACCATTGGTGCGAGTTGGGGCGGCTTCGAATCCCTGATCCTGCCCTCCGACCCCACGCGCGCCCGTACCGCCACCCAGTGGACCGCTGGCGGACAACTGCTCAGATTACACATTGGTCTGGAGGATCCTCGCGACCTCATTGCCGACCTGACCGCCGGCTTCGAACGCCTAAGGAATGCGACATGAACCCGAAACCCCTACTCGATGCCCTCGCCCCGGATGCCAATGGCCTGGTCCCGGCAATCGCTCAGCAGTTCGACACCGGCGAAGTGTTGATGATGGCTTGGATGAGCCGGGAGTCGATCGAAGCAACGATCTCAACCGGCGAAGCGCATTACTGGTCGCGCAGCCGCGGCAAGCTGTGGCGCAAGGGCGAAACATCGGGCCAGACCCAGCGGGTCGTCGACCTGCGCATCGACTGCGACGGCGATACCTTGTTGTTGCAAGTCGATCAGAAAGGCGTTGCCTGCCACACCGGCCGGCGAAACTGCTTTTATCGCCGGCTCGGCGGGGCGGGCCTGGAGAGCTTCGCCCCCGTACAGACCGACCCGAAGCAGCTCTATCAGTCCTCCTGAGCCATGCTGGAGCCCGGGGATCGTGCGCCACAGTTCCTGTTGAAGGATCAGCAAGGACACGCCAAAAGCCCAGTCGAGAACCGCGTCGCCGGGAAACCGCTCGTCCTCCTCTTCACGGGCGGTTCCGGCAGCACGTTTGCGGAATTCGCTAAACAAGCGGACGCTTTTGCTGACGCCGACGCGACCCTCTTTGTCATAGGTCACGGCAATCGTGGCACGCCGGACGATGCCCTGCAGAACCTCACTGACCGGGACGGGGCGACGCATGCCAAGTACGGCTGCAATGAGCCGAGCGTGTGCATCCTCGACCTCGACGCCCGTATCCTCGACATCTTTCCGGCGTCCGGCAGCCAGGCCGACGTCGACCGAGCGTTGCGGGGCGTCGACGCCGCACTGAAAGTCGCGCCGGACGGGACACTGTCCATGCACGCACCGGTCCTGGTCATCCCTCGCGTCCTCGACCCAGCGGGTTGCCAGCGTGTGATCGAGGCATGGGAACATCTGGACCGCGAACCCATTGAAGCCCGTGGTGCCCGCCGCAACGAAGCGTCGCACGCCTTCTTCGACGCCTACGGCAACGTCCGCCAGCACGTACCGCGCGACCCGGCCTTATTGGCGTATTTGGACGAACGGCTACCCCGGCGGCTCGGACTGGAAATACGCAAGGCATTCCAGACCGGTATTTCGCGGCGCGAGGATTATCGCATCGCCTGCTACGAAGGCGCACTGGGCGGCAGCCTGGGTCCACACCGTGACAACATGACGGAAGCGACCAAACATCGCCGTTTTACCGCTTCCATACAGTTGAATACCGACGACTACACCGGGGGCGAACTTCGGTTCCCTGAATACGGACGCCAACTCTATCGCGGCGCGCCTGGCACGGCAGTCGTCTTCTCTGCATCCCTGCTCCACGAAGTCTTGCCGGTCACCGAAGGGCGCCGCTTCATGCTCGGCACCCACCTGTTCGGCGACTAACCGAGACGAGCCGCCGCGCGCTTCGCCCGCTCACGTCGCTGCGCAAGAAAAGGCTCCATCCCGGTCCACAGCTTGTCGACCACCTGCGGCGGCGCGGTGTCCGGCGACCCCGCATCGAACGGCGGCGCCGGCGCATACTCAAGGGACAACTGCCGCATCTGGGCACTCTCGGCACCGCGGATCCGCGCTACCACCTCGAGCGCGAAGTCGATCCCAGCCGTCACCCCGCCGCCGGTTATCAAATTCCCGTCGACAACAACCCGGCCCTCATCCGGGATCCCGCCAAAGGTCGCGATCATCTCCCGGGACGCCCAATGACTAGCCGCGCGCCGCCCGCGCAGCAGGCCGGCAGCGCCGAGGATCAGGGAACCGGTACAGACCGAAGTCACATACTGCGCTTTTGCGGCCGCTTCCCGCACGAACCCCAGCGTGTCTTCATCCTCGTAGGCATCGGCTTCGCCCGGCCCGCCCGGAACGCACAGCAGATCCAACTGCGGTGCTGACGCAAACGTCGCGGTTGGCACCAAGGCGACGCCGCTGCTGTCGGCCACGGGTGCGGTTGTTTTGGCGATCAGATGGGTCTCGAAACCCGGCGCGCGCTCGAAGACCTGATAGGGACCTATCAGGTCCAGCAAAGTCAGCCGCGGAAACAGCAATAACCCGACAACAAACGGCTTGTCGTCCATCACACCTCACCCGAACGAAGCGGACGAGGCTAACACGCCAAAGAGATTGAGGCGAACGCGCTCTTAGTGGACTGGGCTTGCCGTGACCGATGCGCCGGCGGCAGCAAGTTCGTTGATCTTGTCGAGCAAGTACTCGACATTCTCGGCGTCGAAATTCGTGCTCGGTTCCTCGAACTGGGTCATCACCCGCTCGATCATCCGCCGGGAATACCGCGCCCGGTCATTCTCATCACCATCATAATCGGTCTCGTGGGCGACATCGATCGCGGCACGGGCGATCGGGAACAGCTTGTCCGACAGATCGGCCTTCCGATAGATCGCCTTCAAGCCGAGCGGCCCCTCGTCATGGATCAACAGGCGGGCGTTATCGATCGGCACATCAGCCTTGTGGGCCAGCGCAAACTCGAAGAACGGCAGGTCGCCCATGCAGATGGCCCGAATGATAATGGAGCCGGTTAGACGGCCGTTTTTCGCCAACGCATCCACCAACTCCCCAGCGGTCTCCATCGACGACAAAGTCATGATGGCCCGCTCGCGGGTCTTTAGCAGCAAATCGGTCCGCAAGCTTTCCGGCAACTCATGGTGCGTCATCAGATGATCGCAAAGACGCTCGGAGACCAGCGTGACGAGTTGTTCCGCCACAGCGACCGGCAGACGCTTCCGGTAGACCATTGGCGTTTTGACCCGGTCACTGTCCTGGAACTCCTCCAGCACTTTCTCGAACGTGGATTCCCGAATCTCCGCGCCGTCGTTGGCGACCAACTCCGCGACCACGTCTTCGTTGCGGGTTTCCACCAGCGCATCGGCGACGTCAGCCGAAACCGACTCCCGGCGCGCAATCGCAACCTGCTTCTTCGGATCGTTCGCGCCGATGACTTCCAGCAGATCCTCATCCGTCAACACTTGGGAGAACTGCAGGATCGGCAGCGCCACCTCGGCGGCATCGGCCGCGAGGGACAGTGCGATATCGTGGGGCACCGCTTCGCTTTGTTTGAGGCTCTCGGCCAGCGCCGCACGGACTTCCACAGCAGCGTCATGCACGAACTGACGGCAAACATCGTTCGCCAATTCGCGCTCGTTGGTGCTGAGGGAGGAATCGAGACTTCCCGCAACCTTTGCAGCTGTTGCCGCCCGGACATCGTCCGATCGGTCCTTGGTCAGCCGCTCGACGTCTTCTCTGCTCAGACCGACACTCATTCCCCTGCTCCTAACACCTACTCGGAAGCAGTAGAATTATTGGCTGACTACGGTTAACCCGCCGTTAAATCAGCCTCTCACCCATAGCGGTGCAGATCATGCCCGCGCTGTGCCAACCAGCGCTCCGCCTTGGCGACATGGGGACAGAGCGCCCGGACCGTCCGGCGGAAGCCTGGCCCGTGTCCAAATTCGGCCAAATGGGTCACTTCATGGGCTGCCATGTAGTCCAGGACATAGGCCGGCGCCATCACCAGGCGCCAGGAAAACGATAGGTTTCCACTCCGCGTACAACTGCCCCACTGGCTCTTCGGGTCGCGGATGGCAATTCGGCGAATGGGCCGCCCGAGCTCAGCGGCATAGCGTTCAGCATGCGCCGACAGAGACAACCTGGCGCGGTGCCGCAACCAGGATTGCAAACGCCCGGACAGTCCGACTGCCGTGCCGCCAATCAGCAAGGTGCCATCGCCCTGCCAGACACCGCCGCATGCCTCGTCGCTGTGCACAATCTCGTGCGGCTCACCGTGGAACGGAATGATGCTCCCGTCGGCAAACGGTACTCTGGCAGGGCGGCGCGCCAATTGCTTCTTGAGCCAGCGCTCGCGACTGCGGGCAAAGCGTACACCGTCGGCCCAGTCCGCCTCCGATGGTAAGACCAGCGTCGCCACATCACTGACGGCATCGACACGCAAGCTGATCCGCTTCGCACGGCGATTGACCCGCACCGCAAGTCGAAGGTCGAGGCCCGGCACTTCCACCAGTTGCGAAGTACGTCGCGAAACGCGCTGCATGGCCTGATTATCGTCGAGTCGTAGGTATGTCACCTACGCTTTTTTGCAGGCAACCCGACGTCAATTCCACAGAAGAATGTGATGCCCCACAACGCCCCTTGCGCTAACCTTCCGCTCGGGGGAAGGAGAAACGAATGAGCAACCGCCAGATACCGAGCATCGCGCCGCGTCGGATCGTCGATCTACCGCCAACGAAGACGCCACGTGAGCGGCCGCCAACGCCCATCCAGTCCGCCGAAACCGAGTTGCGGGTTGGCCGCAACATCAAACTGAAGGGCGAGATCGATCAATGCGCTGTCTTGACGGTTGAAGGCAAGGTCGAAGCCGCCTTCAGCGGCCGCCTCATCAACGTCACGGAGCACGGCCAGCTTACCGGCACCTGTGAGGTCGAAACAGCCGAGATCCGCGGTGTGTTCGACGGCGAACTTACGGTCACCAAGATACTGCGGATCCACGAGCGCGGCCGCGTTAACGGTACAATCCGCTATGGTCGGTTGGAAATCGTTGGCGGTGGCACAATTGCCGGGGAGGTCGAAGCCTTGTCGACGGCAAATACGGCCCGGCCACCGGTCTCAGCATCCACCGGCCGTTAGGAAGCAGCGCAAACCGAGGTACACCGATCGGCCACATGCATACGTCTTATTGAGCCGAATTGTTCGTTCACACGGATGTGGCCGCTCGGTAGGTTCTTCGCGCAAGGGGCGCCGGCGTGGCAACTGTACTTACTGTCGCAAACCTGAAGGGTGGAGTTGGCAAGACGACTGTTGCCGTCAACCTCGCCTGCGAAATGCACGCACGCGGTTTCAGCGTCGCCGTTATCGACGCCGACACCCAGGGCTCGGCGACCCACTGGCTAAATTCGGGCGACTTCGACATCGATCACGATCACATGCCCCTCGACGGCGCCCAGGGCGTGCGGCGGTGGATCCGCCGGGTCCTCGCCAAGGAAGTCGACCTCATCGTTATCGATTGTCCGCCCCACTTGCAGGCCGTGACCGAAGCGGCCGTTGGCATTGCTGATATCGTCATTATCCCCGTTACTGCATCCGGTGCGGACTTGATCGCCACCGCCCGCGCCGTGGAACTCGTGCACCTGGCCCGCCGGAAACGACGGAACGGCGCGCCGGACTGCATCTTGATCCCGTCGAAGATCGACGTGCGCACCCTGGCCGGCCGCGAGATCACCGATGCCCTTACACAATTGGGCGAGCCGATCGGGCCGATGGTTCGTCAGCGAACCGCCTTCGTCGACAGTTTCTCCACCGGACAGTGGATTGGCGAGTATGCTAGACGCAGCGCCGCCAGAGACGATATTGCCGCGTTGGGAGAAGCCGTTTTGACAAGGGTCCTTTGATGGCACGACGCCGCTCGGTCAGCACCGTGCTTGATACGGCCGCACAAGCGAAGACCACGGGTGAACTCCACACCGAGGCACCAGACTCCCGAACGACCGGCATCAACGTGCCCGCGGATGTCCACGCGCTGCTGCGCGCCGTCGCCTTCAAGCGCGCGAAGGAACAAGGCGGCAGAGCTTCGGTGAGCGCCGTGTTGGTCGAACTCGTGCGGCAGAACGAAAAGCAGCTGCGGCGCGAGGCGGGCCGCTATCTCGATTTGATCGACTTGCTCTGACAAACAACAATTGTGAATTGCCAATTCCGGCGGTCCCGTTGACTGGGTTCCATTGTCGGAGCCGGCGAAGACATGGGCTTGTCCACAACACCGCGAGGATCGCCTCAGTTTGGCCTACCGGCCGGCGTTCCGCGGCGTCATTTGCCAGGTCCGTGAAAAAACCAACGCCAACTCTCGCTTTCACTCGTTTGCCTATATTTTAATCAATCACTTAAGCGGCTTGAGGAACCGCCCTCTTTGGCCGCGCGACCTCGGATTCTGCACAGAGTTACGCACAGGATTGGTGGATACATTTACAGGTCAAGCGACAGATACGGAGCACACAGCGCAGGCGTTCTGACAATTAACAATTGTTAGTAAAGCCTGTCCGCACGAGGCACTGCGCCCAGCAGGCAGCGCCCCTTTACCATCCTTTAAGCCTACCGCTCAAAAATCGGACGGCTGCCAACGGCGCGCCGCAATCATTCTTTGGATGGATCATGTTTTCACGCAACGACCCGCCACAGCCGGCAAAAGCAGACAAGGCAAAAGCACCCACCCCAGGTCCGACCAAGCGCTCCTACATCGGTCCGGATGTTTCGATCCAAGGGAACCTGTCATGCGCCGCCGATCTGCAGTTCGACGGAACCATTGATGGCGACCTCGACTGCCTCAACCTTACCGTCGGCGACCGCGCCACTATCGTTGGTAAGGTGCGCGTCACCAGCCTGACCTTGAACGGATCGATCTCCGGCTTCGTCGATGCACAGAGCGTCCATCTCGGTGCCAACGCCAAGCTGGATGGCGATATCGCCTACAACAGCTTGGCCATCGACGAAGGCGCAATGTTTGAGGGCAACCTCCGCCGGCGTTCGTCCGCGTCAACTGACGACAAGGTCACAGTCCTACACCGTCAGCAGTAGCGCGAGGAGATCGAACCGATCTCCTCATGTCCAAGGAGCATCCCCTTAAGGCCGCCGCCCGAAGGCATTGGCGGAACTGGCAGCGCAGCGTCGCGCAGCGAAACGCACGGCTCCAGCAATACTTGGATCATGTCTTTCGCGAGCGGCAACTGCTGCTGCGGACCGATGGCCGCGTTCATTACGTCTTCCTTACGCCAAAGCTACAGAAGGTTTCTGCCGGGATCGTCGCGGGCATAGCTCTCGTCGCCTTCGTCATGGGCCTGCGTTTGGCCTATCAGTCCTATTTGGTCCACCGTGGCGAGGCGCAGATCGCAGAGTTGCAGGCGGAAAATGTCGAGATGGCGACTGCGCTCGCCAGCGCGGCGGAACTAAGAAAGACCGAGGAGCGGGTCGCTAACAGCGTCCGCGAGCTCGGCGAAAACCTCATGCAGGACGTACAGCGCGTGACGAAGGGCCTCGAGCAAGCCGGCGTCCGTGCGTCCGACCTGCTGCCCCGCGAGTTGGCCGGTCTGATCAGCGACGACATCACGCCCGCCGCCCGTCGAACAAACTACGCTGAGTACGCCCGCGACCTGGAACGGCTTGAGGACACGCTGGCAGCCTGGACCGCTTTCCGGACCGTAGTACAGGCGATCCCACTTGCCCGGCCCGTCGACGACGGCCGACTCACCAGCCCTTACGGATACCGGAAACACCCGGTCACCGGACGACGTTCGCTGCACCGCGGCGTCGATATCTCAGGTCCACAGCGGACACCAATCTTCGCCCCGGCCCCGGGTGTCGTGACCTTTGTCGGAACCAAGGGCTCGTTCGGCAAGTTCATCGAGATCGATCACGGACGCGGCTTCAAGACCCGTTACGGGCACCTGCACAAAATCCTCGTCCGGCGCGGCCAACGCATCGTCTATCGCCAGCGGGTGGCGCAAGTCGGCTCGACGGGCCGTTCCACCGGTCCGCACGTCCACTACGAGATCCTCTATCGCGGCCGGCACCTCAACCCGGAAGAGCTGTTCGCCGCCGGCCACAACATCCTCCGCCGCTAACTCAATCGACCAGCGAAAACGTCGCCACCACCGTCGCCTCAATCCGTTGCTGCCCCGGCGCGATGGGCACCGCGGACTCTGCAAAGGCGCGGGCGGCCAACACCGGGCGCGCGCCTCCTATCTGCTCAGTCACCGACTGCAAGTCGCCCAACTCCACACGGGCCGCTTCGCTGAGCAGCAATGCCTTGTCCCGCGCCCGTCCCATCGCCAGCACCAACGCTTCGTCACGCAATCGTTCGACCGCTGAGGATTGGAACTCGAGCACTCCAATATCAGTCACCCCCAGACCGACCAGAACGTCGAGGACCTCTCCGACCCGCTGCAGGTCTTGGACCACGACCGTCAGGTTATTGCTGGCCCGATAGGCGACCACCCGTGGCGGCTGACCCGAGGGCTCCCGCCGCTGTTCATACACCGGAAACAACGAGATCGAGGCCGTCTGAACGTCCTCCGCGGCGACACCCTGGTCCGGCAGGGCGGCCAGGACCGCGGCCACACGTTCCGAATTGGCGCCCATGGCGGCGACGGCCGTCTCACCCTGGGTGGTCACGCCAACTTGAACCCGCGCCAAGTCAGGCACGGCCATAACGACGCCGGTTCCCTGAACCGTGATCGACCTGGCCTCATCCGCCTGGGCCCCTACCATCGTACCGGTGATGACGGTTACAGCCAAAAAGACGCGTTGCAGCCACAACACACTCAACCAGCGTTCGCATTTCGTACCCAGGACCATGCTAACTCCCGACTTCCGATCTATGGCTTTTGCGCTACCCTACCGGGCCCGTGCGTATTCCCCCTGGGAGTTTGGCTCCTCGGGAAAAAGCGGAATACTTCCGGGATGCTACAAGGACAAGGCCCCGGAAAGGGGCCGGCCGCATAACCTCGAATTATGCAGTATGGGATGTTGTCGATGAGTTTGGTTCGAACACTAATCCTGGCCATTGGAATTGCAGTCGTCAGCGCCCCGGCGCCGGCACAGGAGTATGTGGATCGTTCCAAGCAGTTCATTGAAGGACTGGCGGACCGGGCCATCGACACCGCCAACGCAGATCTGCCGGATGAACAGGTACGGCAAGAGATCCGCAGTCTGATCAACGACGGTTTCGCTGTTCGAGGCATCGCCCGATATGTCCTCGGCCGGTACTGGCGCCGAGCTTCTGAGGAGGACCGAGCCGAGTATCTGAAACTGTTCGAAGATGTGGTGATTGGCGTATCCGCCGACCGCCTAAGCCAGTACTCCGGCGAGTCCTTCGAGGTCACGAACGCCGTCGCCGCCACCAGCGCAAATCCGCAGGAACAGGCCACGATCGTCCGTTCGATTTTCCACATCTCCGACAGTTCCCAGGTCCGTGTCGATTGGCGCGTCGCCAGCAGGGGCGACAACTACAAGATCACCGACGTCGTCCTTGAAGGCGTCAGCCTCGCCAACACCTACCGCGATGAGTTCACGTCGGTTGTTCGCCGTGGCGGCATCGACGGTCTTCTTGCGGAGCTACGGAAACAGCGTGACGAAATCGCGATGGCCGACGGCACCCTGACTACCGGCCAATAGCATAGGCCTGCATAAGCCGCGGCGTCGCCGCCGCCCGTAACAAGCCATCCCCTCGCGAAACGGCACACACGCGGCCGACTGACCAATCGTCGGCGACAACCACCTCATGCCCGCGCCGCCGAAGATCGGCGATCACCTCATCCGAAAAACGCTCTTCGAGGGCCATCCGCCCCGGTGCCGCCGTGCGCGGATAAAACGAACTCGGGAAATGCGCCGAGTGAAACAAGGGTGCATCGATTGCTTCCTGTAGGTTCAGGCCGTGATGCACGTGGCGCAGGAAGAAAATCAGCGTCCATTGATCCTGCTGATCGCCGCCGGGGGTGCCAAACGCCAGATAGGGGGCACCGTCCCGGGTCACCAGCGTCGGCGTCAACGTCGTCCGCGGCCGCTTGCCCGGCGCTATGCTCGCCGGCAGCCCCTCCTCCACCCAGAACATCTGACCGCGCGTGCCCAGGCAAAAACCGAGTTCCGGAATGATCGGCGAACTTTGCAGCCAGCCACCACTCGGCGTCGCCGAAACGACATTGCCCCAGCGGTCGGCAACATCCACATGGCAAGTGTCACCATCACGGCTCGGCTTGGCGGCAAAAGTAGGTTCACCCGCCCCAGCCATCAGATCCGGCCCCGTATCGACCGCAGTCGGCAAGCGGGGCGTTGCGCCGCCAGGGGAGCCGGGCAACAAGGCGTCTGACGCTGTTTCGGCAATCAGCCTTCGACGATCCGCGCTGTAGGCATCGCTCAGCAGAGCGTCGATCGGCACGTCCACGAACGACGGGTCACCGTAGAACGCCTCCCGATCCGCAAAGGCCAACTTCGCCGCCTCGACAACCGAGTGAACGAAGGCTGTCCCGTTCGGGTCCATCGCGCCCAGGTCCAAACCGTCGAGCAAGGCGAGCTGCTGCAAGAAGACCGGGCCCTGACCCCACGGCCCGGTTTTGTGCACGGTAAGGCCTTGGTACTCGTAGGAGAGGGTCGGTTCGTAGGTGGTGGTCCAGTTGGCGAGGTCGCCGTATCGCAGCAAGCCGCCATGTCGACTTCCGGAACTATCCATGTAGCTGCCGCTTGAGCAGAAGCGGTCGATGGCCTCCGCAACGAAGCCCCGGTAGAAGGCGTGCCGCGCCTGTTCGATCTGCCCGTCGCGATCGCTGGTCGCGCGCTCCGCCTCGTCTACAATCCGCTGATACGTCGCGGCCAGCGCAGTGTTGCGGAACAGTGCCCCTGGAGCCGGGACGTTACCGCCAGGCAGATAGACCGCCGCCGAACTCGGCCACTCATCGCGAAACAGCCCCGCCACCGCGCCGATGACCTCGGATGCCTGCGGCAACAACGGATGGCCCACCGCCGCATACCCAATGGCCGGCGCCAACACCTCGCCAATCCGCCAACTGCCGTGGTCTTGCAAAAGCCGCAGCCAGGCATCGAACGCCCCCGGCACCACGGCCGGAAGCAGTCCGGTCCCCGGCACCAAGTCGACACCCAGCTCCTGGAAGTGGGCGGATGTCGCCTTGGCCGGCGCCACGCCTTGCCCGCACAACACCTCCGGCCCGTTGCCACGCGCCGCGTGAAAGATGATCGGCACATCACCGCCCGCGCCGTTCAGGTGAGGTTCCACGACTTGCAGGGTGAATCCGGCGGCAACCGCCGCGTCGAACGCATTGCCGCCCCGCTCCAGCACCGACATACCAACCGCCGAGGCAATCCAATGCGTTGACGAAATCACGCCAAAGGTGCCAAGGATCTCCGGTCGGGTCGTGAACATGCGAAGCTCCGTGCCGTACGACAAAAAAGAGCCCCGCCACGGCGGACGGGGCTCTAAAGGTTATATCGGACAAACACGGTCGATGTCCCATGTTGGCACGCAAGCCCGTCAGAGGGGAACAAGCCTTTGGGATGTTCGCTTTCACTTGCGTGTGAAGACCATCAGGACACACTACCCCTAATAGCGAAGTGACATCCCTCAACACGAACCCCAAACGGCCTGTACAACGCGTTTTCGACGCTTCTCGGAGACCGTGGAAACCGAATGAGCATTGAGACGCCATCGGGGAAACGCCCGCAGGACGAGAACTTTCCTGTCGCCTCAAAGCTGATCTCGGCCAGGTACCGTCCCACGGTCCTGGCCTACTATGCCTTTGCCCGCGCGGCCGATGATATAGCCGACAACGCATCTCTTCCCCCTGACGAGAAGACAACGCGCCTCGATCAAATCGGCGAGGCCTTATGCAATGGCACGGGACACAAAGAGACCTACGCCAAAGCACACACACTGCGCCGCGCGCTTCTTACGCACCAAATCAACCTGCGCCGAGGTCTCGATCTACTCGATGCATTCAGGCAGGACGCACTCAAGAACCGCTATGCGTCCTGGTCCGAGTTGATCGCCTATTGTGACCGTTCGGCGGCGCCGGTTGGGCGCTTTCTCTTAGATCTCCACGGCGAGACGCCAGAGCTGTATGAGGCGTCCGACGCCCTGTGCAACGCCTTGCAAATCCTCAATCACCTCCAGGACTGTGGGGAGGACTATCGGCGGCTGGATCGGGTCTACATCCCCATCGACTGGCTGCAAGAGGCAGACGTAGCGGTGGATGCCCTGCAGGCAAACAGCGCATCTCCCCAACTCCGCACCGTATTGGATCGATGTCTTGACGCCGTTGGATTGTTGCTGCCTAAAGCACGCGAGTTGCAGACGAGCATCAACAGCCGTCGATTGGCCATGGAGGCATCGGTCATCACCGAACTTGCGTTCACATTGGCGCGCCGGCTTCGCGCGGGAGATCCTTTGGCGGGGCGCGTCGAACTGAATAAGGCCAACTTCGCGAAATGCACACTCGTCGGTATCGCGAAGGTGATCGCGCGGCCGGCATGTCGGCTCATTGGAAGCCCGGTCAGCCCATGACCTTGGAGCAAACCGTGCGAGATCATGTCAGCCAGATCGTTAGTTCGTCCGGCAGTTCGTTTTTGCTTGGCATGCGGATCCTGCCGGCGGCGCGCCGCCGCGCCATGTTTGCCCTCTACGCCTTTTGCCGAGAGGTTGACGACATTGCCGACGGGCCCGGCACGGCGGCGGACAAGCTGAGCAAGCTCGCAGCATGGCGCAGCGAGATCAACCGCATCTTTGCCGGGAACCCGCAATACCGCACCGCCCGCGCACTCGTTCCCCATGCCGCGGCCTTCGAGCTGCCGCGAGAGGAACTACGCGCCGTAATCGATGGCCTCGAAATGGATGCGCGTGGCGAAATGGTCGCGCCGACCCAAGAGCAGCTCGACACCTACTGTCGGAACGTAGCCAGTGCGGTCGGTTTGGTCTCAATTCGGATCTTTGGCGAGTGCCATGAGCAAGCACGGGCGTTCGCCCTCGCCCTCGGTCACGGCCTGCAGCTGACAAACATACTCCGCGACCTGGACGAAGACGCGCAACGCGGTCGCCTCTATCTGCCACGCGAACTCTTGCTGAAACACGGTTTGGCACCCGAGGCGTCTCCAGTAGAGACGGTCCGCAACGCGCAGGTTGCCGACGTGTGCCGCGATCTGGCGCAACAGGCGCGTCAGTCGTTTGCTCTGGCCGACCAATGCCTCACGTCCTGTAGCCGCCGGCGCCTCCGGCCCGCCCTTGTGATGTTTGGGATCTACGAACGCCTGCTGCAGGAACTGGAGGCTGCAGACTGGCAGCCGCCACGGCACCGGATACGGCTTTCCGCGATCGACAAACTCTGGGCTGGAGGCTCGAGAGGTCTGTTCCGGCCCCGATGCCAACCGTCCACATAATCGGCGCCGGCCTGGCGGGACTGGCCAGCGCGGTCCAGCTTGCTTCATCAAGTCACCGCATCGTCCTACACGACGCCGCGCCACGGGCGGGCGGACGCTGTCGGTCGTTCCTCGACGACCAACTCGGCTGTGTTGTCGACAACGGCAATCACCTGCTGCTCAGCGCCAACCACGCTGCCCACTCCTTTCTTGAGAAAGTCGGCGCCGCCCACACACTCGTTGGACCGGTCGGATCGAGGTTTCCGTTCCTCGATCTGCGCACGCGGCATCAGTGGACGCTGCACCCAAACGATGGACCGGTCCCCTGGTGGCTGTTCTCGCCCGCGCGCCGCATCCCCGGAACAAACCCGCTTCACTACCTGTCGGCCCTGCGCCTACTCGCTGCCGGACCCCGAGCCACTGTCGCTGATTGTATCCGGACCACTGACCCACTATTCCGCCCATTTTGGGAACCGCTGACGCTCGCCGTGATGAACATGGCGACCGATCGCGCCGCGGCAGCTCCCTTACGCAATGTCTTGCTTCGAACCTTCGCCCGCGGCGGCGCCCACTGCCGGCCGCTCGTCGCGCGTGATGGATTGTCCGCAAGCTTTGTTGACCCGGCCCTTGCCTTCTTACGCCACCACGGGGCGCAGCTACAGATGAGCCGCCGTCTGCGCGGTCTGAGGATTGGCCAAAAAAAACGGGCCGACGCGCTGCAGTTCGTTGGGCAACTCACGCCATTGGAGACAGACGACCGAGCCATCATTGCCGTGCCACCAACCGCCGCCACCGAACTGATCCCGAACCTGAACCCACCTCTGGAGGGCGAGCCAGTCGTCAACGCGCATTTCCGATTGCCGTCACCATCCCAGCTTCCCGGGGGCGCGCACTTCCTCGGGCTTCTCGGCGGCACAGCACATTGGGTGTTCGTCCGCGGTGAGGTGGCGAGCACCACTGTCAGCGCCGCGCGCGAGCTTGCCCAGCGGCCGAATGAAGAAATCGCCGCGCTACTCTGGAAGGACCTGGCGGTGGTGTTCGGACTACCGGCCGAAGAGATCCCGCCTCACCGGATCATTAAGGAGAAGCGCGCCACCTTCACCCAGGATCCGGTCAACATCCGGCGGCGACCACCAGTGACAACTTCGCTGGCGAACGTCTTTCTCGCAGGCGACTGGATCGACACCGGCTTGCCGGCAACCATCGAGAGCGCGGTCGCGTCCGGTTTCGCCGCAGCCGATGCGCTGGAGGCCAGCCTCACAGAGCAGGCGGCGTAGCAGCACTTAGCGGCGGGCGGTGTTTCCCCGCAGCACCTCCGGCAGCTTGAAACGCACGTTCTCCTGAACGCCATCCATCGTTTCGACCGACGTGTCACGCCAGACGCCGATCTGCTCAACCACATCCTGCACGAGGTTCTCTGGAGCCGACGCACCCGCCGACACACCGATACTGGTCACGCCGTCGAACCAGGCCTCTTCCAAACTGTCGGCGTCCTCGATCAGATAGCTCGGCTTCCCCATCTCCGTACCGATCTCCCGCAACCGGTTGGAGTTCGAACTATTCTCGGCACCGACCACGAGTAACACATCGACCTCGGCGACCAAGCCGCGCACGGCGGATTGGCGGTTCTGGGTCGCGTAACAAATGTTCCGAACATCCGGTCCGACGATTGCCGGGAAGCGGGCCTGCAGCGCTTCGATCACGTCGCGCGTATCGTCCAGGCTCAACGTCGTTTGCGTCACATAGGCTAGCTGTTCGGGGTCGCGCGGCGCGAGTTCCTTGACCTCCTCGACCTTCGAGATGAGATGCACCGGCCCGCTGATCCGCCCCATGGTGCCTTCGACTTCGGGATGGCCGGCGTGACCGATCAACACCACATCCATGCCGGCTTTTGCATAACGTTGCCCTTCCTTGTGCACCTTGGTCACCAGCGGACAGGTTGCATCGATGACATCCAGGCCCCGTTCCGACGCTTCGATCTCCACCCGGTCGGCGACGCCATGCGCGCTGAAGATTGTGACCGCATCGGCGGGAATCTCATCGACCTCATCGACAAACACCGCCCCCATATCTCGCAACCGACCGACGACATGTTTGTTATGCACGATCTCATGCCGGACATAGACGGGCGGCCCGAACTTCTTGAGCGCCCGCTCGACGATCTCGATGGCGCGGTCGACACCCGCACAGAAGCCCCGCGGCTCGGCCAGCACGACCCGTAGTTTCTCTTTGCTCATGCAAGACGCCCCTGAAACGGCCCAATCTGCAACTCAGCCAGAACTTAGGATTTTCGGCCCAGCTATGCCATGTTCCATCGGCAAATCGGGGGGCGCACGCATATGGATGATCTCGACCGGGCGCTGGCCCGAACCGCCGCCGACGTCGGCGCGGCGATGGAGGTCCGCCTGCAGCCATTTGACGGCCCCGAGGCGGCGGTCTGGAAAGCGATGCGTTACGCCTGCCTCGGCACTGGCAAGCGCCTCCGCCCCTTCCTGACGATATCCGCGGCCAACCTCTTCCGCGTGCCGGCCGCCCAGTCGATGCAGGCCGCAATCAGTATCGAATTCATCCACTGCTACTCGCTGATCCATGACGACCTGCCGGCGATGGATGACGCCGCCCTGCGCCGCGGCCGGCCGACGGTGCACCGCGAATTCGACGAAGCGACTGCCATTCTGGCCGGCGATGGGCTGCTGACCCTCGCGTTCGAGGTCCTTGCCGAGCCCGAGACTCATCCTGATCCTCAGGTCAGACTAGCGCTTGTCACTCAGGTCTCGGCCGCCGCCGGCGTCCGCGGCATGGTGGGTGGCCAGATGATGGACATCGCCACCGAGCATGCCGCGCTACCCCTGCCGGAGGTCGAACGCCTGCAAAGCCTGAAAACCGGCGCACTGATTACAGCTGCCTGCGAAGCCGGTGGCATTCTTGGTCAGGCGACCGACGACCAACGCCAAGCGCTGCGAACCTATGCCCGCAACCTAGGCGTCGCCTTCCAGATTGCCGACGACCTGCTGGACAGCGCCGGCGAAGCCTCGGTGGTGGGCAAGGATCTGCGCCGTGACGGTGAGGCGGGGAAGACGACCTTTGTGTCGCACCTGGGCATCGCCAACGCCCGCGACGCTGCCGAGCGCTACGCCGGCCGCGCGATCGAATCCTTGTCGATGTTTGGCGAGAGTGCAGACCTGCTCCGGAAGATCGCCCGCTTTACAGTTGAGCGTGAGCGCTAGGCACGACGAAACAGTCCTGTCCGACGCTCTTGAGCTGGCTGCACACCTCTGACGCGGGTTGCCGGCCCGGAAACGCACCAATCTGCACCCGGAAGACATGCCGCCCCCGGCTCTGCCGCTGCTCGATCCGCGGTGTATGGTCCCGCAGGACTGTAGAGTGCCGCCGCGACAGCCGCTTCCACTCAGTATCCGCGTCGCGCTGATTCCAGACAGCGGCGATTTGTACCATCCACTTATCCCGCTCGGCTTGCCGCACCGGTGCGGGCGGACGCGGCGACGGTTTCGGCACCTGAGCGATCAGCAACCGTTCGGGGGGTATCGGTACAGGCAGCGTCTCGGGCACGATCATGATCCGCACAGGCGCCAGACCCCGTTTGACGAAGCCAAGCTGTTGCGCCGCCCCGAACGAAACATCCAGCACCCGGTCGTGAATGTAGGGGCCCCGGTCATTGATCCGGAGCGAGACGGTTTTCTGGTTCGTCAGGTTGGTGACCCGCACCCGCGTGCCCAGTGGCAAGGACTTGTGCGCCGCCGTCATGGCGTACATGTCGAAGATCTCGCCGTTCGCTGTCGTTCGCCCGTGATGCCACGATCCGTACCAAGACGCGGTGCCGACCTGCATGGTCGGCTCGGCATCTGGAGTTCGTACAGCCTGCAACGGCGGTGAGTCGGCGGTCACGTCGGCCGGCCAGCAGGCGACCATCAGCAGAGTCAGCAGACCGAGCAGCACATCTTGTGCCCCCCGCCCCCGGACGGCCCTATGCACACCATACATGGTGGGCTCCCCCCTTTTTCCCGCTGTATTTTGTGTTAGCAGACCTCCAGCGGGTAGTGTCTAGCGTGAGCCGGTTTCAACAAAACTGTGGACAAGGTGGTTTTCCACAGGCGCCGCGACGGATTAGGGCAGAGCCCTCATGTCAGACCTTGATGCCAGCTCCTACCGGCCAGTACCGCCGCCAAACACTCGAGCTCTGACGGGTGCCTTGCATCCGCTACGATCCCCGACCCTCGCCAGGAGAAACGACCCCGAACGTTACCGGCGTGTCGAAGCCGCATTCCGCCGGGCAGCCGGGATCTTGTTCGTCGCGTTCGGCATCAAGCTCATCGCAGACCGTTAGCAACCTGAGCGATAGGATGCTCTAAGTACCCGAGCACGTATCTCGGGAGCCTGCGCATGCCGTCTTCGCCGAACCAGCGGCTGGCCAAAACCTTTCTCGAGGAAGAGAAGCGGGGCGTCACCTGGTCAATGCAGGGCCGGCTGGCCGCCATCGCCATCATTGCGATCTGGGTCTCGGTCGACAACTTCGGCTTAGACACCGTCTATTTTCTCGGATTGCTCGGCTGTTTTGCGGCCCTTGGGACCGGGCTGCTTCTGTTGAGCCGAAGCGCGATCTACGCACCATGGATGAAGTATGCGTTCGTCGCTTTGGACGCGGCGCTGCTCACCTTCACACTGCTGGTTCCGAGCCCCTTCCGCGACTTTGTGTTCGATATCCAACTGCAGCTCCGGTTCGGCAACTTCCCGTACTTCTTCGTGATCCTGGTTGGGATTGCGGCGTTCACCTATTCACCGCGCTTTGTCGTCACTGCCGGGGTCATCTGTGCATTCGCGTGGGCGGTCGGCGCCTCACTAATCATCTTCCGGCCTGACACGCTCACCTTTCAGAATGCGCCACCCGCCACCACCGCCGAGGAGATAGGCCGGATCTATCTCGACCCCAGCTTCGTCGCCACCAATACCAGGATCACCGAGATCCTCACGATTCTCATCGTGGCGGGTATTCTCACCAGCGCCGCGTCCCGGTCACGGGAACTGGTTGTATCCCAGGCGGAAGCGGCACGGCAGCGCGCCAACCTAGCGCGCTACCTGTCCCCCAACATGCTGGAGCAACTGTCCACCACCGACGAGCCGTTTGGCAGTGTTCAGGAACAGCAGGCCGCCGTCCTGTTCGTTGACATCGTCGGCTTTACCGAGATGTCCACACAACAGTCACCGCAGGAGGTGATCGGGTTGCTGCGCGAGTTCCACAGCCGCATGGCGCAATCGGTCTTTGCCAACAACGGCACGCTCGACAAGTTTATCGGCGACGGCGTGATGGCAACGTTCGGCACCCCGAAGCCACAGGAGGACGATGCAGGACGCGCCCTCAAATGCGCGCAAGACATGCTGCGGACCGTCGCCGCGTGGAATGAGCAGCGCCTCAGCGCCGGGCAACACCCAATTCACGTTGGGATCGGCGTGCATTTCGGACCGGTCGTGACCGGCGACACCGGCGACCGGCACCGGCTTGAGTTTGCCGTTGTCGGCGACACGGTGAACGTGGCCAGCCGGCTCGAACGCCTGACCCGCGAACTCAACGTCGCCCTGGCCGTCAGCCACGAGGTCACCGCCGCCGCCGGGCTCAGCCCCAGAGGCGCCGAGGCCATCGGACTACGGCACCACGGTCCTGTGACACTGCGCGGCCGGGCGCAACACCAGATAGACGTCTGGACACAGACAGCCGCCTCGTAACAGGCGGAACACATAGCTCGCCTGCAGTTTGTCGATTTTACCGAGACCAGCCGTCACAATAGCGGGCACACGTATCTTGGTCACGACATGATCCGGGTGCAGTATTGAGGTATTGGCGTAAGGGAGAAAAGCGATGCCGACCAAGACACACGGCCTTTTTCACTGGAACGAGCTCATGACCTGGAGCGTCGACAAGGCCAAGGCTTTCTACGCGGACACGCTGGGCTGGAGCTACCAAGACTTCCCAATGGCGGACGGTGCGAACTACACGGTCTGTATGGCCGGCGAGGAAGTGGCCGGCGGCATCTGGGAGATGACACCGGGCACGGGCATGGACGGCGTCCCGGATCACTGGTTCGCCTACATTACCGTCGATGACGTCGACGCCCGGATCGCCAAAGTTCGAGACGCAGGTGGCGAAGTCGTCAAAGAGCCGTTCGACGTACCGCAGGTTGGCCGCATCGCGACGGTGAAGGATAAGGCCGGCGCGGTCGTCGGCTGGATCACCCCACCGACCAAGAGTAGCGCGTAGGCCGATGGCCGGGGACATGCTGTCGCCCGGCCATCGAACCGCCTAGCCTCGTTTGAGGCGGTCGCCGAAGTTGGCCTGGAGCTTTTCTACTTTCGGCTTTGCGTTGAAGGCGATGTAGGGCTGTGCCGGGTTTCGGGCCGCATAGTCCTGATGATAGGCCTCGGCCTCGTAGAAGGCCTCGATCGGTTCGAGCTTGGTCGCGATCGGCGCGTCGAATACAGCGGCGCCGTCGAGTTGCTTGATGTAGGCCTCGGCGATCCGCCGCTGCTCTTCGTCCGCATAGAAAATTGCCGATCGGTACTGCCGGCCGACATCGGCCCCTTGCCGGTCGACCTGAGTCGGGTCGTGGGCGATCGAGAAGAAGATCTTCAGCAGTTGCCCCAACGAGACACGCTGCGGATCGAAGCGGATGAGCACGACCTCCGCGTGATCGGTCGCGCCACTGCAGACGCGTTCATAAGTCGCGGTCTCTTGCGTGTCCCCGGCATAGCCGGAGGTGACGGTAAGGACACCGTCCAGCTCCTTGTAGACCGCCTCGACGCACCAGAAGCAGCCGCCCGCAAGGATAATGGTCTGTTCACCCGCCACCGCTTCGGAGTCCAACACAGGATCCGGAAAGACGTCTGGTTTGACTGTGGCGCCCTTGCGCCCAAACAACCCGCTCAGCGCCATAAGGCCCTCCTCGCTCAATCTGCTTCAGTTCGGCCATCTGAATGTGGGGCACACCGGCCCAATCGAAAACATCTTCCGTCAGATGTGATGGCAACTGTCCCCGGGACGCGGCCGGACTTATCTATTGATAGTCCACCGCAGATCGTTTTGCCGATGACAAATCAAGCCGTTCCGCGACTAGGTTCTTATGCGGGCCCATCCGTGTTCAGATACGGATTCCGGCCCTTCTTCCTTGGCGCGAGCATCTGGGCCATCGTCGCTATCTTCCTCTGGATGGGCATCCTCCACGGCGGACTGGATCTGCCAACCGCGAGCCCACCCGTCCTCTGGCATACCCACGAACTCTTGTTTGGCTATCTCACCGCCGCCGTGGCCGGCTTCCTGCTGACCGCCATCCCAAATTGGACCGGTCAACTGCCGCTCCGCGGCTGGCCCCTAGCCGCGCTCGCCGCCTTATGGCTCGCGGGCCGGGTCGCCGTCGCTGCCAGCGCCACCATCGGTCCTTTCCTAGCCGCCGCCATCGACCTCAGCTTTCTAGCAGTGCTACTGATGGTCGTGCTTCGTGAAATCCTGTCGGGCAAGAATTGGCGGAACCTGCCAATGGTCGTCGCCCTTCTGTTATTGCTCGTCGCCAACGCCCTCACCCATCTCGGTCCCATCCTGAGCAACGCCGCGGATCAGTACGGGATTCGCCTGGGGATCGCGACAATCACCATGCTGATCGCCCTTATCGGCGGCCGCATTATCCCAAGCTTCACCCGTAACTGGCTGAAGAAGCGCGGCGCCGCCGCCTTGCCAGCCGGATTCGGCACGGTGGATCGGTTGGCGCTCCTGGCCACCCTCATCGCCATGATCGCTTGGATTGCGCTACCGGATACAACGGCCACCGGCTGGATGCTCGTTCTCGTGGCCACCGCCCATGCCTATAGGATGAGCTGTTGGCGGCCCGGCGCCACGCTCGCCGAGCCTCTGTTGGCGGTTCTCCACCTCGGCTACGCCTGGCTACCCCTCGCCTTCCTGCTGCTTGGCTTCGGAGCGTTGGGTCTCGTCTCGGCGACCGCGGGACTTCACGCGCTGACAGTCGGTGCCATGGGAACCATGACCCTGGCTGTAATGACCCGGGCCACCTTGGGACATACGGGGCGCGAGTTGAAAGCCAATTCGGCCACGACAGCGATCTTCGTGCTGATCACCTTCGCCGCCATTACACGGGTTCTCGCCAGCTTGTTCCTGGGCACCGGCCCCGGCCTGATCAACATCTCAAGCGTCTTCTGGATACTCGCATTCGGCCTGTTTGTCGGCGTGTACGGGCCGATCTTGCTCCGGCCGGCGCAATCGGGCCTTCGGACATGATCTATTACGAACAACTCGACGACCGGCTCCGCGAGTATGTCGATGCGCTGACGGCCCATGCGCAAACAGCTCTGTGGCCGGAACGCAGCCGGGCGCTGGAGAGCTTCCGGCGCGGCATCAAGCGGAGCGATGAGCAGGATATCAAGGCGGCGGTAGCGGCCACCGGCGCCGACCTCCCGCTCTATCTCGATCCGAGCGAATCCCTGTTCCGCCTGGTACTGACGGCCTACCTTGAACAGCTCGGCCCCGATGAAGTAAACAACCCGGATCAGGCCTCGCTCTACGCCCAATCCCTGGACCAACGGCACACGACGTTATCCCAAAAGTGGTTTAACCACAGATGAGCACCCTTTCTGGGTGCTGATCCGAAGTCTTAGCGGCGGCGCCGCGGTAGACCGGAAGAAACCGCACCCGGAACACCTTGACAAGCGACCCTGTCCAGCCTTTATAGCGCCTTGTTAGCACTCGTCGGGAGAGAGTGCTAACGATCCCGTTTGGTCTATGTCAGAGAGGAATGGAATGAATTTCCGACCCTTGCACGACCGGGTCGTGGTTCGTCGATTGGAAGAAGACGAGCGCACATCCGGCGGCATCATTATCCCCGATACTGCCAAAGAAAAGCCGATGCAGGGCCAGGTTCTGGCCGTTGGTGCAGGCGGCCGCGACGATTCCGGCAAGCTTGTTCCCTTGGATGTCAAGGCGGGCGACACCATCATCTTCGGCAAGTGGTCGGGGACCGAGGTCAAGATCGAGGGTGAAGACCTTCTGATCATGAAGGAATCCGACATCATGGGCATCGTCGAGAAATCCGGGAAGAAGTCCCGGAAGGCCGCCTAAGGAGTAGATAGGAATGCCAGCGAAAGAAGTCCGTTTCTCAACCTCCGCCCGGGACAAGATGCTCCACGGCGTGGATATTCTTGCGAACGCGGTCAAGGTCACGCTCGGTCCGAAGGGCCGGAACGTGGTTCTCGACAAGTCTTTCGGCGCCCCGCGTATCTCCAAGGACGGCGTCACCGTCGCCAAGGAAATCGAGCTTGAAGACAAGTTCGAGAACATGGGCGCCCAGATGGTCAAGGAAGTCGCTTCCAAGACCAGCGACCTCGCCGGTGACGGCACCACCACTGCCACGGTGCTCGCCCAGGCGATCGTCCGCGAAGGCTCCAAGGCCGTTGCCGCGGGCATGAACCCGATGGATCTGAAGCGCGGTATCGATATGGCCGTCGAGGCGATCATCGCCGACGTCGCCAAGCGCGCCAAGAAGGTTCGCACCAATGAGGAGATCGCCCAGGTCGGTACGATCTCGGCCAACGGCGACCGCGAAGTCGGCGACTACATCGCCGAGGCGATGCAGAAGGTCGGCAACGAGGGTGTAATAACTGTCGAGGAAGCCAAGTCCCTTCACACCGAACTCGAAGTCGTCGAGGGCATGCAGTTCGACCGCGGCTACCTCAGCCCGTACTTCATCACCAATGCCGAGAAGATGCTCTGCGAGCTGGAGGACCCGTTCATCCTGCTCCACGAGAAGAAGCTCTCCAACCTGCAGGCCATGCTGCCGGTGCTCGAGGCTGTCGTGCAGTCCAGCCGGCCGCTGCTGGTCATCGCCGAGGACGTCGAGGGCGAAGCCCTGGCAACGCTGGTGGTGAACAAGCTGCGTGGTGGTTTGAAGGTCGCCGCCGTCAAGGCGCCGGGCTTCGGTGACCGCCGCAAGGCGATGCTCGAAGACATGGCGATCCTGACCGGCGGTCAGGTCATCTCTGAGGACCTCGGCATCAAGCTGGAAAACGTCTCCCTCGACATGCTCGGCAAGGCCAAGCGCATCATCATTGGCAAGGAAGAGACCACTCTCGTCGATGGCGCCGGCAAGAAGGGCGACATCACCGGCCGCTGCAACCAGATCCGGGCGCAGATCGAAGAGACCACGTCCGATTACGACCGTGAGAAGCTGCAGGAACGCCTGGCCAAGCTGGCCGGGGGTGTTGCGGTGCTGCGCGTCGGTGGCGCCACCGAGATCGAGGTGAAGGAGCGCAAGGATCGTGTCGAAGACGCGATGCACGCGACCCGCGCCGCGGTTGAGGAAGGCGTTGTCGCCGGTGGCGGCGTTGCCCTGCTCTACTCGACGACGGTCCTCGACAAACTGGACAGCGAGAATGACGACCAGCGGGTCGGCATCGACATCGTCAAGCGGGCGCTGCAAGCCCCGGTTCGGCAGATTGTCGAGAATGCCGGCGTCGACGGCGCCGTTGTCGCCGGTAAGCTGCTCGAGCAGAAGGACAGGAACTTCGGCTACGACGCACAGAGCGAGAAGTACACCGACATGGTCAAGGCCGGCATCATCGACCCGGCCAAGGTCGTCCGCACCGCGCTGCAAGACGCAGCTTCGGTCGCCGGCCTGCTGATCACGACGGAAGCCATGATCGCCGAGAAGCCCGAGAAGAAAGACGGCGGCATGCCCGGTGGCGGCATGCCCGACATGGGCGGCATGGGCGGCATGGACATGTAGCTTCGGCTACAATCCAGATTGTTCTGCCGGAAGGGGCTGCTTTGCAGCCCCTTCTTTTTTCCGTTCACCAACGAGTAACCGCCGCGCCTTAGGCTTCGCCATATCTCAATTTCCGCGAGTATATCGCATGTTCGTATCGCGCCGTTTTGCCCTCGCCGCGTCGCTCGTCCTTACCCTGGGCGCCAGCCCGGCGGTTGCTGACAAATCCAATAATATTCGGACGCTGATCGAACTCACCAATGCGTCCGGCATGGCCAGCCAAATGGCCGGAATAATGCTCCAGGGGATCGAGCCGTTGATCCAGCAGACCATCGCCTCAGCCGAACCCGGCGTGGACGCCAACCGCATCACCGCGATCATGATCGAAGAAATCAACGCGGAGTTCGAACGCTCTGCCGACCAACTCGTTTCGGCGACAATCCCAATCTGGGATCGCCACATGTCGGAAGCGGAGATCCATGAGCTGATCCAGTTCTACCGCACACCCCTCGGCCAGAAACTCATCCAAGTCCAGCCGCAGATCATTCAAGAAAGCAACGTGGCGCTGCAGCCGATCGGGCTCGCCGTTGCCGAACGCGCTATTCAGTCCGCCATGGAACGGCTGGTGAGTGAGGGTCTGGTCAGGCCGTAGCCACCAATGACACTTACGCGGCTATTGCCGGTGCTCTGTCCCCTCGCCCGCAGTAATGAACATCAGTCGGCCCGGCTCACGAACCTCGAAGCGATGCCAAACGCCCTTCGGCACGATTGCGACATGGCCGCTCGGCACCGCGACACGCTCTGGCCCCGCCGGTAAGTCGAACACCAAGTCAACCGCGGCTGACACGGCAACAATCACCTCATCTCCCGCCGGATGCATCTCCCACCCAGTCATGTCACTCTTAACGTCAGACGTGGTGAGCAACCGACCCTTTAGTTTGATGTCACCGCGTGCAAGCCGGTCCCAAAAGTCCGGCGTATTGGTGAACCTCACGACGGTCCCATCATCCGCCATATCGAGGAAAGTCGCGGTTGGGTCCAGAATCGCGTCGGTCACAGGCACGCCCGGTCAATCGGCACAGTCGACACACTTCGCCACTGTCGGGTCGATCTCCAAACGTTTCGGCGCGATATCCTCGCCGCATTCAACGCACGCCCCATACTCGCCCTCCGCCAAGCGTTGCAACGCCCCATCAATCCGCCGCAGCTGCGCCTGACGCCGGTCTTCCTGCGCTTGTGCCATGGCTTGCACTTGCATCGCGTCCATGCGTGACAAACGCCCGACGCTCTGTTGATCGAGTTCGACCGGTCGCCGGTCATCGGTTGTTTCGGCACTGTTCTTCAGCAGCGTGTTACGCAGCGCTTCCAACGTCTGCCGTACCTTTTTCTCTTCCATTGACGCACATCACCGGTGGCCATACATCGCCCATACTAGCACGCTTCAATAGTCGCGGGGCTGCCCGCGCGTTTCCGGGAGAGTCGATTGACCATTGAACGCCGCCCGTTCGGACGCACCGGGCATCTGAGTTCTGCCGTCGTATTCGGCGGTGCCGCACTCGCCTCCGCGGACCAAGCGACCGCCGACCGCGTGTTCGAGTTGTTGCAGGACTTTGGGGTCAACCACATCGACGTCGCCGCATCCTACGGCAACGCCGAGTTGCGCATCGGTCCTTGGATGGAGCGACACCGGGACGACTTCTTCCTGGCCACCAAGACCGGCCAGCGCGACTACGAAAGCGCCAAGGCCGAAATCCGCCGCTCCCTTGAACGCCTTCGCACCGACCATGTCGATCTGCTGCAACTCCACGCGTTGATCCACCCGGACGAATGGGATCAGGCCCTATCGCCCGGAGGTGCTTTGGATGCAGCGGTCGAGGCGCGAGAGGAAGGATTGGTCCGGCACATCGGCGTAACCGGCCATGGCTGGAACGTCGCCGCGATGCACTACCGCAGCCTGGAGCGGTTTGATTTCGACTCCGTGCTGATGCCATGGAACTGGAATGCGTCCCAGCATCGCACCTATGCCGCGGACTTCGAGAGGACCGTGGCGCTCTGCCAGGAACGCAACGTCGCGGTCCAGACCATCAAGTCGATCGCCCGCGGCCCCTGGGCAGCAGGCGCCAACCGCAATCACACGACCTGGTACCAGCCCCTCGAAAACGAAGATGCGATTGCAACCGCGGTGCAATGGGTCCTGGCGCGGCCCGGGATCTTTCTGGCGTCGGCCGGGGATGTCGATCTGCTACCGGCTGTTCTAAGGGCCGCCGATTCGGAGTTCGCAATGCCGAGCGACACCGTCATGGCCGGCTTCAACCAGCAAAACGGCCTCGCCTCGATCTTCGGCTTGTAGGGACCGCGAGCGGAAACGTATTGTTATGCCAATCGCCAGATAAGTTGGCTGTCGGATCGTAGGGGAAGCTTATGAAACACTGGGGTCTTCGTTGCCAGGGAAGCGTCGCGGCACTATTGCCGGCAAGCGCTTTTGCCCATGGCGGTCATGGCATGGAGCCGGGGTTCTGGCATGATGTCAGCCACGCCTTGCAGGGCGGCTTGCCGTTTGTGCTGATCGCAGTCTTGATGGGACTGCTCGCCATCTCGTGGAGCGTCCGCCGGCCCTAGACTCAGCCGCCGCCGATTTGCGGCATCAGAAACACTTCGCCATCCGGCGGGATCGCCTCGAGCCAAGCCTCTTGGTAGATCGTGCCATTAATCGCTACGGCCAGACCCTTCTCCAGATGTGGCTTGAGCCGCGGGTGCCGGTCGCCCAGCACCCGCAACAGTTGGCGGACCGACGAGACGTCTAGATCTAACTCCGCCTCGCCGTCCGCAAGCTTCGCCAAGTTGCCGGTCAATACGACCCGCGCCACTTAGCCTAGTCCCCAGCTCCGTTCGCCGCGCCACCCACAGCCTCAAGCACCTTCGGCGGCGACATCGGCAGTTCGTGCATGCGAACCCCAACGGCATGCGACACCGCATTCGCGATCGCACCAAGCGGCGGCACGATCGGTGTCTCACCGACGCCCCGCACACCGTAGGGATGGTTCGGGTTGGGCACCTCCACAATCACCGTATCGACCATCGGCACATCCGATGCGACCGGCATCCGGTAATCCAGGAAGCCCGGGTTCTGCATCAGGCCGTCATCGCCGTAGATATACTCTTCGTTGAGCGCCCAGCCGATGCCCTGAACGGCACCGCCCTGGTATTGGCCCTCGACGTAGCTCGGATGAATGGCCTTCCCGGCATCCTGCGCCACCGTGTAGCGCAACACAGTGACTCGCCCCGTTTCCTTGTCGACCTCGACATCGACCAGGTGCGTGCCGAAGCCCGGGCCTGCACCTTGCGCATTGATACTGGCATAGCCGGTGATCGGACCACCGGTCTTGCCAGCGCTCGCCGCCAACTCCTCTAGCGAAAGCGGATCGAACTTACCGGCATTGTCGCCGGCCGGCCGCGCCTCACCATCCTCCCAGGTCACCGCTTCGGCCGGGATATCCCAGATCTTCGCGGCCCGCGCACAGAGTTCCTTGATCACCTCCTGCGCGGCCTGCACGGTGGCCATGCCGCTCGAGAAGGTGACGCGGCTGCCGCCGGTGAGGAAGGTGTAGCCCAGCGAGCTCGTGTCGCCGATGATCGGCCGGACCTTGTCATAGTCGATGCCAAGCTCCTCGGCCGCCATCTGCGACAGGGTCGCCCGCGACCCGCCAATGTCCGGCGTACCGGCCATCAGCGTCGCCGTACCGTCCTCGCTGATGTTCAGCGACACGCAGGTCTCGCCACCGATGTTGAACCAGAAACCGGAACCGACGCCCCGGCCCTGATTGGGCCCGAGCGGCGTGTTGTAGTGCTCCGACTCCTTGATCGCCTTCAGCGTGTCGATCATGCCGATCGGGCCGAACTTCGGCCCATAGGCGGCATGGGTACCTTGCTTCGCCGCGTTCTTCAGACGGAAATCGATGGGATCCATCCCGATTTCGTCAGCCACCTCGTCGATCAGACTCTCGACGGCATACTCGGAAATCGGCGCGCCGGGCGCGCGGTAAGCCGCGACCTTCGGCCTGTTCGACACCACGTCGTAACCGACGACCCAGACATTCTCCAGATCGTAAGGTGCGAAGGCGCACATGCAGCCCGGATTAACCGGCGAACCGGGAAACGCCCCCGCCAGATAGGCCATCTCCGCTTCGCCTGCGGTAATACGGCCATCCTTGGTGGCACCGATCTTCACCCGGATCGTCGCGCCGGATGTCGGCCCCGTCGCCCGGAACACCTCGCTCCGGGTCATCACCATCTTCACCGGATGGCCGGCTTTCTTCGACAGCGCGAGGGCCAGCGGCTCCAGATACACGACCGTCTTTCCGCCGAAGCCGCCGCCAATCTCCGAGGCGGTGACGCGCAGCGCCGAGATGTCCATCCCGATCATCCGCGCGCAGATCGCCCGCACGACGAAGTGCCCTTGGGTAGAGCACCAAAGCTCGCCCTGCCCGTCCTCCGTGACACTGGCCACGCAGGCATGCGGCTCGATATAGCCCTGGTGAACCGGCTCGGTCTTGTAGGAGCGCTCCAGTACCACCTCGGCCTGCTCGAAGCCGACCGCCACGTCGCCCAAAGTAAACTCTATCCGCTTGGCGATATTCGACGGCTTGTCAGCCGGCGGATCGGCCCCCTCCGTGAACAGGTTGTCGTGCAGCACCGGCGCATCCGGCCGCATCGCTTCCTCGACGTCCAACACGTGGGGCAGCGGCTGGTAGTCCACCTTGATCAGCTTCAGCGCCTCGCGAGCCGCCTTCGCGCTCGTTGCCGCCACCGCGGCCACCGCATGCCCGTCATACAGCACCTTCTCGCGCGCCAGAACGTTGCGGATCAAGTCGCTGAAATTGACCGACATTTCGCCGACCGTGACGGGTTCCGGCGGCTGGTCGGGAATGTCATCCCGCGTGATAACCGCCTTGACGCCAGGCACCTTCTCGGCAGCGCTGGTGTCGATGCTCTTGATAACGGCGTGCGCATGGGGGCTTCGCAGCACCCGCCCGACCAGTTGGCCGGCCATATTGTAGTCGGCGCCGAACCGCGCCCGCCCTGTCACCTTGTCCACGCCGTCCGGCCGCACTGGCCGCTTGCCGACCCACTTCAGGTCGTGTCCTCCACCATCCATTGGCGCCATCTCAGTTACCCCTCATCTCTGCCGCGGTATCCATGACCGCGCGAATGATCTTGTCATACCCGGTACAGCGGCACAGGTTTCCAGCCAACCAATACCGTACCTCGGTCTCCGTCGGATCCGGGTTCCGGTCGAGCAGCGCCTTCGCCGCCACCAGCACACCCGGGGTGCACACGCCGCACTGAAGCGCCGCGTGTTCGAGGAACTTCTCCTGCAACGGATGCAAGGTCTCACCGTGGGCCATGCCCTCGATCGTCTCGACCTTACGCCCCTGGGCCTCGGCACCGAGCACTAGACAGGCACACACGAGGCGTCCATCGAGCATCACACTGCAGGCACCGCAGTCACCGGACCCGCAGCCTTCCTTGCTGCCGGTCAGAAACAGTTGGTCGCGCAGCACGTCCAACAGGGTCTCTTCCGGCTCACAGAGGTATTCGACCTCATCGCCGTTGATCGTTGCCGTGACGTGGCACTTACTCATGCTCTTTCTCCTGCCCGAGTCTGGGCTATCTCCGCCGCACGGCGCGCCAGCACGCCCGCAACCTTGGTTCGATAGATCTTGGTGCCGCGTTTGTCATCGATCGGCCGGCACGCCGCACTCGCCGCCTCAGCCAATTGGCTCAGCGCGGCCTCATCGAGCGTCGAGCCGACAATGGCGTCGCCGGCCGCAGGCACCAGCAGGGCCCGCTCGGCAACCGCCCCCAAGGCAACCCGCGCGGCGGTGCACCGCCCGTCGCCGTCCAGGGTCAGATTCACCCCGGCACCGACCACCGCAATATCCATCTCCGTCCGCGGAATGAACCGCAGATAGGCGTCGGCTGAGCGGGCCGATTGCGACGGCAGCCTGATGGAAGCAACCAGCTCACCCCGGGCCAGCGCTGTCTGGCCGGGTCCGCTCACCACATCGGCGACCGCCAAGTCTCGGCGCCCGTTTGGACCGATGATGGACGCGACCGCGTCGGCCGCGATCAGCGCCGGCACCGTATCGGCCGCCGGCGACGCATTGCACAAGTTCCCGCCGAGCGACGCCCGGCCTTGAATCTGGGTAGAACCGATCAGCTCAGCCGCCTCGACCACCCCAGGCCAGGCCGCCCTCAACCCGTCATGCTCACCCAACTCCGCACCAGTCACCGCCGCGCCAATCCGGAACCCGCCGTCTTCCGGGCTCACTGTCCGCAGTTCGGTGATCCTTTTCACATCAACCACGATCTCGGGTTCGATGGTTTCGGCGCGCAGTTGAACGAGCAGATCGGTCCCGCCCGCCAGTACACGCCCGTTGTCGCCGGCCTCTGCTAGCAGACCAACCGCTGCTTCGAGGGTTTGTGGCGCTTCGTATCGCATTATCTCTTCTTCTCCTCCGAGGATTCCAAGGCTAGCCGGTCTTCATGACAACAATTCCGCGCGGTCGCGGAATTGGTCCAGCGCCTCAGGATTGGCAAGCGCTTCCTTGTTCTTGATCGGGCGGGAGTGGACCACGTCACGGACGGCAAGCTCGACGATCTTACCAGATTTTGTCCGTGGAATGTCACTGACTTGTATCACCTTTGCCGGGACGTGCCGTGGCGTGCAGGTGGCTCGGATGTGCCGCTTGATACGGTCGACCAGTTCATCGTCCAACGCCAATCCGTCGCGCAGGCGCACGAACAGCACAACGCGCACATCGTTATCCCAGTCCTGGCCGATAACAATGCTCTCAATCACCTCTTCCAGTTGCTCGACCTGGCGATAGATCTCGGCCGTCCCAATCCGCACCCCGCCCGGGTTCAGGACCGCATCCGACCGGCCGAACATGACGATACCGCCATGCTCGGTCTGCTCGACATAGTCCCCGTGGCACCAAATGTTGTCGTACCGCTCGAAGTAGGCAGCGCGGTAACGGCTGCCGTCTTTATCCCGCCAGAAGCCAAGCGGCATCGACGGGAACGGTTTTACACAGACAAGCTCGCCCTTGTCGCCCTGCACACTTCGCCCGTTATCGTCGAAGACGTCCACGGCCATACCCAGACCTTTCGCCTGGATCTCGCCGCGCCAAACTGAACCGGTGGGATTGCCGAGCATGAAACAGGACACGATATCGGTCCCGCCGGAGATGGAGGCAAGCTGAACGTCCGTTTTGATATTCTCATAGACGTAGTCGAAGCTCTCGGGCACGAGCGGCGAACCCGTTGAGCAAATCGTCCGCACCGTCGACAGGTCGTGGGTCTCCCGCGGACTTAGCTCGGCCTTCTTGATCGCATCGATCCATTTCGCCGAGGTGCCGAACAGTGTCACCTTCTCAGCAACGGCATAGTCGAAAAGTACGTTGCCATCGGGGTGAAACGGCGATCCGTCGTACAGGATGAGGGTCGCCTCGGCGGCCAGGGCCGTCACCAGCCAGTTCCACATCATCCACCCGCAGGTGGTGAAGTAAAACACCCGGTCTCCGGCGTGTACGTCGCTGTGCAGCATCAGCTCCTTGACGTGCTGCAGCAGCACCCCGCCCGCCCGATGCACGATACATTTCGGTGCACCGGTCGTGCCGGAGGAGAACAGAATGAACAGCGGATGATCGAACGGCAGCCGGTTGAAACTCAGTTCCGCCGCCGATTGCTCCGCTAGGGCATCATCCCAAAGACTGGCCTTGGGTACGCCGGACAGAACAGGGCGATCGTACGCGTACGGAACGACAAGCGTGCGTTCCAGCGATGGCAGCGCCGCCGCGACCTCCACCGCCTTGCCAAGCGTGTCGTGGATCTTGCCGCCGTAAAAGTAGCCGTCGCAGGTGATCAGCACCTTGGGTTCGATCTGCCCGAACCGGTCTAGCACGCCCTGTACGCCGAAATCGGGCGACGCTGACGACCAGACCGCCCCGATCGACGTGGCCGCGAGCATGCCGATAACCGTCTCCGGCATGTTGGGCAGGTAGCCGGCAACTCGATCACCCTCCCCCACCCCGATTGCGCGCAGGGCCCCGGCACAACGCGCCACCTGGGTCCGAAGCTCATCGCGGCTCAGCCGCCGCCGGATCCGATCCTCGCCCCAGAAGACGATGGCATCCTCCGGCCCCTCTGCCCGCAGCAGGTTCTCCGCATAGTTCAGCCGGGCCTCGGGAAAGAACCGCGCACCGGGCATCCTGTCGCCGTCCACCAGGTAGGGGGCATTCCCGGCCGAACCGACTATACCTGCCTCATCCCACACGCTGAGCCAGAACTTCTCCGGCTCGGCCACGGAAAACGCGTGCAGCGCGTCATAGTCGGGCAGCTGGTGGCCCCAGCGCGCCTCACAGCGCCGCCGAAAACCGGTCAGCCGGGCGGCCTCGACCCGTTCCGTCGATGGTGTCCAAAGCGGTCGCACGATCCCTCCCTTGGGTCGGCGCGCATGGTAGACCAGACAGGCTCCCAAGTGCATCATCCGGCCTTCCCGAACGTCCCCCGATCGCACTAAAGTCCCAGCAAGCGCTTCGAGGTAGGCCCATGAAAAATCTGTTGGTCGCGGTCGAGCAGAGCCGCGCATTGCCCTCTGTTTTTGAGACGGCGCATGTCGTTGCCCAAACCTTCGATAGCTACATCGAAGGCTTCTATCTCCTGCCGGCCATCGACGTGCTGCTGGGTGCGGAGGGGATGGGTGCCGCGCTGTCAGCGGCGGAAAGTGTCGAACGCGAGACCCGCCAGCGCAGCGAAGATGCGCGCCAACGTTTCCTGAACTTCGTCCAGAGCCGCAAGATCCCGCTATCCGGCCCCAGCGCCGACGGTAAAGGCATCTCGGCGGGCTGGCACCTTGAGGAGGCACCCGGCGAGGGTCCGATCGGCAGCCGTGGCCGCCTCTTCGACCTGATCATCGTCGGCCGGCCGATCGACGGAGAACCCACCCCCACGGTCTCCATGCTGGAAACCGCTCTATTTGACTCCGGCCGGCCCGTCCTGCTGGCCCCGCCGACTGCCCCGCGGGAGATCGGCAAGACCATCGTCATCGCCTGGAACGGCAGCACCGAAAGCGCCCGAACGGTCGCGCTGGCCATGCCGTTACTGACCCGCGCCGATACCGTCCGTGTCCTGACGATTGATGGCGGCACCGTGCCAGGGCCGGGCCCAGACGATCTGGCCAAGATGCTGCAGCGTCACGGCATCCAAGCAACCGCCGTCACCGCCGCCGCAAAAGCCAGCCAAACCGTCGGCGAGGCCATCCTCGCCGAAACAACCGCCCTCGGCGCCGACCTGCTGGTGAAGGGCGCCTATACCCATAGCCGCCTGCGACAAATGATCTTCGGCGGCGCCACCCGGCACCTGATCTACAACGCCGAGATACCCGTGCTAATGGCGAACTAGTTCCGGCACGTAACGGGCGTAATCGCCAATCAGCAGCCGATACGGCGCCTCATCTTCCTCGATCTCCGGAAATCGGCCCACAGGCTCGTGAAAGCGGTTGTCGTTGGCATCATCGTTAACGACCGAAACCTCACCAAACATGCAAGAGCCGCCGATCGACGAGATCCGATGATAGTGCCAGGGTTCGAGCGTCACACTTTCACCGTGATCCAAGGTAACCGTTGATCCCGCGGGCAGGGTACGGCGAACACCGTCCTGCGAGATGACGATTTCGGTATCGCGATAGGACCCGTCTTCGCCGGCATTGTGAAGTTCAATTGCCAGCTTCCCGCCACCCCGGGCGATGATGTCTTCGACTTTCACGAAGTGATGATGCGACGGACAGATCTGACCCTCGGCGATGAGCGCCAGTTTCTCGCAATAGATCTTCCCTTGCACACTGCGCAGATTCTCCAACGCCCCGTTCCGGATCGTGAAGAGCACCAGCCCGCATGCGGCAAAGTCTCCCTGGCCAAAGTCGGTGATGTCCCAACCCAGGTTGTGATGGACGATCTCGGCGGCTTCGGACCCGACCGCCCCCCAGTCCTCCACCGTCCACCGCGAAAACGGCGGCAGCATGAAGTTCTGCGCCGCAAAGAAGGCCTCGGCATCCCGGACAATGCGATTAATTTCTGAGCGTTGCATATCTCCTCCCTTCAGCGGTGATCGTAGAGCCAGGCCTTGGCTGCCCGTTCCAGCGCGAGCCTGCACGCCCCCTCGCTATCGAAACTGCCGGACACCAAATGGTCGAGATTCTTCTCGACAGTCGAGCCGGACTTGCCGGTACGCCCCCACATTTCATTGCGGACCCAGGCGCCGTTCTCTCGCTGTTTCCAGCTAAAATGAACCTCGCCTCGCCCGGCCGCTAGTTTCCCGTATCGTTTCGCCATCGTTCCCATGGCAACAGTTCTCCACAGTCAAGCACTGGAAAACGGTATTCGACAACTGAGTCCGAAAACGGCCAGACCGAGCACGCACAAGCTGGCACAATCAGATCATGCCGCTTGACCAGGACGTCTGCTACGCTGCCCTCAAAGCCCGCGACCGCCGGTTCGACGGGCGCTTCTACATCTGCGTAGCATCGACCGGCATCTACTGCCGGCCGATCTGCCCGGTGCCACCGCCCAAGCGCGAGCATTGCACTTTCCTGCCCAGCGCAGCCGCCGCCCATGCGGCTGGCTACCGACCCTGTCTACGTTGCCGTCCGGAGGTCGCGCCGGGGATCGCCGGGTGGCGCGGCACAGCCAACACGGTGTCCCGCGCCCTGGCGCTGATCGCCGAAGGCGTGATGGAACAAGACAGCGTCGAACAGTTGAGCGACCGGCTTGGCGTCGGCAGCCGTCACCTTCGACGGTTGTTTGTCGAACATGTCGGTGCGACGCCGACCGCGGTTGTCCAGGCCCATCGCCTGCTGATGGCGAAACGGCTGATCAGCGACACAAACCTGCCCATGACGGACGTCGCCCATGCGGCCGGCTTCCGCAGCGTCCGGCGCTTCAACGACGTCATCAGCCAAGCCTACAAGCGGCCACCCCGAGAACTCCGGCGCAACGGCCCAGCGGAGCGGTCGGATGATGGTGTGATCCGCCTTCGCCTCCCCTACACGCCACCCTACAACTGGGCCGCAATCCGGCGGTTCCTCGCTACCAGGGCAGTTCCCGGCATCGAGGCCGTTTCGGCCACCCACTATCGGCGCACCATCAGTGTAGACGGCGCAGTCGGCACCCTCAGCGTGTCCCTCGACCAGACCCGTCACCGCCTGCTGGCGGACATCTCCTTGTCGCGGATCCGCGCCCTCGCCGGTGTTGTTGCTCGTATTAGGCGCCTATTCGACCTAGATGCCCACACGGCGGTCATCGAGCAGCACCTTGCGGACGATCCGATCCTTCACGATACCGTGGCGGCCCAACCGGGCCTGCGGGTACCCGGCGCTTGGGACAGTTTCGAACTCGCGGTGCGGGCGATCCTCGGTCAACAGGTCAGTGTGGCCGGCGCCCGAACACTGGCAAGCCGCCTCGTGGAAACCTTCGGCGATCCCGTTCGGACACCGGTCGATACTCTGACCCGGCTGTTTCCGGAACCGGCACGGCTCGCCGACGCCGACCTGACGGTCATCGGCATCCCGCGGAACCGGGCAAAAGCTCTCAGCGCAGTGTCAGCGGCCGTCGTCGCAGATCCCGACCTGCTGCGTCCCTACGGCACTCTGGAAGAAGCCGAGGCACGCCTGTGCGCCGTTCCGGGCATCGGTCCCTGGACGGCGCAGTACATTTCGATGCGGGCGCTCGCTATGCCCGATGCCCTGCCAACAGGCGACATCGGACTGCTTCGCGCTATGGCAACCGACGGCAAACGCCCAACCCCGCCGCAACTGCAGACGATGGCGGAACGCTGGCGGCCCTGGCGCGCCTATGCATGCTTGCACCTCTGGACCAAGGACAGCGCATGAAGCTGCTGATCGACGATCTCGGGTCACCAGTCGGTACCATCGCCATCGTCTCCGACGGCCAGAACCTCTGCGCAGTGGATTTCCGTGGCTTCGATGACCGCATGATGGGATTCCTCCGCAAACGGTTCGAGGGAGAGGTCGAGGTTGAGCAAGTCCGCGATCCGCAAGGTTTCACAACTGCCCTGCAACGCTATTTCGACGGCGATTTCGCAGCCGTCGACGACCTACCGGTCGCACCGGGCGGCACGCCATTTCAGCAGCGGGTTTGGGCGGCGCTACGAGAGATCCCGTCGGGAACCACCAAGACCTACGGCCAGCTTGCGGCCGATCTTGGCAACCCGGCAGCCAGCCGCGCCGTCGGCCTCGCCAACTCCCTCAACCCGATTGCCATCGTCGTGCCCTGTCATCGAGTGATTGGCGCAAACGGCACCCTCACCGGGTATGCCGGCGGCTTGGAACGCAAGGAATGGCTACTCGGACATGAAGGCGCGCGCTCAACCACCACCAACAAGCAGCAGATGACTCTCTCGTTTGCGCAGGGCCAATTGGAATAAACCGTACCAAGGTCCGTCCTTATAGTGCGCCGACCGAGTGGCGGCGGAAGGCCCAGTATGGGAGGAGATCGCGCCATGACGGAACGAAACGCTGTGCTGATCGGCCACATGATGGCGGCCCTGTCCGGGGCCCTGATTGGACTGTTCGTCGGTTACGGGCTCGCTGCTGGCCTCATCGGCTAGCTGGCGCAGGGGGCACGGCCACGCCGACAGCACGCCCCGTTCGCGGCTCCTCCCAACATCTAGCGGCGCTGCGCAATCAGGCGCGCGACCTCTAGTGACGCTGTGGAGTCGCCGCCGTCGGCCAGCGTCCAACAGGTCGCCAGACCCGCATGGGCAAAGGCGAAGCGCAACAGCCGATCGCGTTCAAATCCCAGCGCCGCCGCAAAGCGGTCCGCCAACCGGTCGATCCGGCCGGGCGCCTGGACCACATGATCCAAGCCGACCGGATTGAGGAACACGTTCCCCAGATCGTAGACTGGGTCCCCCAGCAGCCCCTTGGGATCGATCGCCAGCCACCCGCGCGCCCCGCCCGCGAGGATGTTCCCGTGATGCAGGTCGCCATGCAGCGGCAGCGCCACATCGGCACTCGCCAACAAGGTTTCCGCTTCGCGGGCCGCCTCTCGCAACAACGCGTGATCCGGCGTCTCCTGCAGCAACACCCGAAACCGTTGACGCAGCGGCGTGAGGGCCGGCGGCGGTTTCAGTCGCGCTGCGTGTAGCTGGTGCACGACATCGCAGATGATCCCGGTGGCTTCGTCATCGCCACCTTGCCGCACGACCTCGACCAACGAACCGCCGTCGGCGCATTCCAGCAGGTGAGCCGTGGCCGATACCGCAATCAGGCGAACCGCACCGTCGCCGCCATACCAATCAAGCAGCCCCGCACCGAGCGCCTCATCCGCTTGGCCGATCCCGGTCAAACACTTTAAAATCGCCGCCGCGCCGTCCGGCTGCACCACTTGGTAGACCGTGCTCGTCGGGGTGCATGCGATCAATTGCGGATCAGACAGGCGCCACCGCTCTAGGTGCGACGCCGGATCGACGTCGTCAATCAAATACAACCGCCCCGGCGAGGACGCCAACCCTTGGCACGGTGCCAGGTTGTTTCATTGCCATGAAACTTCGGCTCCCACCTTTCCTGTCCGCAGAGTGTACAGTGCCCATCCCGTCAGTGAAGAAGCCCGCCACTCATGACCGTCATCGAGACCACCCGCCTCCGCGGGCAGCC
This sequence comes from Alphaproteobacteria bacterium, assembly GCA_028279245.1. GTDB lineage: Bacteria > Pseudomonadota > Alphaproteobacteria > UBA6615 > UBA6615 > JANQOE01. The sequence continues at coordinate 56,658 of JANQOE010000059.1, forward strand.
GTTGGGGCCGCAAGATTTCGACGATGTCCAGCGCATGCACCAGGATCCAAGGGTCATGGCGACCCTCGGCGGCCTGCGGGACGCCGACGAGACCCGCCGCTTCATTCAACGGGTCGAGAACCTGTGGCGGGACGACGGCTTCGGCCTCTGGGCGCTGAAGAGCAAGGAGACCGGGGACTTTGCCGGACGGGGCGGCTTTCTGCGCACCAATATCGGTGGCCGTGACGAGATCGAGCTTGGCTACTCTTTCATTCCCGAATTCTGGAGTCAGGGATTGGCCACCGAGTTCGCGAAACAGGCCGTCCAGACCGCCTTCGACCTACTCGGCATGGACGACATCGTCTGTTTCACTCTTGCCACCAACAACGCCTCACAACGCGTTATGGAAAAAGCCGGTTTCGTGTTCGAGAAGCGGCTCATCCACGAGGGCATGCCGCACATCTTCTGCCGGCAAAAACGAACCGCGGCGGCCTAGGTCAGGGGATCAGGCGGCCACCGTCATATTGCGCGGCCAACATCGGTAGAAGGAAACCGCCCCGTCAAAGCCCTTGAGCCGTGCCTGCTCCGGTCCGCCGGAATAGGGCTTGAGCATCGCCCGCGCTTCCTCATCCGCTATCACGGTTTCGGACAACACCACGTCGTTCCCACGGCTCTCGCCCTGCAACCGCGCCGCCAGGTTGACCGTCGACCCAAAATAGTCGAGCCGGTCGTTCAAGTTGACCGAGATGCTGGGTCCGCAGTGGACGCCGATCTTGAGTACGACTTCCTCGTTGCGCTCGCCGAAGGACAACCGGCCTTCCTGCACCGCCAGCGCCGCGCGCACCGCGTCGGCCGGGGTCTCGAAACAGGCCATGACAGCGTCGCCGATGGTCTTCACCACGGCCCCATTATTGTTCCGCACCGCGTCGGTCAGCGCCGAGAAATGATCGCGGACGATCTCATAGGCACGGCCATCGCCGACCCGTTCGTAGAGAGCGGTCGATCCCCTGATGTCCGTGAACATAAAGGACACGCTTTCGACCGCCATGTCGTCGCCGCGTTCCAGCACCTGGTTTGGGAACAGCTCGCGGAACGCTTGGAACGTCGTCGCCCGGTGTCCGGTCAGCGCGTCCCCTGCCCAATCCCGGCTCTCGATCACAGTCGTCCGTTCTTTGGCACTCTTGTTTTCGATCACCAATTGGCCCGGGCTGCCGAGGTCCCCTAGATGGATCCCTTCCCCATCTAAGCGAATCTGCGGAACACGGTTGTCGGAGACCTCAAAGTCGGCGCTCGGCCCCGGTTCAATCGTCCGGACCCGATACGCACCCCTTGCAAGCGTAACGACTTCATGCCGTTCGTCGCCTGACGGGACATGCAACTGCACCACGACGTGAGGCGTCGTCATCGGCCCACTTAAGCAATACGCGCCCATCTCCAATCGGCGGATAGACGGGTTCGGCCGGAAGGTAACTTCAACATTCTGCGAGAATGTCGCCCCGTATTCGATGTTGCAGGACGGGCAATGAACTTCCTGCTGCAGCGAACTCAGCAGATCGCTAGTCGCCTTCGCGCCGCGGCAACGCGGACAAAGCACGTCCCAGCTCATATCGAGGATGCCCGCCCGGACCGCTGCCAGGCAAAGCTCGACGGTCTCGCGTTCAGAGACACTCCACAAACGCGCCAGCGCCCGCGGTCGGATCGGGTCGATATCGACCTCCAATGCCGTCGAGATGAACTCCGCCAGTCGCGGTCCAAGCCCGTGTGCGAAATCGACCTGCGCCAGGGACTCGTTCAGCCGATCCAGACGCTCCCGGTCAACGGTCGGTACCGGCCCGGCATCGGATAGCGGACTGGCCGTCTCGCCATGGAGCTTCGTTTGCTGCGCCAGCGTGGCGACCTGCTGCACTGACCGTCTCAGGAAACCGGTCAGCCGCATGAACAAACCGGCCGGACCCGCGAAAGCGCCAGTCAGCCGATACTCGACCGTCGTTCGGTCGCCCTCGGGACGCAGCCGGGTCTCGGCACACATCGACTTGAACGGACCGCGGCGGAAGACGCGGATGTCGTGACGGAACCACTGGCCGGCAATCCACTCATAGGGCCGTTCGACCCACTCCAGCTCGACCAGCCCAGCCTTCATTCGGGCAATGCGCTCGACATCGCCATCCGCCGCCGGAATCTCTTCCATATCGTGGCGCGGCACGCCAACAGCTTCATTGAAGCGCGACGTATCGGCCATCAGCCGCCAGACCTGATCGGCGGGCTGGTCCACCTGCCACGTTGTCGAGTAACTGGAGCGCCACGCCATGGCAGACCCCCGATCTAGCCTACAATCACTCTAGATGATACGCCGCGACACAACATCTGGATGCGGTCACTCGTTCACTGCCGCGCGAGTGGCACAATGTGATTTGCTGGCCGAATCTCGGAAGCGTAGGGTCCACACGGAAGCATTGATGACCATTGGCGGCCTCTCCGGTGTTTGTTCGGGGAGGTCGCCTAACGATTGGGGAACGGCTGCCCCGGGCTGACAGTCAGCCGTCGAGGGCGCAACCCGCACCAAACCGGTTCAGGCCTACCACCATGCCGTCGCGGACCTCGAAGTTGTTCGAGCAGACCAACAGGCCCTGGCCCATGCCATCGGCCGGGCCGCTGGCTGGCAGCGCCGCAAACTGCTGTTCAAGCCGATAGTGCAGTATCTTGCTGCCGTCGGGGATCTGCACCACGGCGGTGGGGCTGCCCAGCGCATCTCGAAGTGTCTGTTCACTATGCCCGACAAAGATGTCCATATCCGGGCCATCGCAGGCGGCCAGCATCAACAGGCCGGCAAACAACAACTTACGCATTCTATCGCTCGTCTTGGTTGATCGAAGCGAGAGCGATAGGCCGGTATGGTTGACAGTTCGTTAATCTGGCCCCGTTGCCCCTGTCTACGGGGCGAGCAGCGCCCCCTGATAAACGACCGGACCGGTCGGGGCACCGGTCGGCGAACCGCCCGCCGGCTCGAGGCTGATCGCCAAGCCCGGGGTCCCGCCCAATGACGCCAAGGCAGTCCCCTCCAGCCGCAACTCAGTCGCCCCAGCGACGTCCAACAACCCGAGCGACAACGGCGCATCACCGGAAGCCGGCAACAGCCACAACTCGAACGCCCGGCCCGGTTCCAAGCCGATCTCGCCAGCCGGCCGTGCATCGATCCGCCCCGCTTCCGCATCGACTGTGACGAGCCAGTCGGGACCTGAACCGGTGGCGCTCAGCGCCGCGACCCGCGGCGCGTCAACGACCTGGGGCGGCACGGCAATGGTCACGATCAAGAGAACCATCGCGGCCGCGGCTGCGAACCCGGCGCCCGCCGTCGTCAATTTCCAGAAGGACAGCCGTTCCCACAACCTTTGTATCGCCTGTGAGCCCTGTTCAACCGTGCGCGGCGCGGGACCAAGCGCGGTCTCGATCCGTCGCCAAACCGCTGGCGAAGGCGAAACGGGCTTAATCAGATCAATCATTGGCGCGAGTCTCTGGCTCCATTCGTCCACGTATCTCGACAACTCTGCGTCGCGCGAGAGATCGGCCTCGACCGCGCGGCGCTCATTCTGCTCCAGCGTCCCCAGCACATACTCGCCGGCCCGCAAGTCTTTTCCGTTCGGCGTCATGTTTCTAAACAAACCTTCAGCTGCCCAAGGCTCCGCCTGATCCAACTCTTCACCGTACCCAGCGGACGTTCCAACCGGGCCGCTAATTCCTGATGCGTATAGCCCTCGACAAACGCCATCAACACACAATGGCGCTGCGGCTCGTCGAGCGTTTCCAAACAAGCCTGGAGTTGGCGCGAATCCTCACTCAGCATGCTCAGATCGGGCTTTTCCTCTTGCCGCGTTTCATCCAGTTCGACCTCCGGCCGCTCCCGCCGCTTCCGGTCGATCGCTTTATTCCGCACGATCGTGCTCAGCCAGGCCATCGGCGCCCCGCGGGCACTCCGGTAATCCCCGGCGGCATTCCAGACCCTCACAAAGGCTTCTTGCAGCACATCCTCGGCATGGTCGCGCCGGCCGACGATCCGCAGAGCCACCCCGAACAGCCGGGTCGCTGTCTCGGCGTAGAGGTCGGCGAACGCGCCCCTATCGCCACCGGCAGTCGCCGCCAACAGCCGCTCCAGATGTCGGTCCCGCCGCGCCGTCAACGGGCGCGCCTCCACTGCTAGTGCCACAACAGCCTCCTTTCATTAGGGACTCTACGACACCACCAGCGCCCCTGGATGCGGGGCAGATCCGAGACCCCGACCCCGGCGTACAATAGGCAGTTTTTGTTCTAGGGTGGTCTGCGTGAACGTCATCCCACTCACTCCTTTCGCCGTTGCGTTGCTGCTCGCCCCGGTAGAGAGCGCGCCAGCCCACGCCTGCGGCGACTCCCTCAATCGCGTGTTCGAGGTGCGGCGCGGTGACCAGCCAATCGGCACCCACAGCATCCGGTTCAGCCAGGACGGCGCCGACACGCAAGTCGACATCGAGATCGACCTGCGCGTCACCTTCGGCCCCTTCACCATGTTTCGCTACGAGCACACCAACCGCGAGATCTGGCGCGACGGGCAACTCGTGAGCTTGGAGACGGCGACCAACGATGACGGGGACAGCTATCGGGTCAGCGCCCGCGCCACGCCGGACGGCCTGGAAGTCGCCAACAACGACGAGATCTTCATCGCTCCGCTGGATATCCTGCCCACCAGCTACTGGAACGCCGACACCCTGGCCCGCTCAGAACTGCTGGACACCCAGCGCGGCACCATTGCGAGCATCGCTGTGGAACGCGGCACCCGCCAGGCGATCGACCTCGGCAACACGTCCGGCATCGCCCAACGCAGCGAAATCAGCGGCGACCTGGACCTCAGCGTTTGGTACACGGACGAAGGCCAACTCGGGCGCATTGCGTTCACCGCGCGCGGTTCGGAGATAGACTACCGGCTCCTATGCACGGATCAGCCCAGCCCCTGAACACGACCGACGACCCCAACGTGCGCAATGACGCTGGTCATGCCTGGATCACCGGCGCCAGCATGGGGATCGGTCGCGCCCTCGCCCTACGGTTGGCGCAAGCCGGTTGGCAAGTGACCGCCACCGCCCGCGGTACGGAAAAGCTCACGGCCCTCACGGAAGAAGCCAGCAGGATCACACCTCGACCGCTCGACGTGACCGACCGCGAAGCTGTCGCGAAAGCGGTCCCAGACCTGGACGCCGACCGGCCAATCGACCTGGCTGTGCTCAATGCCGGGACCCACGGTGAAGTCGCGGCGGCGACCCTATCCGCCAATACCTTCCGCGATCTGATCGAATTGAACCTCATGGGCACGGTACATTGCCTGGAGGCCCTGCTTCCCCAAATGCTGGACCGCCGCCGCGGACACATCGCGATTGTCGCCTCGGTCGCCGGGTACCGGGGCCTGCCAACCGCCGCCGCCTACGGCATGACCAAGGCCGGCCTCATCAACATGGCAGAGGCCTTGCAGCCCGAGCTCGCCAATCACGGCGTGAAACTACAAATCGTCAATCCGGGCTTCGTCCGGACACCCCTAACCGACCGTAACAGCTTCAAGATGCCGTTTTTGATGGAACCCGACGCGGCGGCGGAAGCCTTCTACCGGGGGCTCATGTCCGACCGGTTCGAGATCGTGTTCCCGCGCCGTTTCGCCTATCTTATGAAGCTGCTGCGAATCATGCCGAACGCGGTGGCTCTGCGCGTCACACGCCGTCTGGTCCCGGCCGAATGAACAGCGTCACGGTCGAGGCATATGTCCGCTTCTTCGAGTCGCTGACGCCCGACCGGCTTGCGGGACTGAAGGATCTCTGCACGCCGGACGTGCGTTTTCGCGATCCGTTCAATGACAACCACGGCATTGACCACATGCGGGGCGTTTTCGAACGCATGTATGCCAACACGAACAACCCGCGGTTCGACGTCTTCGACTACGCCAGCTCCCTAAAGTCTGATGTTTGGTACATCCGTTGGCGGTTTACGGCCCAAATCAAAGACCGGCCTATCACCATCGATGGAATGAGCGAAGTGCGCCTAGCCGACGACGGCAAGGTGGCGGAGCATATCGATCACTGGGATGCCGCCAGTCAGCTCTACGAACGTATTCCGGTCCTCGGTTTCCTACTCCGCCGCCTGCGCCACAAACTCGCGGCCTAGCACCGTACTGCCGGCGCGGGATTCTACCGCCTCATCGACCCGCTGAAAGAACAGCGTCACCTCACCGAGGCGAATGCCGAACTTGGTGACCACCGCCCGGTTCACCAGTACGTCGTCGTCCTGCAGGAACAGCCAATCGTCGAACCGCACGACCGTTGTGCGTTCGCCGATCTTGAGATCCACTAGATAGGTCCAATTCAGCGCGTTGCCGAACACCTTGCCCGTTGCGACGCCGTGCACATCGTCCGCCTGACCTTCATAGGTGTGTTCGTCGACACGCTTGATCCGCCAGACACGCCGGTCGACTTCCCCGTCGTCGAACAGAAAGTCCTCTTCCAACACCAGCAGGTCGCCCTCGACCGACCCCTTGATGTCGACCGTGAACTGCCTGCGCAAGTTGCCGAACCGATCCTCGAAAATTCCCCAGGCCTTAGTTTCTCCGAGGAAATACTCTTCCAGCACCAATGCCGGTTCGCGCCCGGCAAAGTTCTCCGGTTTCATTTGGATACACCCCGCAAGGGACAACAACAGAAGGCAACACAGTGAAGAGAGGCGCATCGGACGCTCCCACAAGTGATCATGACCGGCTCACCGCCATGGCTGAACGCATGTTCTGGTAGACCGCGTCGGTAATGGGATGCCGCCACACGATCGCGGCAGCGGTCAGCTTCAGCAGCGCCGGCAACAGGCTGTAGAGCGCGGCGAGCGCAAAGAGTGCGAACCCGGTGTTGGCCGCCGCGTCGGCACTGAAGCCCGCCCACGCCAACAGCGGAAAGGCCACCCCGACCGCCAACGCGAGCGCCGCCTTGGTCGCCACGCTCCACAACGAAAAGTACAATCCGGCACGCTGCTGACCACTGCGGATCGTGTCATGATCGACCACATCGGCTTGCATTGACGCCGGAATGGTCAGATCCGCCCCCAGGGTCGCCCCCGTGACGATGGCGATCACCAGGAACCAGCCGACATCGCCCGCGCCAAGCAGCGGAACGAAAAGGAACACCAAGGACGCGACGATCATGGACGCGACCCAGCACCGGTGCTTGTCCATCCGCCGGCTGGCCGCCAGCCAGAACGGCAGCATCAACACGCCCGACCCGAAATAGGCCAGCAACAGCGGACCGCTCCACTCCGGCCGCTGAATTACATGCTCGACGAACAGCAGGAACAGCGTCGCCGGCAAGCCGTTCGCCACGCCGTTGATCAAGTAGGCCAGGACCAACCGCTTGAACGGCGCATTCCGCAGGACAATCGACCAGCTTTTCCGCCACGGCAGGGTCGTCGCGTCGCGTGGTGCCGGACGCGGCACGCGCAGCATCAAAAAGACAAGGGTTGCCGGCAGTAGAGCCAACAACCCGTAGGCCAGCCAGGCCAGCCCCTGCGTCCGGTCGGCCGTCAGCGACGGGACCACGACCGCAATCAGGGTTCCGGCGATAACGAACACCTCGCGAAACGCCGTCACCCGGCTGCGTTCGTGGTAGTTCTCGGTCAGCTCCGCGCCCCACGCCGTGTAGGGCAGGACCATCATGGTCGACCCGAGCGTCATCAGCGCGGACCAGGCCGCCAAATAGAGCGGTGTGACCGGTGTCGTCGGCACATAGAGCATAACCGCGCCGGCAAGCAGCAGCGGCGCCCCACCAAGCACCCATGGCAGCCGCCGTCCGATGCGAAGCCGGGTCCGGTCGGACAGCAAGCCGATCAACGGGTCGGTAAACACGTCCCAGAACC
>JANQOE010000030.1 GCA_028279245.1 Alphaproteobacteria bacterium
GTCCGGCCACACCAGTTCGGCCCAGGCAAAGCCGGCGAACAAACCAGCCGCCGGCCACACCGAAGCACCGGCCGGCACGTCGCCCCCGCGGTCACGCCCGCCGAACAGCCGCGCCACCCATTCGGCGACGATCCGCCATGGGTTCACCAACGACCAGAGATCGCCTAGGAGCGCGGCAACGAAGGCGAAGCCGACCCACCAGATCACCCACACCGCCGTCGGCAGGATGTTGTCGAACGGATCCGCCTGGGTCCCGAGCAGCCCGGCCGCGACCAGCGTGACGAAAATGGCAACGGAGGCCAGCCGCACCACGAACATCACCACCGGATGCGCCACCATCCGGCCGATCAGGTTCTGCAACAGTTCGAGCCGTGGCTCCGGCAGCGCCTGCGGGCTGCGCCGCACGAACAACGCCACGATCAGAAAGGAAGCGGCAACCGCCGCGCCGGCCCCCGCCAGATAGAGCCACAGCGGCAGCGGCAAGTCGTAGCGCTGCGCGAAGGCATGGGCGCTGGCCCGGCCCGGCCAGATGAGGAGGGGGAGGGCCGCCGCCCAACGCCAAATGGGCATCGTCCGGCCTACCGCGGCAGCACCTCGAGATACAGCAGCGGCGCGTGGCTGTGTTCGTTGCCGAAGCCGTGGGACTCGATCGCGAACCGGCCGGTGGCCCGCGCCTCGAAGGTCATCACCTCAGCGTTGCCCGGCGTCAGGTCGGCCTTGATGTCGTAGCCGTGCAGATGCACCTCGGTGCTTTCGTCGGTCGTCCAGCGGAGTTCGACCTGGTCGCCCTGGGTGACGCGGACCACACCCAACCCGCCGGATGTCTCCACCGCCGGGCCGGTGACGGCCCGGTTCTCGACGGCGATTTCGATGGTCCGGCTGCTCTGCGCCTGGGCCGCCGTCGCCAGCAAGAGAGCGGCCAACAAGACTAGTAACTGCCGCATCCGGCATCCTCCCTGTGAGTGCGCGGCGGGACGATAGGCGATGCATGCGGTCATTGGAATACGGCGGATTGAACCAATGGTGGTTGTCTTGACATAAGTCACGGCTATCCCGGGCTGGGTCAGGAGGATGAAGCCATGTGGATCCATAGGACCCTGTTTGCCGCTGGCATCGCCGTGGCGATGACGGCCGGCCAGGCGGTGTGGGCGGAAGGCAGCCATAGCCACGCCCATCACCAGTCGGTCCAGGCGCAGGTCGGATCACAGGTGCCAAAAGTGCGGATCGAGGTCACGGAGGACGCGGCCTCCGGCTGGAATGTCCGCATCGACACCACCGATTTCCGCTTCACGCCGGAAAACGCCAACGGCGCCCATGTGCCGCTGGAAGGTCATGCCCATCTGTTCGTCGATGGGGAACAAGTGGCGCGGCTTTACGGGCCCTGGTTCCACCTCGGCGCGCTGCCGCCGGGCGAGCGTCGGATCATGGTGACCCTCAACGCCAACGATCACCGGGTCTACGCCGTTGGCAGCACCCCTGTGCACCACGAAGTGACGGTATCGGTGCCGGAGCCATCGAGTTGACGCGACACTTGGCCGCCCTGGGGACGGAGTGTCGCGCGGTTAAGTTCATCCAGGTTTGACGGAGGTAAACGAATGAAGAAGCTCGCTTTTGGACTACTGGCGGCCATCGCCCTGGCCCTGCCGGCGTACGCCGACGGGATGAAAGTCGGCGATATCAGCATCGACGATGTCTGGTCCCGTGCCACGGCACCGCGCGCACCGGCAGGGGCCGTTTACATGGTGTTGTCGAACACCGGCGCCGAGATGGACCGGCTGGTGGCGGCGGCCGCGCCGATCGCCGAGAAGGTGGAGTTACACACCCACTCGATGGTCGACGGGGTCATGAAAATGCGTCAGGTCGAAGCGATCGAGGTGGCGCCGGGCGAACCGTCCGTGCTGCAGCCCGGCGGGCTGCACGTGATGTTGATCGGTCTGAAACAGCCGCTCAATGAAGGCGAGATGGTGCCGGTCACGCTGACCTTTGAAAAGGCCGGCGACGTCGAAATCATGTCGCACGTGCAAGCCGCCGGCGCGATGGAAGCCGGCCATGACCACGGCCATGGCGGTCACGACCACGGTGCGCCGAAGACCAACTAGGTCACTTCGCCAACCAGAACTCGCCCTCGACCAGCATTCCGGGGATCGCCAGCGCGTCGATGACGCGCAGCATCCCCGCCGCTGGCTTCACTTCGACATCGTCGAAGTATTCGCTGAACAGTCCGAAGATGTCCACATAGGCATCTTGCGGGACAGTGCGCGCGGCTGTCGATCAGCCGCGCGCGCTGTGAAGACGGGGCGGGCTATCCGGTCTGCGTGAGGCAGCTGGCGAACGCGTCGCCCATTTGCGTCATCAGCGCGAAGTAGAGCTCGGTACCGGGTTCCAGGTTCGCACCCAGCGGGTCGAGGACCCCGGTCTTCGCCGGCGTGCCTTCGACGATTGTCTCCACCAGGTCGGACGGGAATTGCGGTTCGCTGAAGACGCAGGCGGCCCCCAGTTCCGTCACCCGCTCACGCAGTTCGGCAAGCCGCCGTGCACCGGGCCGCTGTTCCGGATCGACGGTGATCGATCCGGCAATGGTCAGCCCATGTTCCTTCTCGATGTACTGGTAGGCGTCGTGGAACACGATGTACGGCTCGTCATGAATAGGTGAGAGCTTCGCAGCCAGCGCTTCTTCCAGCTCGTGCAGCCGGTCATGCATCGTCTCGCCGTTGGCGGCATAGGTGCCGGCGTTGGCCGGGTCCTCCTCGCTCAACGTCGCAACGATCACGTCGACCATGTGCTCGGCATTTTCCAGGCTCAGCCAGATATGGGCGTCAAACGTGCCGTGATCGTGGTGGTCGTGACCGTGCGCGTCCGCCGCCTCGTGGCCATGGTCGTCATGCCCATGCGCGTCGGCCGCTTCCTTGGCGTGGTCGTGATCATGGTCATGATCGTGTGCGTCCGCCGCCTCTTTGTCGTGGTCATGATCATGGTCGTGATCGTGCGCGTCCGCCGCCTCTTTGTCGTGGTCATGATCATGGTCGTGATCATGTGCGTCAGCTGCTTCCTTGGCATGGTCGTGATCGTCGTCATGATCGTGTGCGTCGGCCGCCTCTTTGTCGTGATCATGATCATGGTCGTCATGCCCATGCGCATCGGCTGCTTCTTCGGCGTGGCCGTGACCATGATCGTGGTCGTGCGCGTCGAACGCGCCGCCCTCTCGCACAGCCAGCAGCGTCATCCCGGGCACCGCCGACAGTTCGACGACGTGCGCGTCAGTGGCCACAGATTCCAGCGGATCTTGCAGGAAGGTCTCGATGGTCTCGCCAACCCAGAACACCACGTCCGCTTCGTCCAGCGCCCGCGCTTCCGACGGCCGCATCGCGTAGGTGTGCGGTGAGGCACCACCCTGGACCAGCAGTGTCGGCGTGCCTACGCCTTCCATCACCCCGGCCACCAGCGAATGGACCGGTGGAATGGAGGCAACGACCTGTGGGCTGGCGAGGGCGGGCGTGCTCGCCAGGGCCAAAGCGGCAACGGCGGCGCTAGTGGAGAAGCGGAGTGTCATGCGGGGCTCATTTCCGTCAGAATGTTATAATATAACAGCACGCGAGGGCAGGCAGCGCAAGGCATTCAGCGCGGTTCAGGCGGCGAATCCGCTCCGTACCGCGACGCCCAACAACAGTAGCGTGCCCGCGACAACCAGGAACAGCGATCCGACCATTGCGACGGTCCGTCCCGCGGCGGCGGCCAGGCCCGGCCGGTTCACCGCCAACCGGCCCACGCTCCAGCGGGCGAGGATGGCGCCGAGGCCGATTCCGGAGACGGTCAACGCCACGCCGACCGCCATCATCACGGTGGCGATGATCCCCACCAAGAACAGGCCGTTGGCGAGCGTGAACAATAAGATGATGATCGCACCTGAACACGGGCGCACACCGACCGCGGCGGCCAAGCTGCGGGCCGGGCCCTCTGGCATCCAGCGGGCCAGCCAGCGGCGGCCGTGATGCGCGTGGTCATGGTCGTGATCGTGGTGATGATGATGGTCGTGGTGATGGCCATGGTCATGCAGGGCGCAGCGATGCGGTTTACCAAGGATCGTGCGGTACGCCATGCCCAGGCCGATCAGCACAATCAGGCCGTAGGACACGCCCTCCAGCACATTGACGCTCTCCAGCACCACGCCGCTGGCGGCGCGCAGCACCACCGCGATCAGACTGACAATGACGATGGCCGAGAGCGCCTGGGAGCCGGCCATGATCACCGCCATCCCAACGCCACGCCGGGCGCGCTCCTGATGGGTCGCAAGGTATGTCGCAATGACGAACTTGCCGTGACCGGGCCCGGCCGCATGGAACACGCCATACAGAAACGCGAAACCGATGATCGCCGCGACCACGCCGGGGGAGGCGCCGTCGGTCAGCGCGCCGGTCTGCGACGTCAGCATATCGATCAGCGTCCGTTGGGTCTCGGCGACAAACGCGACAATGCCGCGCAGCATGTCGGGCAACGCAACGGCGCTCTCTGGCGCCGGGGCTGCGGGGCTAGAACCGAAATAGTTGGTCTGAGCGAGCGCGGTGCCAGGGCTCAGCAGGATCGGTAAGACGACCCTCAACTTGTGGCGCAATTCAGCTCCACCTTTGACGGGGTTACCAGGCCGAAATAATAGGTTCTCTCTGGGTCCTCGGTCAGCCGCGGCACACAGCCCAGATTGCCGTCACCTAAGTAGCGGACCGGATCGATCTCTTCGTAACTGAAGGACACGTAGTTCGACGGATCGTAGGCCGCGACGGTCAGCGCTTCCGGGTCGACCGGGCGTTCCAGTGGCACGACGAACTGCATCACCGCCCGGTTGTCGACTTCGCGCAGCCGCACCACAAAGTCCACAACCGTCCCAATCGCCAATTCATCCGCACCATCCATCCGGATGTGCGTGAAAAAGTTCGACTCCGCCAGCACGGTCGACATGTTCCATTCGGCCTGCTCGCGCTCATCGTTGTCGAGGACATTGTTTTGGTCGGTGTCGAAGTCGGCCAAGATGATGGCGGTGAACAACCCGTCGAACGTCCAGGTGAGTTCGACGGCCGCGACCTGGTCCTGTTCAAAGACCAGCCCCACCACCGTATCCACCCAGACATGCGGATGCGCCGCAGCCGGCTGTAGCGGCAGCACCAGCGCGGCGGCGGAAACTCCAGTTGCGAGCCAGCGATTCATCCGGCCAACCTAGCTACAGTTCGTTTACTAGTCCTAACGATGACATGTGGTGCGGGCAATGCTCTTTCCAATGCCGTTTCGGCTGCGTCGATTTGACAGACATGTTATATTATAACACATGAAGCCGGTGTTCGCCGCGAAAACCCATGATCACGCCGCCTGCGTCGCCGATGCGCTGGGCGAGGCGGAAACGCTGTGCCAGGCCCGCGGCGTTAAGCTGACACCGCTACGGCGGGCCGTCCTCGAGCTGGTCTGGGATAGCCATCGGCCGGTCGGCGCCTATGACATCCTGGATCAATTGAGCAAGCAACGCGGCCGCGTTGCCCCGCCCACGGTCTACCGGACCCTCGATTTCTTGCTCGCCAACGGTTTGGTGCACCGGATCGAATCCTTGAACGCATTTGTCGGCTGTTCCGTTGGGCCCGATGTGCCTCATAGCGGGTCATTCTTGATTTGCACGGATTGCGGCCGGGCCGCCGAGCTGAACGACAACCGGATCGCCGCCGCCGTTAACTTGACCTTGCAGGGGTCCGGCTTCCGCCCGGACCGCCACACTATTGAGGTGGCGGGGCGCTGCGCCGATTGCGCGGCGGGACCAGAGGCCGAATGAAACAAGACCCGCTGCTGCACCTGTCGGCGGTGAGTGTCCAATTTGGTCAGAGCGTCGCCCTCGATAAGGTCGATCTGACCGTCCACAATGGACAGATAACCACGGTGATCGGCCCCAACGGCGCCGGCAAGACCACCTTGCTGCGTATTGCCCTGGGCTTGCAGAAGCCGACGGAGGGCGTCGTGCGGCGCCGCGGCAACATCCGTATCGGCTACATGCCCCAGCGTATCACCATCGACCGAGCGCTGCCGTTGACGGTGCGCCGGTTCTTGACCATGGCCAATGGCCCCGAGGACCGCCTGCAAGCGGTGTTGGACGAAACCGGCGTGCCGGCTTCGCTGCTGCGGGTGCCGGTGCAGCACGCCTCCGGCGGCGAGTTCCAGCGCGTACTGCTGGCCCGCGCCTTGCTGCGCGACCCCGATCTGCTGGTCCTCGACGAACCCGCCCAGAGTCTGGACCTGGCCGGACAGTCGGAGTTTTACGACCTTATCGCCAGCATCCGGGACCGGTACGGCTGTGGCGTCTTGGTGGTGAGCCATGACCTCCATCTGGTGATGGCGGCGGCCGATCATGTCGTGTGCATCAACCGCCACGTTTGCTGCACCGGCCACCCGCAGGAGGTGCGCCGCGACCCTGCTTACCTGGCCATGTTCCCAGGTGGCCGTCCGGTTGACGGCCTGGCCGTCTACGAACACAGCCACGACCATACGCACACCGCCCACGGCGATGTCGTCCCGCTGAAGGACCGCGAGAATGCATGATTTTCTGCTGCGCGCGGCCCTCGGTGGGATTGGCGTCGCACTGATCGCCGGCCCGTTGGGCTCCTTCATCGTCTGGCGGCGCATGGCCTATTTCGGCGACACCCTGGCCCATTCAGCCTTGTTGGGAGTCGCCGTCGGGATTCTCGTCGGCATCAACACCACCTTGGCGGTGGCACTGGTCTCCACCACCATCGCCCTGTTCCTGGTGCTGCTGCAGAACCAGCGATATCTGGCGAGCGACACCCTGCTCGGCATCCTCGCCCACAGCGCCTTGAGCCTGGGTTTGGTCGTGGTGGCCATCCTTGCCACTATCCGGGTCGACCTGATTTCCTTGCTGTTCGGCGACATCCTGTCGATCAGCCGGATCGACCTGCTGTGGATCTACGGCGGCGGCGCCGTGGCTCTGGTCGCGCTGGTCATCATTTGGCGGCCGCTCCTGGCGATCACTGTGGACGAGGATCTGGCCCGTGTCGAAGGGGTGCCGGTGGCGCCGGTGCGCCTAGCCTTCATGTTGCTGATCGGACTCGTCATCGCCATTGCCTTGAAGATCGTCGGCGTCCTGTTGATCACCTCGCTCCTCATCATTCCGGCCGCCGCCGCCCGCCGCTTTGCCTCGACCCCAGAACAGATGGCGGTCGTGGCCGCGCTGGCCGGGGTGGTGGCGGTATTGGCCGGCCTGTCCGGCTCCTGGGTCTGGGACACCCCGAGCGGTCCGTCGATCGTCATCGCCGCCGCGCTGCTGTTCGCCTTGTCGCTGCTGGTGCCCAGCCTGCGGGGCCGCGCCAAGGCCTGACCGGGCATTAGATCCTGACCGATAACTAAGAACGGGGTCGAAAGAACTAGACGCCGTTTACGATACGTTACCGGGCCGGGTGTTAGGACCGGGGTTCCAAGTCCGTCTCGCCGGAGCACCCCGCCATGATCACCCGTTTCGCCGTCGCCGCGGCTTTCGCGGCCAGTGTTTTTGCCACCGCCACGGCCCAGGCCGCCGACACCGTGCACAACAAAGTCATGCGCTTTGCCGACGGTTCAGTGATCCATGGCGCCGAAGCCACCCTGCACCGCATGGACCATGGCGTTGCCGCCGAGATGAACACTGTCGGCCTGCGCCCGGGCCACGCCGTCACCTTGTGGTGGGTCGTTTTTAACGAGCCGGGCAACTGTTCGAACAATGCCTGCGGTGACGATGACGTCTTCCTGATGCGTCCCGACGGCACCTTCATCGAGATGCCGGACGGCTCCGACCCGATCAACGCCGCCGGTCTGGACGCCGCGCAGATCTCGCTGTTGTATGCGGACGGCCACGTCATCGACGTCAACGGTCGCGCCCAATACCAAGCGCGTCTGCCGGTCGGCGACACCACGTCGGCGATGTTCGGCCCGGGCCTGGTCGATCCGGCCAACGCCGAAGTGCATTTGATCCTGCGCGACCACGGCCGCCCGGGGCCGGGCCAGGTCGACAGCATGATCTATTCGATGAACGGCGGCTGCTCCGACCGGTGGCCGAACCTGCCATGCGAAAACGTGCAGGTCTCCGTCTTCCCCGGCCGTCAGTTGGCACCGGCCAGCATCGCCCGCTAAGCGTCTTGCCGCGGCCGTTCCTTGGCCGCGGCCAATCGCTTTCTCAGTTCGGCTTGCTCGTCCTTGTGCAGCGGCACGGCGAGATAACGTTCGATCGTCGCCGGGCTAAGGTCGGACTTGCCGAAGCTGCGGAACAGTTCCAACACCAACACGCGTAGGCCGTCATAAGGCGTGAAGTCGACGGCATCGCCCGCGGCCACGGCGCCCTCGCGCAGCACGCGGCAATACACACCAGGCCGCTCCGCCTTGGTGAAGCGTTTGACGAACTTGTTGTCGCCCATGCGGGTTGCCAGCGTCGCGCAGGGAATGCGCGGTGAGGTGACTTCCAGCAACACGTCGC
>JANQOE010000032.1 GCA_028279245.1 Alphaproteobacteria bacterium
GCGTGCTTCTTGAAACGGCCACGCCTTGGCGGTGGCCGCGAGATGGGCGAACGCGTTCATGGCGCGGACCCTATGGGCGCCCCGCCCGGTCGTCAACAACACCGCGGGGCGGGGCGAACCCCGCCCGCGCGGTTAGACGGTGATGTCGACTCGCTCCTTCGGCCTGTCGTCGGACCCGGCCACCGACGGTGACTCCTTCACCGCACCGGTCAGTTCCGACAGCGGCTTATCGTTGCCGCCGCCGCCGGCCACTGGGCCGACTCCGCCTTCATTCGCGCTCGGCGCTTTGGCCACTTGCGGCCGTTCGGGCGCGAGGTTTGATACTCCTGTCGCTCCGATCTCCATACCTGGATCCTTTCGAAGTTCCACGCAAACCTGAGGTGATTCTCTCCGTAATGCTGCCGGTTGTCAGCCTTTTTCGTTTTCGATTTCGACCAAACACCGGCTCATTTCGCCCAGCATTTTCCAAGTGTTTGCCTGGTATTCGACGCAGCGTGGACGTGCGCCGCGACATTGGGAATATTGGCCGCCAATGCAGCCTCCATCGCTCCTTGAAGGTCCCGCGCCAGCGCTCGCCGCGGCCGCACTTGTTGTGGAATGCGGACAGGCCGTCTGGTTGACGCCGGATGGCGAGTTGGAAGAACTCGACGCCGACGCGGCCCTGGCGCGGATCCGGCAACAGCCGGTGCTGGTGTGTCATGCACCGGCGACATTTCGGCGCCTCGGCGGTGAACCACTGGCGGTGCTGGACGTGCTGGAACTGTTTGCCTTCGTGCGCCCGGCGGCGTTCTGTGTGCCGACCGTCCGCGGGCTGGCCGAAGTATTGGAGGTGGCCGTTCCCACTTCGGCCGCCTCGGCGGCGCAGGTGCTCATACGCGCCGCCGAGCGCCTGCTGGCGCAACTCGTACCGACACCGGCGACGGTGGCGATCGCCCGGGCTGGCGCCGCGGCCGGCTGGGCGTGGGGCCCCGTTCTGCTCGCCGCGATGGGTGAGCAACCGCCGGCGCCAGGCCCCGCGTCACCGGGCGGCCTTGACGTCTGGCGGGATCTGCCGGAATGGGAGGACACCGCACCGCGTCCACAGCCGGGCAACCAACCGGTGGAGCCTGCGGAAAGCCGATGGCGGCTGTCCGCTTTGCTGGGCGAAGGTGCTGAGGACCGGCCGCAGCAGGCCGACTATGCATCCGCCGTCACATCAGCCTTCCAACCCCGCCAGCAGGTCGGCGAGCCCCATGTGGTGTTGGCCGAGGCCGGGACCGGCACCGGCAAGACCCTTGGCTACGTCGCGCCCGCCAGCTTGTGGGCCGAGCGGAATGGCGGTGTCGTGTGGCTCAGCACTTACACCCGCAACCTGCAGCGCCAACTGGTGCAGGAACTCACCCGGCTCTACCCGGATCCGGAACTCCGTGCCGAGAAAGCAGTCACCCGGAAGGGGCGCGAGAACTACCTCTGTCTGCTGAACCTCGAAGAGGCGGTCGGCCGGGTCGGCGCCATGCGGCGCCGCGAGGCGGTGGGGTTGTTGCTGGTGTTGCGTTGGGCGACGGCGACGGAGGATGGTGACCTCGGTGGCGATTTCCCGGCCTGGATCATCGACCTGGTCGGCGGGGGCCAGACTCTGGCATTGGGCGACCGGCGCGGTGAGTGCATCTACTCCGCCTGTCAGCATTACGGCCGCTGTTTTGTCGAACGCAGCGTCCGCCGCGCCCAACAGGCCGATCTGGTGATTGCCAATCATGCCCTGGTGATGATCCAGGCGGCCCTCGGCGGTGAGGGCGATCCCAACCTGCCGCTCCGCTACGTCTTCGACGAAGGCCATCACCTCTTCGATGCGGCGGACAATGCCTTTGCCGGCCATCTGACCGGTCGTGAAACGGCGGAGCTGCGGCGCTGGGTCATGGGCACGGAGGGCAACGCCCGCCGACGGGGGCGCGGCCTTGGCGATCGCATCGGCGACTTGTTCGGCGACGATGACGACGCACTGGAGGTGTTCCAGGGTCTGCTGGGCGCTGTTCGCGCCTTGCCGGGGCCTGGGTGGCCCGGCCGCATTTCCGAAGGACGGCCAACCGGCGCGGCAGAGCATTTCTTGGAGCAGGTCCGCGCCCAGGTCTATGCGCGGGCGCCCGATCCACGCAGTCCCCACGGCCTGGAGAGCGAACCCCATCCCCTGCAGGAGGGAGTCGCCGTGGCGGCCGTTGGCTTGGCCGACGCCCTCGGCCGCATCGCCACGGCCATGGCCGACCTGCAGCGGCGGCTCCACCAGAAATTGGACGATGAGGCCGACGAGCTGGACACCGGGATCCGCAATCGCATCGAGGCAGCCTGCCGCAGCCTCGACCGGCGCGGCCGCGCCCAGGCGGCGGGCTGGCGCCAAATGCTGCTGGACCTGGCGGAGGCGACGCCGGCCGCCTTCGCTGACTGGTTCGGTGTCGAGCGAATCGACGGCCGGGATATCGATGTCGGGATGTACCGGCACTGGGTCGACCCCATGCAGCCGTTCGCCGATACCATCGCCCCGCAGGCCCACGGCCTGGTCATCACCTCCGCCACCCTGACCGACCGCAGCGGCGACGCCGAGGCCGACTGGCAATCGGCGGAGCACCGGACCGGCGCCGAACATCTGCCCGCCCCGGCGCTCCGGGTTCAGGTGCCCTCGCCTTTCGATTACGCCGTGCAGACTCGAGTGTTCGTCGTCAACGACGTGCGCAAAGACGACTTCGACCAGGTCGCCGCGGCCTACCGTGAATTGTTCCTTGCCGCCGGTGGCGGTGCGTTGGGCCTGTTCACGGCGGTGGCAAGGCTGAGGGCCGTGCATGAGCGGATTCAGGCCCCAATGGCCACCGCCGGCCTGCCGCTCTATGCGCAGCATGTCGACCGGATGAATGTCGCGACGCTCATCGATATCTTCCGGGCGGAGACGGAGAGCTGTTTGCTGGGCACCGACGCGGTGCGTGACGGTATTGATGTGCCCGGCCAATCCCTCCGCTTGATCGTCTTCGACCGGGTGCCGTGGCCGCGGCCGAGCATCCTGCACCGGGCACGCCGCGCAGCCTTCGGCCAGGGCAAGTATGTCGACAGCCAAACCCGGTATCGGCTCGCCCAGGCCTACGGCCGTTTGATCCGGCGGGAAAGCGATCGCGGCGTGTTTGTCCTGCTGGATCCGATGATGCCGACCCGCCTGTGCGGGGCCTTTCCGGATGGTGTCGACGTGGCCCGGGTTGGGCTGGCCGAGGCCCTTTCACAGGCCCGCGACTTCCTCGCGCAGGGCACTTGACGCTCCGCCTTCGCCGGGTCTTTATCCGCGCGTCCAAGTCGGCGAGGTAAAGAATGATCGGTCACCACGAAGCCCTGATCTACAGCATGGTCCTGGCGGCTGCAGCGGATCGGGACATGACCGACTCCGAACTCAACCGCATCGGTGAGATCGTGCGCCACCTACCGATCTTTGCCGATTTTGATGGGGACACCCTCCCGCAGGTTGCCGAAGATTGCGCCAAGCTGCTCGGGCCCGAGGATGGCCTGAACGATGCGTTCGGCAAAATCAAAGAGGCGCTACCGGACCGGCTTCGCGAGACCGCCTATGCGCTGGCCTGCGACGTGGTCGCCGCCGACGCCCGCGCCAGCCAGGAAGAACTCCGCCTTCTCGAACTGCTGCGGCATGCGATCGGGGTGGGTCGTCTGCCGGCCGCCGCGATCGAGCGCGCCGCCGCCGCCCGCTACGCAACGCTCTAACGCGCCGAGATTCGGGGGCGCAGCCCCAACAGCAACTGCAGCGCCCCGGCAAACATCGATCCATTCGTCCCTAGCGGCTTGAAGACCTCGCCGTCGCAAGCCGCTGCGTCCGGCATGACCGTACGGACCGCCGCGCGGCCGGTGGCCGTCAGTTCCGGGTAGCGCGACCGGGCATCCGTTCCAATCCGCCGCCTGACCAGGCCACGCCCCTCCAGTTGACCCAGGACTGTTGAGACCGCAGCCACATCAACCCCGCTGAACTGCGCCAGATCCTGCTGGGTCGCCTGCTGTCGCCCCTCCAGATACGCCAGGCTGGCCATCACCAGGAACTGGGCTTGGGTCAGGTTGTGCTGCTTCAACGATTGCCGCAGCGCCCGCTGCCAGCTATTCGCTGCGCGCCATAACAGGACGCCAGGACTTACGTCGGGTCGCCATTCCATCAATACTATGTATGTAAATATATATACAAAGTAAAGTGGAGCTATTAGCAGCACTTACCGGAGGAAGCTGCTAACTTATTGGAAAAGCGCCCATTTTAATTGTCCGCTTACCATGGTCGGTGCACCATGAGAGTGACGGCGAACAACGGTGGCTGATGATGAAGATCTACGACACCAACAGCTTGGCGCCGGGAGCGTGCATTGCGACGGCCCAGATCCTGTACTACCTGCCGGATCACCCATCGATCCTGCAGAGCTTCGTGTGGCAGCACAAAGACCTGGCACCCGACTATCCGCGGCTCCGCCAGTTCCTCGAATACTGGTCACGCAATCTTGACGGTAAGCTCCATTCGGTGAACCTCGCCGCGGCACCCATTGGCGAACGACGGCGGCTCCGTCATGCGCGCCACGTAGCTACTTTGCACTAGTCCCGTCTTATCCCGCCTCCGATCTGGCGGACCGCCATAACGGCGACTAGAATGCGCCCCGCAGGACCTGGGGAGGCGTGTGAAAGTAGCAATAGTCGGCGCCGGGCCGAGCGGTTTCTATACAGCCGACGCCCTGACCAAGGACGTTCCGGACGCGCAGATCGATATAATCGAGCGGCTACCGACCCCCTACGGTCTTATCCGCGGCGGCGTCGCGCCGGACCATCAGACCACCAAACGCGTTACCCGTAACTTCGAGCGCACCGCGCTGAAGCCGCAGATCCGGTTCTACGGGAATGTCGAGATCGGCCGCGACCTCAGCCTGGCCGAACTGCGGGAAATCTATGACGCGGTCGTCCTAGCGATCGGCGCACCCCTCGACCGGTCCCTCGGTATCCCTGGAGCCGACAAGGAGGGGGTGTACGGGGCGGCGGCATTCGTCGGCTGGTACAACGGCCATCCGGACTTCCGGCAGCTCATGCCCCGCCTGGACGGCAGTGGCGTGGCCGTGGTCGGGGTGGGCAATGTCGCCGTCGACATCGCTCGGGTACTGGTCAAGACCCCGGCCGAGATGGCGACGACCGACCTGGTCCACTACGCCGCCGACGCGATCGCCGCTTCGGCCGTGACCGTCGTCCACATGTTTGGCCGGCGCGGCCCGTCAGAGGCGGAGTTCACCAACGTCGAGCTGCGCGAGATGGGACGGCTGGAAGACTGCCATCCCGTGGTCGATCCACAGCAGTTACCCGAATCCGTGACCGGCGAGATGTCCGACCGGGACCGCCGCGTCCGGGAACGTAACCTCCAGACGCTGCGGGAATTCGTCGAACTGGCCCCGGCCAACAAGCGGAAGCGGGTCCACTTCGCCTTCTATGCCCGGCCCGTCGAGATCCTCGGCGGCGACCGGGTCGAAGCCCTGCGGGTCGAGCGCACAGAGGTGGTCGACGGCCGGGCAACCGGCACCGGAGAGCTCCGGGACGTGCCCTGTTGCGCCGTGATCGGCGCCATCGGCTACCGCGGCGAGCCGCTCGAAGGCATGCCCTTCGATCAGCGCCACGGCATCGCCGTCAGCGAGGATGGGCGCATTGACGAGGGGCTGTTTGCCGCCGGCTGGATAAGGCGCGGCCCAACCGGCGTCATTGGCACCAACAAGCCGGATGGGCACGCAGCGTCCGAGCAGATCGCCGCCCTCCAGCCGACCGTCGGCAAGCCCGGGCGGTCCAAACTCGAACAGCGGCTTCGCGAGCGGGGCCGTCGTTGGGTAAGTTTCGCCGACTGGCAACTGATTGACCGGCTTGAGGTCGAGCGCGGCAAGGGCGAGGCCCCGCGTTGCAAGTTCGTCACCATCGATGAGATGCTGGGGGCGCTTGACCAAGAAATGCCCAAGGCTAGCTAGTTCGTAATTATGCCTTCGCCCCGCGTCTACCATGTCTCGGCACCGTCCGGTTTGACGGCCCAGGGCCGCTTCTTTACATCAAGCGGCCCGGCGTATGCGCCTTGGGAGGAGCTCAACTAGAATGACGATCGACGAGGTGGCGGAGCCAGAGGTGTCGCCCGCTCACCGCGAAATAGAATCGGCAGTTGTCCGGTTCGCCGGCGATTCCGGCGACGGCATGCAGCTTACCGGCAGCCAGTTTACCCTTGCGACAGCGCTCGCCGGCAACGACCTGGCGACATTCCCTGATTTTCCGGCCGAGATCCGCGCGCCCGCCGGGACCACCTATGGCGTTTCCGCCTTCCAGATCAATTTTGGCGCGCGCAAGATCATGACGTCTGGTGACCAGCTCGACGTGCTGGTCGCCATGAACCCGGCGGCCTTCAAGACAAACATCGACGATCTAAAGCCCGGCGGCGTCGCGTTCGTCGATATCGGCGCATTCAATGAAAAGAACCTGCGGAAGGCCGGTTACGAGACCGATCCGCTGGAGAATGGCGTCGCCGACAAGTACCGCGTCATCAAAATCGACATGTCGCGCCTGACACTGGAAGCGGTGAAAGAGCACGGGCTGTCGCAGAAAGAGGCCTTGCGCTCCAAGAACATGTGGGCGCTCGGCCTGGTCTACTGGATGTATGGCCGCAAACGCCGGGCCACCGTCGACTGGTTGAGCAACAAGTTCGCCAAACGCCGGGAAATCAGCGCGGCCAACATCGCTGCCCTGAACGCCGGCCACGCGTTCGGCGAGACGGCGGAGATGTCGGCCGAGGTCGGTCGTTACGAAGTCCCCTCCGCCCCCATCGCCCCGGGTGAATACCGCACCATCACCGGCACCACGGGTGTTGCCTTCGGTTTGATCGCGGGTGCACGGTTTGCCGGCGTGGATCTGACTTTCTGCTCCTATCCCATCACCCCCGCATCGTCTGTGCTGCACACGCTGGCCGGATTGAAGGAATACAACGTCGTCACGTTTCAGGCGGAGGACGAGATCGCGGCGGTCGCTGCGGCGATCGGTGCCTCTTATGCAGGTAACCTCGGCGTAACGTCCAGTTCCGGTCCCGGGATTGCCCTCAAGGCCGAAGCCATCGGCCTGGCGATTGCCGCGGAGATACCGCTCGTCATAATCAATTCCCAACGGGCCGGTCCGTCAACCGGCATGCCGACCAAGACGGAGCAGTCGGATCTCTATCAGGCCGTGTTTGGCCGCAACGCCGACAGTCCGCTACCGGTCATCTCACCGAACGGTGTGCATGACAGCTTCGACATGGCGATCGAAGCGGTGCGTCTGGCGACCAAGTACATGACGCCGGTCATGTTGCTGACCGATGGCTACATCGCTAACGCGTCCGAACCGTGGCGGCTGCCGGATCTCGACTCTTATGAGCGGTTCCCGGTGTCCTTCCGGTCGGAGGTCGAGGGCTTCGAGCCGTTCATGCGCGACCCCCAGACCCTGGCACGCCCTTGGGTCAAACCGGGCACACCGGAACTCGAACACCGGATCGGCGGCCTGGAGCGTGCAGCCGGTTCCGGCCACGTGTCCTACGACCCCGACAACCACCAAGCCATGACCGATGCCCGGCATGCTAAGATTGCCGGCATCGCCAACGACATTCCGCTGCAGGCCGTCGACCAGGGCGAGGCCACTGGCGACCTGGTAATTGTCGGCTGGGGCTCGACCTATGGCGCCATCAGCCGCTGCGTCGCCAACCTGCGCGACGAGGGTCTGTCCGTTTCCCATGTCCAGATCCGCCATCTTTGGCCGCTACCGGCCAATCTCGGCGATCTGTTGCGCGGTTTCCGCCACGTGACCGTCGCCGAAATGAACACCGGTCAGCTTCTCACGCTGCTGCGGTCGGAATACCTGGTGCCGGCCGAGGGTCTGAACAAAGTGACCGGCAAGCCGTTCACGATTGTCGAAATAGAGCAGGCGGCGCGCCGCCGGCTGGGAGTGCAGCAATGAATGTCATGTCGCCCCAGCGGCCGAAGCTGACGGCAAAGGACTACACATCGGACCAAGAAGTACGCTGGTGCCCCGGTTGCGGTGACTACGCGATCATCAAAGCGGTCCAGCGTACGCTTGCCGAACTGCAGGTGTCGAAGGAACGAACCGTCTTTGTTTCCGGTATCGGCTGCGCCGCGCGTTTCCCTTATTACATGGAAACCTACGGCTTCCACACGATCCATGGCCGGGCACCGGCGATTGCCACGGGCGTCAAGCTCGCCAATCCGGAACTGGATGTGTGGGTGGTGTCCGGTGACGGCGATTGCCTGTCAATTGGCGGGAATCACACGTTGCACTTGCTGCGCCGCAACGTCGACTTGCAGCTTCTCCTGTTCAACAACGAAATCTACGGACTCACCAAGGGACAGGCCTCGCCCACGTCGCGGCCCGGCACCCGTTCACCATCGACACCGATGGGGTCGGTCGACAGCCCGGTGTCTGCGGCGCAATTTGCACTGGGTTCCGGCGCGCGTTTTGTCGCGCGGTCCGCCGACATATTACAAAAGCATCTTCCCGTCGTGCTGAAACGGGCCCACGCCCATCGCGGCGCATCGTTCGTCGAGATCTTCCAGAACTGCATCGTCTACAACGATGGGGCGTTTCGGCATTTCCTGGAGAAGGGCGTGGCCGCCGACGCGCAGGTGCATGTCGAACATGGCGAGCCCCTGATCTTCGGGAAGGAGCGCAATCGCGGTCTGCGGTTGCGGTCTGGCGAGCTCGCGCTTGATGTTGTGACGATTGGCGAAGACGGCGTCACCGAGGACGACATTCTCAAGCACGACGAAACCAATCACACGCTGGCCACCTTGCTCGCGAGTATGACGCCCCCTACCCATCCGGTGGCGTTGGGCGTGCTGTATTGTGATCCGGCGCCAACCTATGAGGCGCTCGTGCATGATCAGGTCGCGGCGGCAAAGAGCAAAGGCGGCGCCGCGGACTTGGACGCGCTATTACGGCGCGGTCACACCTGGACGGTCAAACCGAACGGTGCGGCGCCGGCCCAGTAGACTTTCGGCCTAGGGCATCGCCCGCCGTAGAAACGCTGGTATCTCCGGGCGCGTCAGTTCCGCCCGCTGATGCGCCACCGCCAGCGCCGAAGAGCGCGGCGTTCGCTCCAGCGTCGCCTGGCCGCGCGGCTTGCGCACCGCTGGCTTTCCAGGTTCCGGCGTGACGATCTTGTGCATTAGCCCGACAACCGCCTCTTGCAGTTGATGCCGCTGTGCTTGCTCTTTTTCATGCATCTCGCGCAGCCGGCTAAGTTCTCCGATCAGAGTATCCACTCGGTCACTCATTGCCTTGTTCTCTCGCAGTAGCCGTCGCAACTCGACGGCTTGCAGCGCCAATATGGTCTCGGCCGAACTTTCCGCCCGGTTTTCCATAAGACCCTCGAGTTCACTTCACTAAGGGCCTGTTATCACAGGCTTTTGCCGATCGGCAGGCGCACGGGCGCACGTCACACTTTTGACTCCCGTGCACGCCGCCCATCAAATAGGCACAAATCCGACAAAGATGAAAAAATAGGCAAATGATCTGCTGCGAAACGGTCAGTTTCGGCCGTTTGCTGCGGTGCAAAACTAGGATTGCCGGGCTTTTTCGGGTTGCGGCACGCTTCTTGAAGTTCCCCTGACTGCAAGCACGCCAGCCAAGCAGAAAGGGCAGCCCATGAAGTTAATCATGGCGATCATCAAACCGTTCAAGCTCGACGAGGTAAGGGAGAGCCTGACCGAACTCGGTATTCAGGGTCTGACCGTCACCGAAGTGAAGGGTTTTGGCCGTCAGAAGGGGCAGACCGAAATCTACCGCGGCGCCGAATACGCCGTCAGTTTCCTCCCCAAAGTGAAGGTTGAGGTCGCGGTAAGCGACGATCTCGCCGACCGCGTCGTCGACGCTATCACCAAAACCGCAAGCACCGGGAAGATCGGCGACGGCAAGATCTTCGTTCTCGATCTGCCTCAAACCGTGCGTATCCGCACGGGCGAGACCGGCGAGAGTGCGCTCTAAGCAGGAGTCAAGAGAAGCATGATTCGATCCATAAAGACGTTCCTGACCCTCGCCGCGGTCGGGTTACTTGGTTTGGCGATTGCCGGGCCCGCTTATGCCGCGGTGACGGAAGAAACCGCGTTCGTCTTCAATTCGTTTTCGTTCCTCGTCCACGGCTTCTTGGTCATGTGGATGGCCGCCGGGTTCGCCATGCTCGAAGCTGGGTTAGTGCGGACCAAGAACACCGCGACGATCTGCCTGAAGAACATCGCGCTCTATTCGCTCGCTGGCATCATGTACTACCTGATCGGCTACCACCTGATGTACACGAATGTCGACGGAGGCTGGATTGGCAGCTTCAGCATTCTGTACAACCCGTCCGACGCCGAACTCGCGCTACTGAATGCGGAAGAGGCGACCGACGAACTCATCGGCGCGGTGACTGCCAACAGTTACGCGTCCATGTCGGACTGGTTCTTCCAGATGGTCTTCGTCGCCACGGCCGCGTCGATCGTGTCCGGGACCTTGGCCGAGCGGATCAAGGTCTGGCCGTTCCTGATCTTCGTCGTTGTGCTGACGGGCATCATCTACCCGATCCAAGGCTCTTGGGTCTGGGGTGGCGGCTTCCTTGCCGAACGTGGCTTCTCCGACTTTGCCGGTTCGACCCTCGTGCACTCCGTCGGCGGTTGGGCGGCCTTGGTCGGTGCCATCATCCTCGGGCCGCGCAAGGGCAAATACGGTCCCGACGGTCGGGTCAATCCGATGCCGGGCGCGAACCTGCCGCTGGCAACCTTGGGAACCTTCGTCCTGTGGTTCGGTTGGTTCGGCTTCAACGGCGGCTCGCAGCTTGCTCTGGGCAGCGCGCTTGACGTCTCGGCAATGGCCATCGTCTACGTCAACACCAATCTGGCGGCTGCCGGTGGTGTGGTCGCGGCGATGCTGATGACCCAGGTGATCTACAAGAAGATCGATCTGACGATGGCGCTCAACGGTGCCATTGCCGGCCTGGTCTCGATCACCGCCGGTCCCGACCTGCAGTACCACCTTTTGGCGATCATTGTTGGCGCCATCGGTGGTGTCCTCGTGGTCCTGGCCATCCCGCTGCTCGACAAGCTGAAGATCGATGACGTCGTCGGCGCCATCTCGGCCCACCTTGTGGCCGGAATATGGGGCACGCTGGCGGTCGGTATCTTCGGTAGCGGCAGCTTCTTCACCCAGCTCTATGGCATCGTCGTCATCGGTATCTACACGGTGATTGCGAGCGGCATCGTCTGGTTCGCGCTGAAGGCCCTGATGGGCATCCGTGTCAGCGACGAAGAAGAAGAAACCGGCCTCGATCGCTCCGAACTCGGGCTGGAAGCCTATCCGGAGTTTGGACGGGGCTCGCAGACCGTCTAGCAACGCAAGACTGTTCCTCCCACACCTGGGCCGCCGTTCTTCGGCGGCCCTTTTTCTTTGCCGGCGCAGCCGTCAGGGTGGTCCGCCCCTAAAAGCGCCACTATCTTCCGGACAATCCAAACATGAGAGACCTGTGACCCCAGTCACAGGCCGTGTTCAGGGAGACTGGTAGGCGGGGGGAGAGGCGCCCACACGCTATGGTGCAGCCCCCAATTCAACACATTCGTCCGAATGGGAGAGATCCAATGCCGCTACGCATCAATGACGAAGCTCCGGATTTTATTGCCGAGACCACCGAAGGCACCATTAAGTTCCACGAATGGATCGGCGACGGTTGGGCCATTCTGTTCTCGCATCCGAAAGACTTCACGCCGGTCTGCACGACCGAGCTCGGCTACCTCGCCGGCCTGAAGTCCGAATTCGCGAAGCGGAACTGCAAGATCATCGGTCTCAGCGTCGATCCGGTCGGCAACCATAAGGAATGGTCGAAAGACATCGAAGAGACCCAAGGCCACGCCGTAACCTACCCGCTGATCGGCGACCCGGGGCTGGAGGTCGCCAAGCTGTACGAAATGCTGCCGGCCGAGGCAGGCGATACGTCGGAAGGTCGGACCCCGGCCGACAATGCGACGGTCCGTACCGTGTTCCTGGTCGGGCCCGACAAGAAGATCAAACTCTCGCTGACCTATCCGATGACCACCGGCCGCAACTTCGACGAAGTGCTGCGCGTCCTCGATTCGATCCAGCTCACCGCCAAGCACAAAGTCGCCACTCCGGTGAACTGGAAACCGGGTGACGATGTCATCATCGTGCCGGCCGTGTCAGACGACGAGGCGAAGCAGAAGTACCCGGGCGGCTGGAAAGCGCCGAAGCCCTACCTGCGGATCATCCCGCAACCGCAATAAGCGAAGACAGGGGCGGGCAGAACAATGTCCGCCCCTAATCCGCCAAGGCGCCCGTAAACACTGCTATAACCCGCTTTCGTTCACCAATTCTTGGCCTATTGCTGGCAGATGTGCGGCTTCAACAGGAGCCGGTGAGGGAATGAAGCGGGTCGACAGCGTGCTGGAAGACGACCGTCCAGGGATCGGCACGAAAACGCGCACAGCGTGGTTCGAAACCCGCCGCGCCGCTGAGGCGGTGCTGCAGCGCGACCCGCGCCTGCGTTCAATCCGCTCAAAGCGTCTTCGCCTGCTGCAGGTCGCGGGACTGACCGTCAAGTTCACCGGCCTCTATGCCAGGGGCAAACGTAACGCCGCCGCCGTTCGCCTCACGGAGATCGAGATACCGTTCCCGGACCTGCCGGCGGTGTTCGACGGCTACACCATCATCCAGCTCACCGATCTGCACGCCGACGAATATCCGCCGGCCGTCACCGCGGCGCGCCATGTTCTCGCTGAGCGGCCCGCCGATCTTTGTGTCCTCACTGGCGACTACAGTCGTGGTTATGGCAAGTCCTTTGAGGCGGCTTTGCCACCGATCCGCGCCATGCTCGGCGCCGTCACCGTGCGAGACGGGACCTTCGGCGTCCTCGGCAATCACGACGGCGCCGAAGCGGTCGAGGGCCTCGAGCGGGTCGGTGTCCGGATGCTGGTGAATGAAACGGTAGCGATCGAACGCGACGGACAAGTCATCCATGTCACCGGCACCGATGACACGCACCATTTCGAAACGCCGGGATTCCAGCGCGTACTGACGGACTCGCCGGACGGATTCAAGGTGGCCCTTGTCCACACTGCGGAGGAAGCGGATCGGGTTGCCGCTGCCGGATACCGGTTACAGCTCTCGGGTCATACTCACGGCGGGCAGATCTGCCTGCCCGGCGGTTTTCCAGTCCTCACGGCAATGCATCGGAACCGCCGCCTGGCGCGCGGCCGGTGGCGCGTCGGCGGCATGCAGGGCTACACCTCGACCGGGGTCGGCGTGGCGGGACTCCCGTTACGTTTCAACTGCCCGCCAGAGGTCGCTTACATTAGGTTGCGCCGATCCGCCACCTAGGCGGCAAACTTGGCGAGGGTTGGCGTAGCCGGGGCCGGTTGCTCATCACGGACCGATAGATTGCTTAGCGCGTCGTCGATCAACTCCGCCGAGAAGGCGACGGGCACGCCCAGGTATTTGCACGCCGACGTCACCTGATCGACGATGAACTTTGGCTGATAGAACGACAGTGCCTGACCTTCTGTGTGCTCAAGCACATCCATGACGTGGCGGCAGATCTCGGGGGTCGGTGTCAGGCCGGCCTTGCGGCTCACGGTCTCGAACACCGTCGCAAACTCGTCGCGTGTCGGTAACAGGATGCCGACCTTATAGGGGATCCGTCGTAGAAACGCCGGGTCCATCAAGTCTTCCGGACTGAGGTTGGTCGAAAACACAACAAGCTCGTCGAATGGGATCGAGAAAGTGCGGCCCGTGTGCAGGGTCAGATAATCGATGCGCCGCTCCATCGGGATGATCCACCGGTTCAGCAGATCTTCCGGCCGCACCAATTGCCGCCCCAGATCATCGACGATGAAGGTCCCGCCGTTGGCCTTCATGTGCAGCGGCGCCTCATACATCTTCGCTTCGCTGTTGTATTTGAGGTCGAGCATTTCGAGCGTAAGCTCGCCACCCACGGTGACAACCGGCCGCTTGCACAGGACCCAGCGTCGGTCCGATCCGTCCGCGCGCAATGAAGGACTATCGTCGCACCGGTTGGCTTCGACAGGCTCATGCACCGTCGGGTCGAACACCTTGATGACCGTGCCGTCGACGTCGATGGCATGAGGGATATAGATCGGGTCGCCGAAACACCCGCCGATGACCTCGGCCAGGCAGGTCTTGCCGTTCCCGGGAGGGCCGTACAGCAAGATGGCCTTGCCGGAGTTGATGGCCGGCCCGAGCCTGCGGATCAGCGAATCCGGCACGATCATGCCGTTCAGGCCCTGCTCGATGACCTCGCGCCTGATCTGCTCGCCGATCAGCTTTTGCCGCGTGACCTGGGCTTGGTAGTCGGCCAGTGACACCGGGGCGGGGCCGACATACTTGCCGTGATCCAGCGCTTCATTGGCCCATTCGCGGCCCGTTCCGGTCAACGCGAACCGCATCTCCGAGTTGGCCCGCAAGCCCGCGACGCCAAGTGGCTCTACCAGATTCCGGTCGCGCGCCATGTCGATAAGCTCGTTCACCACGCCAACGTGCAGGCCCAACTCGGTGCAGAACTGCGACCCGGCCTCGATCCCGCGAACGAGCATCGTCTTCAGCAAGAGCCTGAGCAGGCCGTCGGGCTCGAGCCCCATCGCCTGGATGCTCGTTGGTACCGGGCCTAGACCACAGTGCTGGTTCTCCTGATCCGCCGGCATGGCTTCCTCCCTTGCCGAAAGGCAGACCGCAGGCTACTCGAATTAGCTACCACCAGCGGATAGTTCATTCGGCCAGTTCTAGACCCGTTTGGGGAGGGTCGCTATGCCATAGGCAGTAGATTCGCGGGGCATAGACCCGGTCGGAACATGGTTAACCGAGTGTTTCGGTCGTCCCGATCAGTGCGGCGGTCTTATCGAAACTCTCGATGCCCGCGTCGGACCCAAGTCCGGTTGCGACCAATGCCGACGCCGCGGTCCCCATGCGGCAGGCCTGATCCACTTCCCAGCCCTGATTGAGCCCGGCGATGAATCCGGCGCAATAGGCGTCGCCGCAGCCGGTGGTATCGACCACATCGATCCGATACGCCGGAATCCGTTCCGCGGCACCGGAGGTGGCGAGATAAGAACCCTTTGCTCCCCACTTGAAGATGCAAGTGGTCGCGCCGCGGTCGAAGAAGAAAGCTGCGACATCGTCGGGTTCCGTTTGACCCGACAGGATCTCGGCCTCTTCCATGCTCGGCATGAAATAGTCGACATGGGGCAGGCAGGGCGCGACGATCTCCATCGTCGTGTCGTTCGGTGCAATCAGGTCGAACGTCGTGACGCAGCCGCGCGCCTTCGCCGCCTTCAGCAGCGCCGCTGTCGGCGGACCGTCCATCGCCTGCAACAGCCCGCTGCCGCCCATATGCAAATACTTGGCATCGCAAACCGCATCGAGTTCGCGTTCGCCGATGTTCAGATGATCCGAGGCGCCGCGCACATGCAACGCCGGCCGGTCGCCGTTGGGGCGCACATTGAGGATCGTCGCCGACGTCGGTACGCCCTCGACGTGCTGCATGGCATCGGTATCGATACCGTATCGCTTATAGGTGTCGGTAACGAAGTCGCCTTTCTCGTCAACGCCAACGGCACCCACCGCCCGCGACCGCAACCCAAGTTTGGCGCAGTCGATGACGGTGCCGGCTGCCGTGCCGGCGACGGTCAAGCGGATCTCATCGATAAAGTCGACATTTCCACCCGGCGGAATACGCTCGACCGGCCGGCCCAGGATGTCGAGAATGGTCAGCCCGACACAGCTCACATCGAAGCGCACCGCTATCTCCGCAGATAGATGCCGTAGAGTTCGGCTGAGCCAATCGCCAGTCCGATGACGATAAACAGCACGACGACGACGATGACAGCCGCCCGGATCACCGCTGAAAGCGGCTTACCTGGTTCACACAGCGGGATAAGGTTGAAGGCGAGTCCACCCACGACCACCGCCGCCATTCCGATCCCGAACAGGGTGACCGAGAACGGCTGAAAAATGAAAGCCAGCGAGACGATGCACAGCGTCAGAATGGCGTTCCTGATGATCGCCGCCTGTGCCCGTGACATCCCCGGTTTCGCGTCGGGAGTCATGCGATCCTTGCGTCGTTTTGATCGAACAGGTGAGTCTGGCTGGCCCGCGGCCGCACATGCAACTGCTCCCCGACCCGCACCATAACGTCCTGGTCGACCACGACCCGCAGGTCGCGGTCGCCATCACTCAGATGCAGCAGCGTTTCGGCGCCCATCGGTTCGATCAGATCGACGGTCGCGGTCAGCGTATCGTCCCCGGCCTCGCTCGCCAGTTCGGTACTGCGCGGCCGAATGCCGATCGTCACACGCCCCCCCTCGGTCAGGCCGGCATGTGGCACCGAGCTTGGAATGGCAATCTCCTGTTCCCCCGTCTTGAGCCGCAGGCTGCCGCTTCGTTGACCCGCAAAGGTCCCCGCCATCAGATTCATCTGCGGCGTCCCGATGAACCCGGCGACGAACAGGTTGGACGGTGTCGCAAAGACCTCATGCGGCGTCCCGACCTGCTCGATATACCCGTCCCGCATCACCGCAATGCGGTCGGCCATGGTCAGCGCTTCGAGCTGGTCATGCGTCACGATGACCGTTGCCTTGTTTAGCCCGGACAGCACTTCCTTGATCTGGCCACGCATCTGCTCACGCAGTTGCACATCCAACCGGCTCAGCGGCTCGTCGAACAGGAAACAGTTCGGGTCGCGAATAATCGCCCGCCCAACCGACACCCGCTGCTTCTCGCCCTCAGCTAGCCGCCCAGGCAGCCGGTTCAACACGTCGGTCAGATCGAGCACCCGTGCGACCTCGCGCACCTTACCGTCGATGTCCGCCTGGCTCAGCCGGTCGGCGTGCAGCGGATAGGCCAGGTTCTCCGCCACGTTCAGGCTCGGATAGAGCGCATAGAACTGAAACGCCATCGCCACGTTGCGCTGTGACGGGGTTAGATCGTTGACGCGTTTGTCGGCCAGGAAGACATCGCCTTCCGTCGCCATCTCCAGACCGGCCACCATGCGCAGCGTCGTCGTCTTGCCGCAGCCGGAGGGGCCGAGCAGACATAAGACTTCGCCGGCGTCGATATTCAGATCCACGTTGTTGACCGCGACCAGGTCGCCAAAGCGTTTCGTCAGATTCTGCAGTTTGATGGTCGACATCGGCCGCTATCGCTTGATAGTACCGAAAGTGACCCCGCGCAGCAGATGCTTCTGCAGCACGAAGACCACAATGATCACCGGTATCAAGAACAGCGTTTCGATGGCCGCCAGCAAACCCCATCGCACGCCGATATCGCCGCCGATTGTCTGCGCCATCGCCACCGGGACGGTCCGAGTCTCGACGCCGGTCAGCAGCAACGCGAAGATGAACTCGTTCCACGTCAGGATCAGGCCGAACACGGCAGTCGCCGCCAGTCCGGCGATGATCTGCGGGAAGCACACCTTGAAGAACAACCGCTTCTCGCTGCTGCCGTCGAGCCGTGCTGCATCCTCGACATCCGGCGACAGCTCGTCGAAAAAACTCTTCATCATCCATATCGTGAACGGCAGATTGAACGCCGTGTAGAGCAGTATGATGCCGGGATAGGTGCCGCTCAGCCCCGCGATCCGGAACATGATGAAGATCGGAATGATCACGATGATCGGCGGCAGCATCCGGGTCGTCAGGATGATGAACAGATAGGTGTCGTTGCCGGGCAGGGGGTAGCGGGAGAAGCCGTAGGCCGCCAACGTGCCGATCACCAGCGCCAGCAGCACGCTGGTGCCCGCGATGAAGATCGAGTTGAAGAAGAACCGGTCAAAGCCGGTGTCGACCGCAGCCTGCCCCTTGATGTAGGAGCGTGAGAACACACTGACGAAGTTTTCCAGCGTCGGCGTGAAGAAGAACTTCGGCGGCACTGCCAGGATGTCGGCATTGGTCTTGAATGCCGTCAGGATGATCCACAGCACCGGGAAGAAATAGATGAAGGCGATGATGCCGGCGAAGATGGCCCAGCCCCAACCGGCCGTCCCGATCTCCCGTTGTTTGCTCTGCCAGGCCACGTCAGGCCTCCTGACTTCGCTGGCGGGCGAAGTAGAGATAGAGGTTCGTCAGCACGATCACGATGAATAGGATGAAGTACGCCAACGCCGAGGACTGACTTGTTCGGAAGAACTGGAAGGAGACACGGAATACATAAACCGCGATGGTCTCGGTAGAACTGCCGGGCCCGCCGTCGGTAATCAGGAACACGATGTCGAACAGCTTGAACGCCTCGATGGTCCGAAACAACAGGGCCAGCAACAAGAGGCTGCGGATGTAAGGGAACGTAATCGTCCGGAATTTCCGCCACCAGGACGCACGGTCGATCTCCGCCGCCTCATAAAGATATTTCGGCACGCTGACCAAGCCGGCCAGCACCAGCAGCATGACAAACGGCGACCACATCCAGGCATCGGCAAACACGATACCAGCCAGTGCGCCGGCCGGTGTCTTCAACAGAATGAACGGCTCGCCGGTGAATAGCCGTACCGCCTGGCTCAGCAACCCAAATGTCGGCTCGTAGTAGAAGCGGAAGAACGCGCCGACCGCGACAAAGCTCAGCATCATCGGCGTCAGCACCAGCATCAGCAGGACGCGGCGGCCGGGAAACTCTTTTTCGAACAGCAGTGCCAGCAGAAAGCCGACGATCATTTGAATGGCGACCGTGAACACCACGACCAATGCCGTCGTCTGCAGCCGATCCCACACGGTCGGGTCCGTCAGGATCTTTTCGTAGTTATCCAGGCCGGCGAACCGCGGCGGCGCCTGCCGGTTGACCCGGAACCGGAAGAAACTCAACCCGAACGACCACATCAACGGGAAGATGTTCATCACGAACAAGAGCGCGATCGCCGGGGCGACCAGCAGCGGGCCGGGATAGCGGCCCCACGCATTGATCGTCACGGCCAGCGTCACCGCCGACACGGCAACGAAACTGATCCAGAACGCCACGTTTCCGGGGGCCAGCCAGATCGAGCCCGGGATCGCCACGACCGCGATCAGCAACGCCAGCCGCCAATTCCGTGGCGACGGCGTCAGCCAACGCGGAGTCCCGGTGGCGTCGCTCGTCACAGCCGTCATCTATCCCCCAAAGAACGTGCTAGGCGCAAAGGCCGCACATAGAAAAGGCGCTGGGGCCGCGTGACCCCAGCGCCGTTCGTCGTCTTTTTCTTATTCGATCAGGCCGGAATCGGTCAGCAGCTCTTGCTGGAATTCGGCGATGTTATCCAGCGTGGTTTTGGCGTCCTGCTGTCCGGTGATGGCTTTGTCGAACTCTTCCTGCTGTTGGATCAGCAGTTCCATAAAGTCCGGCACGTGCCAAACGTCTTTTTGCCAATCCAGGCTCGGACCGAACGCGTGGTTCCAAGGCCGGAAGGTATTGTACTCGGGCTGGGTATAGACGCTCTGCAACCCGCTCTGACCGCCGGCTTGCACGAAACGCAACTGCGTCTCTTCCGACAGCCACCACTTCACGAAGTCGATCGCTTCCTGCTCCTCGGTCTCCGTTAGCCAGGTCGTCAGCACGAACGGCTGGCCACCGATGTTCGAGGTGCGGTCGAGGCTGCCGTCGTCCTTGCGGAGGCCAGGCGCCATGGCGAAGTTCACCTGGTCATGCACGGTCGACGTGTCGGCTGAAATGGCTGACTCTGCAAAGCCGATCCACTGGATGATCCAGGCGACCTTACCGGCCCGGAACAGTTCGTCGACCTTGAAG
Source organism: Alphaproteobacteria bacterium (assembly GCA_028279245.1). GTDB lineage: Bacteria > Pseudomonadota > Alphaproteobacteria > UBA6615 > UBA6615 > JANQOE01. Next base: position 19,810 of record JANQOE010000032.1, read on the forward strand.
ATGTCCATCGACCCGGTTTGCACGACCGGCGGCATGTATTCGAGCAACGACAGATAGTGCTCGAAGCCCTTGACCGACATTTCGGAGTTGACCACGCCTTCGGCTTGACCGGTCGGCGCCTGGGTTTCATCCCAGATGTTGCCACCGTGCTGCCAGACGAATGCGTTGATCTGCATCGAGCTGAAGTCGTAGCCCTTGCCGGCTTGATAGGCGATACCGAAGAAATCGTCGTCTAGTGTTGCACCGGCGAGCTCATCGCCGGCCGTCCGTTGGAAGAATTCACCGAAGTCGCGAACCATGTCCCAGTCGACATCGTTCATTTCTTCCGGTGTGCACGGCAGGTCATAGCCATACTGTGAATTGAACGCGGCAGCCTCGGCCTCATTGCAGAACACGTCCTCACGATAGTAGGTTATCAGGACGTCCGGCATCTGTGGGAAGCCGTAGTAGTTCTCGGTCTTGTGCGGGTAGGTCGAATAGGCGTCGACCAAGTTCTGGTTCAGGTCGTCGAATATCGCTTGCAGTTCGGGGTCAGCGGCGATGATGTCGGTAAGGTTCTTATAGTAGCCACCCTCGATGAACTGACCCAGCCACTGACTGTCGGAAACCGCCATATGGTAGCGCTGTTCGCCCGACGTCAGGGAGGCGCTCAACCGGTTCTGATAGTCCGGCCAGGGAATGAAATCTGGCTCCAGCGTCACCGTGTTGCCGCTCGGCGCCTGATAAAACTCGTCGGCGAGCTGTTTCATGATCCGGGTCGGCGGCCAGTCAGGTACGGCCATCCGGATCGTCACATTCTCCGCATGGGCCGGCGTTGCCAGGCCGGTGGCGACCACCATTGTGGCGACGGCGGTCGTCGCCAACAGGCCGCCGAACGGTAAGCTTACTCTCATCATGTCCTCCCAGTTTGCTTTAAGATTTGCGCATTACTGTGCCCAAAAATCCTTGGCCACGAAAGACCTATCGAATGGCTGCCCCCGTGTCGCGGGCGAACAGCAACGTCTTGTCGGGGTTAATCTCTACGGCGACCCTATCGCCAACCCGGTACTGCACCGCTTCCTCTTCCGGCAGCACCATCTTGAACACGGCATCGCCGGCCTCCAGGTCGAGGACGGTGATGTCGCCCAGCGGCTCCGTCAGATGCACCTTGGCATCGACGCGCAAAGCTGGCCCGGCCTCCGGTCCCGCCAGGCGAATGTCATGCGGCCGGAACCCAAATAGCAGCTCCGTCTCGGCCGGGAAGTCCGCCAGGGTCTTCGACCAGGGGCCATTGCCGATCTCGCCGAAGGGCAGGGCGACCTTGCCGTCGCTGCCGGCCGCCGGCAGCAGGTTCATGGTCGGCGCACCGACCAGCGTGCCCACGAAACGGTCCGCTGGCGCCGCGTAGAGCTCCCGCGGCGTGCCGATCTGCACGATCCAGCCCTCGTTGATCACCGCAATGCGCTCACCCATGGTCAGCGCCTCAAGCTGATCCGGCGTGGCAAAGACGATCGTCATGCCGAGCTCGCGGTGCAGGCGCTTGAATTCCGCCCGCGTGTCGTGCCGCAGCTTGGCATCAAGGTTGGTCAACGGCTCGTCGAGCAGCAGCAGTTTAGGCCGGCGAATAAGCGCCCGGCCGATCGCCAGCCGTTGCTGCTCGCCGCCACTCATCGTCGATGGCTTCCTGTCCAGCGTGTGGGCGATGCGCAACAACTCGCCGATCTCGCCGACGCGTTGCCTGATTTCGCCAGCATCGTGCCCGGCTTCCCGCAAGGGATATTCGAGATTCTGGCGGGCAGTCAGGTGCGGGTACAAAGCGAAGGTTTGAAAGACCATTGCCATGTCGCGGCCCTGGACGGGTTGGCCGGTCATATCCTGGCCGTCGAAAACCACCCGGCCCGCATCCAGCGTCTCTAGCCCGGCGATCGCCCGCAGCGTCGTCGTCTTGCCCGCCGCGCTTGGCCCGAGCAGGCAGTAGAACTCCCCAGCCTCGACCTCAAACGAGGTGCCTGCAAGGGCGTTGATCGAGCCGTAGCGCTTTTCCGCGCCTGTAACGCTCAGAATTGACAAGCTTTCCTCCCAACATACCTAGCTGACAGCATCTGCAAAATTTGTCAATATAGAACAAGATTTGTAAAAGAGATCATGATCCCCGAGATCGCCACGCCCTCGACCGGCCCCGACCGCCTCAGCGATCAGGTCTATCGGGACATATTCGACCGCATCATGAAAGGCGAGTTTCCGCGTGGCAGCAAGCTGCCAACACAACAGCGTCTGTCCGAGATGTTCGGCGTATCGCGGCCGATCATCCGGGAAGCACTTCTGCGGTTAAGCGATGATGGCCTCATCAAGTCGCGCCAAGGGTCCGGCAGCTTCGTCCAGCATCAACCCGGCCAGGAGGTGCTCGACTTCGCCACCATTGAAAGCATCCCCGACATCAACCGCTGCCTCGAGTTCCGCAGCATGGTCGAGGGCGAAGCGGCATTGCTGGCGGCCCAGCGGCGCACCCCGGCGGCGCTCGCCGAAATCGAGGCCGCGTTCACCCGCCTCCAGGCCGTCAGCGAGATCCTGAAACCGGACACCGAAGCCGATTTCCTCTTTCACCTGGCCGTCGCCCGCGCCGCCCAGAACAAATACTTTGAGCGCATGATGCTGATGCTGCGCGAACCGGCAACAGCAGTCATGCATCTCACGATCAATCTGACCGGCCTGCGCCAGGAGCGGCACGAAGTGCTGTCGGAACATGAGGCCGTTTGGATCGCCATTCGCGACCAACAGCCGTTCAAGGCCCGCATGGCCATGCGCGGCCACTTGCGGCGGGCCTTGGCCCGCGTGGTCAGCGGCGACTAAGCTGGCTCGAGACACAGGGAACGGGGAGAGACATGGGCGCACCACTGTATCGAGGCTACGACCGCGCCAGCTTGGATGCGCAATACGACAACCGTGCGCGCGTTCCCAATTTCCAGGAATTTGTCGACTTCTACGCGGCCGAGAGTGCCCGCGCCCGTAGCGACCTGAACGCGCATCTGGATGTCGCCTACGGCCCGACGCCCGACGAGATACTGGATATCTTCCTGCCGTCGGCGCCCGTGTCGGGGGCGCCGGTCCATGTGTTCTTCCATGGCGGCTATTGGCGCGCCTTTCAGGCCCGCGACTTCGATTTTGTCGCCTTTCCGTTTGTCGAAACGGGCGCGATCTGCGTCGTCGTGAACTACGCCCTGATGCCCGGGGTGACGATGGGCGAACTGCTACGCCAATGCCGGGCCAGCCTGGCCTGGGTGCACGCCCGCATCGATCGGCACGGTGGTGATCCCGAACGCATCTACATCTCCGGCCACTCCGCCGGCGGACACATCACGGCGATGATGCTCGCCGAGGACGAAGCCGACGTGGCCAAGCATATCCGCGGTGCAACCGCCATCAGCGGCCTGTTCGACATGGAGCCCATTCGGCTCTGTTACCTGAATGAGACGCTGGCCCTGACGCCCGCCGATGTCGCCGCTCACAGCCCCCTGCAGCACCTGCCGCGCGTCCGCCCCGCGTTGGAAGTGGTCTATGGTGAGCATGAAACCGATGAGTTCGCCCGGCAGGCGAACACCTACGCCGGCGCCGTCAGTGACGCGGGGCTTGCGTGCACCGCTCGGCCGATCCGCGGCGTCGAGCACATGGGTGTCGTGAAGCAACTCGCCACCGCCGACAGCGAGCTGGCGCGGCTTATTCTTGGCCAGATGGGGCTGCGCTAGGGTCCGAGCGGGATGCCCGTTGCCGCGCTGTCGCGACGAGCGTGCGCAATTGCTCCATATTCAGCGCCCCGGGCACGATCGTATCACCGACCACGAAGCTCGGTGTTCCGGTCACATTGAGCGAACCGGCCAGTTCGAGGTTGCGCTCCACCATCGCGGCAATCTCCGGCGAAGCCATATCCTCACGAAGCCGCGGCACATCCAACCCCGTCTCCCGTGCGATGCTCAGGATGGTCCGCTTGTCCAGGCCGCCCGGCGCCCGCATCAGCGCAACGTGAAATTCGTCATACTTGCCCTGTTCCGCCGCCGCCAGCGCCGCGTAGGCCGCGTCGACCGACGCCGGTCCGAGCACCGGCAGCTCTTTCATCGCCAGCCGGATTCCGCCATCCGCCTCGACTTCCCGCAGCAAATCGTCGACGACACCGCGGCAGTAGGGGCACCGATAGTCGAAAAACTCGACAACCGTCACGTCCCCGTCCGGATTGCCCATGACCGGGGTATCCGGGTCCTGGGTCAGTTGGTCTGAGAGCGCAGCGATGGCCTGGCGTTGGCGCTCCACCGCAGCGGCCCGCTCCCGTTGTTCCAGCACCCGAGCGGCATCCCGCAGGATCTCCGGATGCGACAACAAATAGTTGCGAACGACATCCTCGATCGCCTCGATCTGGGCGCCATCGAGTTCGGGGCCAATGGGCTGCTGCGCCTCAGCCGTCCAGATGAAACCGGCGGAAAGCGCCACCAACGGGGTGAGGTATCGTTTGACCACAATCCAGACTCGTCGCCGTTATTCAGCTGCTGCGTATCATAGGATCGTTAACGCTCGCCGCCACCCGCGCGCAACCGGTCAGCGGTGTTAACTCATACAATATGGCCTTGTCGGCGTTAACTATGTAGCATTGAGGGGGAAGCGGCCACTGGGGCGGCTTCCGTTTCGTCAGGGGAGGCGCCGAAACTCAAGGCATTGCGCTAGTGCGAACACGGTCTACGCGTTGGGCGCTTCTCGCCAGTCGGACGGCACAGTTCGATCGGAAAACAAGCCACACCGAGGGAGGACAAGGATGTTGGCAAGACCAGTCATATTCGCCGGTGCGGCGGCGGCGCTCGTTGCCGCTGCTGCAGTAAGCCCGGCGCACGCGCAAGAGGTCGTATCGGGCCCGGCCAGCGTCGAGCAGCAGTGCTTTACGCCGTTTGCCGAGGACACGAAGTTCTTCAAGTTCCCGGGCAAGGAACCGCCGTACAAGATCGCCCTGGCCAACGGCTTCGTCGGCAACACCTGGCGCATCCAGATGATCAAGACGCTGAAGGCCTACTCGGAGCAGCCTGAAGTCGCGCCGTTGATCGACGAGTTGAAGATCGTCTCCACCGGGACGGACGTGTCGGCACAGATCGCCGCCATCGACAACTTCATCAACTCGGGCTTCGACGCCATCCTCACGATCGCCGTGAACCCGACCGCGTTTGGTCCGGTCATCCGCCGCGCCAAGCGCGCCGGCGTCGTGCTGGTGCCGTTCGACAACGTCCTCGACACCGACGAGGTGCTGCAGGTCAATCAGGACCAGCTCGAAATGGGCCGCATCATGGGCCAGTGGCTGGAGAAGCATCTGAGCGGTTCCGGCAAGGTGCTGGAGGTGCGTGGTTTGCAGGGCAACTCGGTGGACCGTGACCGGCATCTCGGCTTCCGTGAGGTCATGGACGGCAAGGACTACGAGATCATCGAAGTCGTCGGCAACTGGGACGACGGCACCGCCCAGAAGGTTGTTGCCGATGCCGTTGCGGTGCATGGCCAGTTCGACGGCATGTACGTGCAGGGTGGCTCAACCGGCGCCGTCCGCGCGCTGATGGATGCCGGCCATCCCTTCATCCCGGTATCGGGCGAAGGCGAAAACGGCTTCCGCAAGCTGTGCTCCCAGCACTCCGGCGACGGCTTGAAGTGCTCCTCCGCCGTACAGTCGCCGGGCCTCGTGGCGATCGCCGCCAAGACGGCATTGACGGCACTGCAGGGTGAAACCCTGCCGCAGTATGTGTCGGTGCCGATTCCGTTGACCGAAGACCCGGATTGGGAACCGGGCGTGAACTACTTCCCGGATCTCACTGACAACTTCTTTGCGGCAAATGCCTGGCCGCCATGTGGTGTGAACATCACGGCGACCGAAATCATGGCAAAGACCGAAGCCGACCAATAGGACGCGGCAAAAGCGGCACCATCCCGGATCCGGGGTGGTGCCGCACTCGTTTGCTTGTCAGGGGGAGGAAGTCATCGGCTGATGGCTGAAGCAAGCACGAAGACGCCCTTTTGGCGGATGGAGCGTGTCTCCAAGCACTATGGCGGTGTCATCGCCCTCGACGGTGTCGATTTCCAATGCGAACGCGGTGAGATCCATGCGGTCCTGGGGGAGAACGGCGCCGGCAAGTCGACTCTTATCAAGATCATGGCCGGGGTCGTGCAACCGACTTCGGGCCAGATGTTTCTGGAAGGCCAGCCCGTAACCTTTCCGACCCCGGTCGCCGCCACCGACCACGGGATTGTCTGCATCTTTCAAGAACTGTCTTTGATGCCGGACCTCTCGGTCGCCGACAATATCTGTATCACCAGCCCACCGGGACGCTGGGGATTCATCGACCACAAGGCACAGAAACGCCGCGCGGAAGAACTGCTGGCGCGCGTCGGCTGCGCCGATGTGCATCCCGGCGAACTCGTCAAGAACCTGCCGCTCTCCCGGCGGCAGATGGTGGAGATTGCCAAGGCGCTCGGCCGTGAGCCGAAGCTGCTGATCCTCGACGAGGCAACCTCGGCGCTCACCTCCGCCGATGTTGAGGAGGTGTACAAGATCCTGGCGCGGCTGCGGGAGCAGAATCTGTCGATCCTCTACATCTCGCATCGCATGCATGAGATCGAACAATTGGCCGACAACTGCTCCGTCTTCCGTAACGGCCGGCATGTCGAAACCTTCGACAAAGGCACGCGCACCGACGACGAAATCGTCCAGCTGATGATCGGGCGCGAGTACAGTCAGGTCTATCCGCCAAAACCGAAGCATGCCGTCGCACCGCAACCACGATTGGAGGTGAAGAACCTCTCCTGGGAAGACAGCCTGCACGATGTCTCACTGACGGTGGGAAAGGGCGAGATCGTTGGGATCGGTGGCCTGGACGGGCAGGGACAACGGGAACTGCTGCTGGCCTTGTTCGGCGTCCTGCGCGGTACCAGCGGATCGATCGCCATCGACGGGCAGCCCGCAAGTATCGGCAGTCCCGGTACAGCCAAATCGGCGAAGTACCGCATCGCCCTGATCCCGGAGGACCGGAAGTCGGAAGGACTCATGCTGCCCATGTCCGTCCGCGACAACATCTCGATGGCATCGATCAGCAGCTTGACCAAAGGTCTGGTCGTCGACCGCGCGGCCGAGGATCAGAAGATCGACGAAATGGTGCGGAAACTGTCGATCAAGGTCGGCGACTTGAACGACGCGGTAGCCACCCTCTCGGGCGGCAATCAGCAGAAGGTGGTGATCGCCAAATGGCTGATGACCGATGCCAATACGATCCTGCTGAACGATCCGACCCGCGGCATCGATGTCGGCACCAAGCAGGAGATCTACCAGCTCCTGCGCGACCTCGCCGACGCGGGTGCGGCCATTCTCTACTACACGACCGACTACGACGAACTCATCGGTTGCTGCGACCGCGTCTACATTCTCTATGACGGTCGCATCATCCGCGAACTCGATGGCGACGACATCACCGAACACAACATCGTCGCGTCATCCCTGAACCTGCCACTTGAGCAACGCGAGGAGCGCGCGGGCCAATGAAGGATACCCGGCTTTGGCTGGCCCAGAACTACGGCCCGCTATTGGCGTTCATCGTGTTCGCCTTGATGTTCTACACCTTCATCGCCCGGCACCCGGTGGGACTGACCGTGCCGGTCGCCACGACCGCCGCGAACAAAGCGGTGCTGCTGGCGCTCATCGGCATGGCGCAGACGGTCCCGGTTCTGACCGGTGGTCTGGACTTGTCGGTCGGCTTCATGGTCGTCATGACCAATACCGTCGCGTCGGTCATCGTCGTCGGCTCGCCGCTGCAAACCGCTCTCGGCGTCATCGGCGTGCTGGCGGTCGGCATGACGGCCGGTTTCATCAACGGGGCGATCGTCGTCTACGGTCGGCTACAGCCCATCATCACGACCCTCGCGACCGGCGCCGTGTACTTCGGCATTGCATTGTTCATCCGGCCCATTCCCGGCGGAACGGTGAACTACGACTTCGCCGACTTCATGACCTTCACCGTCTTTGAAACGATCCCGACCACACTGGTCTTGCTGTTGATCGTTGTCGTGTTCATCTGGATCCCCTTTCGCCGCTCCACCCTGGGGCGCGGTTGTTACGCCGCCGGCTCGGCGGAAGGTGCCGCCTACCTGTCAGGCGTCAACATCGACCGGTCGAAGCTCGCGGCCTACACGATGTCCGGCCTGCTCTGCGCGATTGCCGGCCTTGTGCTGACTTTCATCACGGGATCGGGAGAGGCGAGCGGCCCCCAGGGCGCCACCTTCACGCTCGCCTCAATCGCCGCCGTCGTCATTGGTGGCACATCCTTATATGGCGGCACCGGCACGGCGATCGGTTCGATTTTCGGCGCGTTCATCCTGCGCACGATCGATGACCTGTTGTTTGTCTTCGACCTGCCGCCGCTGTGGCAGCCACTGTTCCAGGGCGTCGTCCTGTTAACCGCCGTCAGTCTGGGCGCGTTTGCGGTGATCCGTATCCGCAACCGGCTAGACTTGTTCCAGTAGGGGGCGGCGCATGGGGATGTTACGCGCAGTCGACAAGTCGGTGATCATCGCCTGGGGCTTTGTCGTCCTGCTGCTCGCCACCGCCAGCATCGTCCTGCAGACCGGCAGCTTCTTCAGCTCCCAGTATCTGCTGCAGCAGCTGCAGATAGCGACTTTCCTAGGCATCGTGGCGTCGGGCGCCATGGTCGTCATCCTGTTGGGGCACATCGACCTATCGATCCCCTGGATCGTCACGGTCGGCGGCATGATGTCGACGGCGGCGGCGGGATGGTGGGATCCGGCGCTAGCCGTACCATTCGGCCTGCTGGCGGGCCTCGCTTTCGGCGTCCTGAACGGCGTCGGCGTGGCGTTCCTGCGGATCCCGTCGATGATATTCACCCTGGGCGTCAACACGGTCGCCCAAGGCTTGATGGTCCTGCATACCGGTGGCTTCGCGCCCCAGGATCACGCCACCGACTTGATGCACTTCCTCGCGGTCGGTCGCACGGTCGGCAACATCCCCAACGCAGTCTTCGTGTGGGTCCTCGTAGGGCTGCTCATCGTCTTCATGCTGCGCTACACGCCGCTGGGCCGCTACATTTACGCCATTGGTAACAAGGAAGGCGCGACCTACCTGTCGGGCGTCGACACCCGGCTCGTCATCATCGGCTGTTTCGCCATTTCCGGCGTCTGCAGCGCCTTGGCCGGCATCATGCTGGCCGGCCACACCACCAAGGCCTATCAGGCGATGGGCGACCCGTTCCTGCTGCCGGCCATCGCCGCTGTCGTGTTAGGCGGAACCAACATCCTGGGTGGTCGCGGCACCTACGCTGGCACGATAGCTGGTGTCATCCTGATCACCATCCTGCAGAGCATTCTTGCCGTGATGCAGATGCCGGAAGCCGGCCGTCAGGTAATTTTTGGCGTCGTCATTGTCGTCATGCTCCTCGTCTACGGACGTGGGCAACGGGTGCAGGGCTAGAACAGCACCCAGAGCAGCCAGCTCATTCCGCCGATGGTCAGGCAAGCGCTGGCGGCCATCAGGCCCAGGCCGAGCGGCCACAGATCGGCGACGATTTCCGGCTCGGGCGGATCGAAGAACGCGCGGGTCAGGCGCAACTCGAACATCGCGGGTCCGCCTAAGCCTGCGGCTGCGCCGGCGCATCCGGCGACAGCGGTTGCCACATGTCGCCAGTCGACACGATGCAGGATTGGCCCCCGGGGCGCGTCACGATCATCGTCCACGTACCGGAGGGTGAGGCGAGCATCTCGACCAGATTGCCGGCCCCCGACAGCGCGCGGATCACCGGCGCTTCGCTGTATTTGTCGGCCAGGCGCTCTTGAATGGACTGCCGGTTGCCGCAAAACGTGCCGAACGTTTCGGCGTATGCCGGCATCGCCATGCATGCCACAATCGCCGCCAGTCCGAGTGTTTTGATTTTCAACGGACACCTCGCTTGCCGCGCGCAAAAGGCTTAACTGCGCGAACGAGGTGCCTCTAACACGCCAGTGCGGCGTGGCGTCACTACGATGGTGCCGCTAGACTCACTTATGACTCATGAGAATTGGGGGCGGTCTAGAGGGCGTTGAGCCAGCCCAATCCGGCGCCGGTGTCGCCTTTTGGCCGGTATTCGCAGCCGACCCAACTCTGGTAGCCGACCTCGTCTAGCACGTCGAACAGGAAGGGATAGTTGATCTCTCCCACGTTCGGTTCATGCCGTCCCGGTACGCCAGCGATCTGCACGTGACCGACGATATCGGCGTATTCGCGGATATGGCGGGCCAGATCGCCTTCCATGATCTGACAATGGTAAAGGTCGAGCTGCAGTCGCAGATTGGCGGCCCCAACCTCTTCGATGATCGCCCGCGCCTGTGCCTGCGACGTCAGGAAGTACCCGGGCACATCTTGGGTGTTCAGCGGCTCCAGCAAGAGCGTGACATCCGCCGCGGCCGCTTTGGGCGCCGCCTGGCGCAGGTTCTCGATCAGCGTCTGCCGGCACGCTTCGAGCGTCGCACCTGCCGGGGTCAGCCCGGCCATCGCGTGCAATCGCGGGCACTTCAATGCGGCTGCGTAGTCCAGGGCCGTGTCTAGGGCGACCGCGAATTCCTCTTCCCGGCCGGGTAGGGCGCCCATTCCCCGCTCACCGTCGTCCCACGCGCCTTGCCCAAAGTTGAACAAGGCCTGGGTCAGTCCGTTGTTCGTCAGCGCCGCGGCAAGATCTTCCTTCGCGTAGGCATAGGGGAACAAGAACTCGACCCCCGTGAAACCGGCCGCGGCAGCGGCTTCGAACCGCTCGAGAAACGGCAGTTCGGTGAACATCATGCTCAGGTTGGCGGCGAATCTAGGCATGGGCTGAGCATAGCCGGCCTACAACCGATGTCCATCTCCAGCCATTTCTTTGTCTGACAAAGGCCCCGGCGCCGAACACCTGCTTGGTATTAGGTTTCACCTGTGTCCGACCTTCTTCGTCGGGTGTTCAGCCTCCAACTTGCCCTCTTCCACGGCCAGCCCCCGCACCGTGGAGAGGGCATCCCTTTGCCCAGGTCTATGATTCGCCGGCCCCGGTGCTATGAAGTCGCCATGGCAACGGACCCACCGATTTCGGTCGCCCCGGAGGTTGAAGCGGCACTCAGCCGTCTCGGGTTGATCGGTGCCGGCGACGACGTGCGGTTCACGCCGCTGACCGGCGGCGTTTCGTCCGACATCTGGCGGGTCGATCGGCCGGGACAGCCGCCGATCTGCGTCAAGCAGGCCGCATCGCAGCTTCGGGTCGAAGCGGATTGGCGGGTGCCGGTCGAACGCAATGCATTCGAGGCGGCCTGGCTGCGCCGCGCCGGCGATTTGGTACCCGGCATGGCGCCCCGGTTGCTGGGTGAGGACCGGGCAACCGGCCTGCTGGCGATGGAGTACCTGCCGCCCGGAGACTATCCGGTCTGGAAGCAGCAGCTGCTCGATGGCCAGGCCGACCCGGGCGTCGCCACTGCGGTCGCCGACCGGCTGGGCCGGCTGCACGCCGCGACCGCGCACGACAACGCTGTGGCGAACGCCTTCCAGACCGACGAGATCTTCTGGGGCATTCGCCTGGACCCCTACCTGATCGCCACCGCGACAGCGCATCCCGATCTGCACACCGAACTGGAACGGCTCGCCAAGTCGACCGCGGCCACCCGCCTGGCGTTGGTGCATGGCGACGTCAGCCCCAAGAACATCCTGATCGGCCCCGACGGACCGGTGCTGCTCGACGCGGAATGCGCCTGGTATGGCGACCCCGCCTTCGATTTGGCGTTTTGCCTCAACCACCTCCTGCTCAAATGTTTGGCAGCTCCGCAAGCAATGGCCGACTTTTTGAGCTGCTTCAACAGCATGGTGTCGGCCTATCTCCCTCGCGTGGATTGGGAACCGCCGGCCGATCTAGAGCGGCGCGCGGCAGCCCTGCTGCCGGCCCTGACCCTAGCTCGGGTGGATGGAAAATCGCCCGTCGAATACATCGTCGCGGACGCCCAGAAGGCACTAGTGCGCCGTGCGGCCATCCCACAGATCAAGACCCCGCGTGACCAGTTGTCGGACATTGCGGAAACCTGGAGAAGAGCGCTGACCGATGCCCAACACTGAAATCGTCAAGGTCGATGGCCTGCGCGTATGGGACTCCCGTGGCCGCCCAACCGTGGAAGCCCATGTGCACTTGGCCGACGGCACCATCGGGCGCGGTATCGCCCCGGCCGGCGCTTCGACCGGCAGCGCGGAAGCGCTGGAACTGCGTGACGGGGGCGAGGGGCTCGCCGCCTACGGCGTCACCAAAGCAGTGAACAACGTCACCGGCGAAATCAGTACAGCGCTGCGTGGCCTCGACGCTGCCGATCAGGCCGGCGTCGACCGTTGCCTGATCGACCTCGACGGCACGCCGAACAAGGCACGGCTCGGCGCCAACGCCACCGTGGCGGTCTCGATGGCCACGGCCAACGCCGCCGCAGCGGCCGCCGGCCTGCCGCTCTATCGCTGGCTGGGCGGCGAGGACGCAGTGACGCTGCCGTTACCGGAGGTGCAGATCTTCGGCGGCGGCGCCCACGCCGGCGGGCGTGTCGACATTCAGGATTTTCTCGTGGTTTGCCCCGGCGCAACTTCCTTTGCCGAGGCCATGGATTGGACCGCGCAGGTCTACTACACCGCCGGCGAAATCATGAAAAAGGCCGGCAAGCTCGTCGGTGTCGCCGATGAAGGCGGGTTCTGGCCGGACTTCGACAGCAACGAGGCGGTGCTCGACGCGCTGACCGACGCAATCGCCCAGGCGGGTTTCAGCGCACCGGATCAGGTGGCCATCGCCCTCGATATCGCCGCGTCGGAGTTTGGTGCGGCCGGGCGTTATCGGCTGGCCCTGGATAATCGGGATTTGGACGACGCCGGCATGGTCGAACTGATCCAATCCTGGCTGCAACGTTTCCCGATCGTCTCGGTCGAAGACCCGTTGGCCGAAGACGATTTCGCTGGCTTTGCCAAGCTCACCGCAGCAGCCGGCCCCGCCGTCCAGATCGTCGGCGACGACCTATTGGTGACGGATGCCGGCCGGGTCCGGCGCGCGGCGGAACTGGGTGCCGCCAACACTGTGCTGCTCAAACCCAATCAGCGCGGCACCTTGACGGAAACCCTGGCCGCCTGGACCGCCGCGCGTGACGTCGGCTACGGCGCCATCATGTCCGCGCGCTCCGGCGAGACCGAGGATGTGACGATCCTCCATCTGGCGGTCGGTTGGGGTGTGCCGCAATTCAAGGTCGGGTCCTTTGCCCGCTCCGAACGCATGGCCAAATGGAACGAAGCCCTGCGGGTCGAACGGGAACTCGGTTCGCGCGCCGCCTTTGCTGGCGCCGCCGCACTGCGCCGCTAACGGACGAACGTATCGTCCGGGTCTGGCTCCGGCATCGTCTCCGGCCCAGGCGTTGTGCCCGGCAGATGCGCGAACGCTGCGGCCGGCACCAGGTCAAGGTCGCCCTCGGCGCTCGGCGGCAGCCAGTACATCTCGTGCCGGTGCGAGCCCTTCTTTTGGAAATACGCGATGTCCAGATCGTACCAACCCGGCGTGTCGATCTGTATGGGGATCGGCCCGGAGGTCGAATCCGAATGCCGGTTCGGATCGGCGTGGACCATCTGCCCGTCTATCTCGACCAGGATGCCGTCGTTCGATACGAATTCGACCTGATAGGTCCCGGCTTCCTCGAAATGGATCAGCCCCTTCAGCACCGCGGCGACAAGCTCCTGCGAGTTGGTCGACAACACGCTGCGTCCCGTATCGAGCTGCAGCACGGGTTCCCCGGGTTCGCCACGCGCGCGATGCACGACGTCGTGCATCTGCAGCATCAGGTCAAACCGGTTGCCGCGCCAGTAGGTGGCCGCCAAGCCGGGTGACAAAGCCTGCCCATTGATCTCGGCAGGTTCGAACCCCGCCAGGGCCTCTTGCGCCAAAACAGGGCCCGCGGGCGAGACCGCGATCAGCGCCGCGAGCGCGATGTGCCGGAACCGATGCAACATGTTGGCTTCTCCGGTGCCTGTGACCTCTCGATATTGGACGAAAATCGCCGGTATTGCAGCCCAACCTTGGAACCAGGTCCGTCCGTGTCAGCTACCCCGGTAGGTCGAATAACTCCATGGCGAACACAAGAGAGGCACATGGTAGTGCGCAAGTGGGTCCGCCATGGCAAATCGGATGGGCACGACGTCTAGAAAAGGCGGGTCGGCCAGGTCGGCGCCGAGCCCGCGGAAATACGCCGCGACATGAAACTGCATCTCGTAGCGGCCGGTACCTGCCGGGCGCTCGACCAGCGGCGCGTCGGTCCGCCCATCGCCGTTGGTCTCCACCGTTGAGACAGCGATAAGCGAACCGTCCGCAGCGACCTCGAACAGGTCGATCCGCATGCCGGCCGCAGGTTTGCCATGCGCCGTATCCAACACGTGGGTGGTCAATCCGGTCATGCGCTCCCCAATAGGTCGTGCAGGCGGAACGCGGCGATGCGCGCGACCTGAGCTAGCGCCGTCTCACGTTCCTGTTCTGCTGAGTTTGCCAAGCGCGCTTCGAACGCCGCCAGGATACTGGTCTTATCGTGTCCTTTCACCGCCAGGATGAACGGAAAGCCGAACTTCTCGACGTAGGCGGCATTCAGGGCGTGGAACCGCTCATACTCCGTGTCCGTCAAGCGGTCCAACCCGGCGCCAGCTTGCTCGGCGGTCGAATGCACGGTGAGTTCCCCGGCGCGCGCGGCCTTGCCGGCGAGGTCGGGGTGGGCGCGCAACAAGGTCAACTGCCGGTCCGCGCCAGCCCGGTCAACAATCCGGACCATATGGGCATGCAGGTCTTCCGCGTCGGCAAACGGCCGCAGGCCGGAGGCCTGGGTGGCGACCCAGGGAGAATCCTCGAAGATGCCCCCCAGAACCCGCAGAAACCCCTCCTCGTCCAAGGAATTCAGCTCGTCGATGTTCATTTTTTCAGGAGATGGACCAGTTAGCGGCTGCGGCACGGTACTTGCAAACTCGGTTGCGAACGGTACTAAACTGGCATGGATATGCGCAATACGCTCCGGTTCCTCCACCGCGGTCAGGTCCGCAGCCTCGCGAATGTCGATCCGACCCAGACTGTCCTTCGCTTCCTGCGCGAGACCGATGGGCTGACCGGGACCAAGGAAGGCTGCGCCGAAGGCGACTGCGGTGCCTGCACGGTTGTGGTCGGCAGGCTGCAGGGGGAGCGGGTCGAGTATCGTGCCCTGAACAGTTGCATCATGTTCCTGCCGACGCTGGACGGCTGCCACCTCCTGACGGTCGAGGACCTGCGCGCCCCCGATGACGCGCTGCATCCTGTCCAGCAGGCGATGGTGGATCAACACGGCTCCCAGTGCGGCTTCTGCACGCCCGGCTTCGTCATGAGCCTGTTTGCCGCGTACCATAGCGATCTGCCACCCGAACGCCAGCCGCTCGCCGACGCGCTGGCCGGCAACCTGTGCCGCTGCACCGGGTATCGTCCGATCCTTGACGCCGGCATTGCGGCTCTGTCGGACAAACAACCGGACCAGTTGGCGCAGGACCAATCCGAGGTCATACGGCAACTGCGGGAGATTGCACCCACAGACGGTCTCGCCCTCGAAAACGCCGGCAAACACTTCTTCGCACCGGCGACCAGCGATGAATTGGCGGCGCTGCTCAGCGACCATCCGGATGCCCAAATTCTTGCGGGTGGGACCGATGTCGGCCTCTGGGTGACGAAGGAGCATCGCCGGCTCGACACGGTGATCTATCTCGGCAACGTGCGCGATCTGCAGACCGTGACCGAGACACCGGACGCGTTCGAGATCGGCACCATGGT
The DNA here is from genome assembly GCA_028279245.1 of Alphaproteobacteria bacterium. Taxonomy (GTDB): domain Bacteria; phylum Pseudomonadota; class Alphaproteobacteria; order UBA6615; family UBA6615; genus JANQOE01. The sequence goes on from JANQOE010000032.1 coordinate 35,640, forward strand.
CACCTACACCGATGCATTTGACACATTGGCGACGGCTTTTCCCGACATGGGCGAGTTGTTGCGCCGGCTCGGCGGGCTTCAGGTCCGCAATGCCGGCACCATCGGCGGCAACATCGCTAATGCCTCGCCCATCGGCGACACGCCGCCGCCATTGCTGGCATTGGGCGCAACCCTGGTGTTGAGGCACGGCCCGGACCGCCGCACTCTGCCCCTTGAAGACTATTTCAAGAGCTACCGCCAAACGGCACTGGCGCCGGGCGAGTTCATCGAAGGCATTCACATCCCGAAGCTCGGCCCGCACGATGAATTGCGGGTCTACAAGATCTCGAAGCGGTTCGATCAAGACATCTCGGCCGTATGCGCCGCCTTTTGGCTGCGCAAGTCAGGCCAAAAAATCGAGGATGTGCGCATAGGTTTCGGCGGTATGGCCGCAATCCCAAAACGCGCCCATCAAACCGAACAACTGCTGCGCGGCGCCGCGTGGAATGAGGCGACAATGGAACGTGCGCTACCGGCGCTGGACCGTGACTTCTCGCCGCTCACCGACTTCCGGTCATCCGCGGAGTACCGCCGGGTGATTGCCCGCAACCTGCTGCGCAAATTCTTTGTGGAAACGACAACGTCGTCGCCGGCGCGGGTGTTGGAATATGCCTGAGGCCATCAAAGGCGGCGTTCACGCCGCGCTCCCCCACGACAGCGCCCACAAACATGTGTCGGGCGAGGCGACCTACACCGACGACATCCCGGCGCCAACAACCGTCCTGCATGCTTACCTCGCCATGAGCGATCGGCCGCATGCGCGGCTGACCCGTCTCGACCTTACCGCGGTCCGCAATGCACCCGGCGTGCGCAGCGTGCTCGTCGCGGCGGACATACCCGGCGAAGTGGACATCGGCCCTGTCGCGCCGGGCGATCCGGTCCTTGCGGTGGAGACGGTCGAATACGCTGGCCAGGCGATCTTCGCCGTCGCCGCCGACACGCTAGATCAGGCGCGCGCCGCGGCGAACCTAGCTGTCGTCGAATACAGCGACCTCCCCGCCGCGCTGACCGCGGCGGAGGCGTTCGATCAGCAGTCCTTCGTCTCGCCGCCCAGCCAACTGTCCTCCGGTGATGCCGACGCGGCTCTGTCCCGCGCGCCACGGCGGCTGCGCGGCGTGTTCGAGGTCGGCGGACAGGACCACTTCTACCTGGAAGGCCAGGCGGCGCTCGCCCTGCCCCGGGAGGACGGCGACATGCTGGTCCACAGCTCGACCCAGCATCCCAGCGAAGTGCAGAAATTGGTGGCGAAGGTGTTGGGACGTCCGGCGGCCGCGGTGACGGTCGAGGTGCGCCGCATGGGTGGCGGCTTCGGCGGCAAGGAGACCCAGGCCGCGCAGGCCGCGTGCATCGTGGCGCTTCTCGCCAATGCAACGCAGCGCCCGGTCAGACTGTGCCTCGACCGGGACGACGACATGGTGATGACCGGCAAGCGCCACGACTTCACCGTCCGCTACGACGTTGGTTTCGATGACAACGGCATCATCGAAGCGATCAAGTTCGACTACCTGGCCCGCTGCGGCATGTCGCCCGACTTGTCGGCGGCGATCGTCGACCGCGCGCTGTTCCATGCGGACAACGCCTACTACCTCGGGAACGCGCAGATCGCCGGGTACCCGTGCAAGACCCACACCGTATCCAACACCGCCTTCCGTGGCTTCGGCGGCCCCCAGGGCATGATGGGCATCGAGCATGTGGTTGACGAAATCGCGCGGACCCTAGGCAAGGACCCGCTCGACATCCGCCGCGCCAACCTTTACGGCCCCGGCCGCGACGTCACCCCGTACGAACAGACGGTCGAGGACAACATCCTCCCCGAACTATTGGCGGAGCTGGAGGAGAGCAGCGACTACCGCCGCCGCCGCGAAGAGATCGATGCGTTCAACGCGGCGAACACGGTGTTGAAACGCGGCATCGCCCTGACACCGCTCAAGTTCGGCATCTCCTTCACCACGACCTTCCTCAACCAGGCTGGCGCCCTGCTGCACGTCTACACCGACGGCTCGGTGCATCTGAACCATGGCGGCACCGAAATGGGGCAGGGGCTTTACATCAAGGTCGCCCAGGTCGTCGCCGAGGAACTGCAGATCGATGTCGGCCGGGTGAAGATCACCGCAACGACGACGGACAAGGTCCCCAACACCTCGGCCACCGCCGCGTCAGCCGGCAGCGACCTGAACGGCATGGCGGCGCAGGCCGCGGCGCGGGAGATCAAGTCGCGGCTCATCAGTTTCGCCGCCGAACACTTCAAGGTGCCGGAAGGCGAAGTTCAGTTCGCCGCCAACGCGGTTCATGTCGGCACCAACAAACTCACCTTTGCTGAGTTGGTGCAGCTCGCGTACCTGAACCGCGTCTCCCTTTCGGCGACCGGTTTCTACCGCACGCCGAAGATCTGGTACGACAAGGAAAACGGGCGCGGCCGCCCATTCTTCTATTTCGCCTACGGCGCCGCCGTGTCGGAGACGGTGATCGATACCCTCACGGGCGAGTATCGCATCCTCCGTACAGACATATTGCACGATGTCGGCAAGTCGCTGAACCCGGCGGTGGATCTGGGTCAGGTCGAAGGTGGCTTCATCCAAGGCATGGGCTGGCTGACGACTGAGGAGTTGTGGTGGGACGACGAAGGGCGGCTGCGCACCCATGCGCCGTCCACTTACAAGATTCCCACCGCCAACGATCTACCCGACGATTTCCGCGTCAGTCTGCGGCCGAACGTTAATCGCGAGGAGACGATCCATCGTTCAAAAGCGGTGGGCGAACCGCCGCTGATGCTGGGGATGTCCGTGTTCTTCGCCATCAAGGATGCGATTGCCGCGGTGGCCGGCGGCCGGCTCATCCCCCATTTGGACGCACCCGCCACGCCGGAGCGAGTGCTGATGGCGGTGGAAGAGCTGAGGGCGCGGCTGGCCGAAGGAGAACGAGAGGCGGCGGAATGACGGATTGGCGCCGGGCCCTCATCGACCTCGACACCGCCAGCACACCGCATGTGCTGGTAACGGTCGCCAGCGCGCGCGGCTCCGCTCCCCGCGAAGCCGGTGCGAAGATGGTCGTCACTGCGGATGGTTTGTTCGGCTCGGTCGGCGGCGGCAACTTGGAACACCAGGCGTGTGCGATGGCGCGCCGCATGCTAGCGGAAGGCGTCGGCGAACCGACCATTGAGCACTATCCCCTCGGCCCGGCGCTCGGCCAGTGTTGCGGCGGTCAGGTAGCCCTGCTGCTCGAGCCGTTCCTCGCCGACAACATCCAGATCCTGTTGTTTGGCGCCGGACATGTTGGCCAGGCGCTGGTGAAGTTGCTCGCCGATCTGCCGTGCCGTGTCAGTTGGATCGACAGCCGGCAGGACGCATTCCCCACGGACATCCCGGCCAATGTCGCTGTCGTCGTAAGCGACGCGCCGGTCTATGAGGTCGGCGAGGCACCCAGCGGCGCCTACTACCTGGTGATGACCCACAGCCATGCGACGGACCGCGATATCACGGAAGCGATTCTGCGCCGTGGCGACTTCGCCTATTGCGGGCTGATCGGTTCGAACACCAAACGGCGGCAGTTCGAGAAGCGGTGGCGGGCGAAAGGACTGTCAGATGCACAGATCGGCCGTTTGACCTGTCCCATCGGCATCGACACCATTCATGGTAAACGCCCGGCGGAGATCGCCATCGCCGTGACGGCACAAATCCTCAGTCACCGCGTCACCAACCCGACGCCGGGACCGGCCGAACTCCAATCAAGTTAACCTAACGGCGACTTTACCGGCGACTCTTTGTCGCGGACGTTAGAATACGCTGTTATGCCCGGACTCCTCGAGAGTCCGACGCGGCGCTGAGGGTCCAAAGGTACCGCTTGAAGCCGGACGAAACATTACAAGCCAGGGTGTTGCTGGGCTATTCGGCCGCGGCGCTCCCGTTGTCGACCCTTGCTGTCGGCATGTTCATCGTCTTGCCGACGGTCTATGCGGAAACCGTCGGCATCGGGATGTTGCAGCTTTCGATCATCATCCCCCTGACCCGCATTTGGGGTGTCATCACCGACCCGCTAATCGGCTGGATGAGCGACCGTACGCGCAGCCGCTGGGGCCGTCGCCGCCTCTGGGTTTTGCTCTCCTGGCTGCCGCTCTCCGTTTCCATCTACGCGCTATATCTGCCGCCGGAGGGGGCGGGCGTTTTCTACCTGCTGGTCTGGAGCGTCATCTTCTTCACCGCCGGGACGGCGCTGTTCATGCCCTACACCGTGTGGGGCGCCGAACTCAGCAGCAACTACCATCAGCGCAGCCGCGTCTTTGCCTTTCGGCATCTGTTTGCCGCGTTGGGCACGCTCCTGGCCGCGGGGCTCGCCTGGTACGCGCGGGACGACCAGTCGGGTTCGGTTGGCGCCGGCGCATTGGCGCTCATCGCGTGGATTGGCCTGGCCCTGCTGCCGCCGTCGTTGCTGGTCCTCTTCCTGACGGTGCGCGAACCGGTGTTGCCCGCCCGCCTGCCGCCGCGCCCCGACTGGCGCGCAAGCATGAGTGTCATGGTCAGAAACGCGCCGTTTCGCCGCGTCCTCCTGACCTACTTCGTCAACGGTGTAGCCAACGCATTTCCGGCGACCCTGTTTTTCTTTTTCGTCCGGCATGTGCTCGGTGAGCCCAACGCTACCGGCATGTTGCTCGTCACCTATTTCCTCGCGGCAATCCTCGGCACGCCCTTATGGATCTACCTGTCCCGCCGCCACGGCAAACACCGCACCTGGTGTATCGGCATGTTGTTGGCCGCCGCCGCATTCCTGTTCGTGCCAATGCTCGGGCAGGGCGACGTGCTCGGCTTCCTGTTGATTGTCGCCGTCGCCGGTTTGACCTTGGGGGCCGACCTCGCGATGCCCGGCGCCATGTTGGCGGATGTGGTCGACGAAGACACGGCGCAAACCGGCCAACGCCGCGCCGGCATTTACTACGCGTTGTGGGCGATGGTGGCGAAGCTGGCCCTCGCCCTCGGCGTCGGCGTAACCTTCCCGATCCTCAATCTGGCCGGCTTCGACCCGCAGGTCGCGACCAACGCGCCGGGCGCGTTGTGGGCCCTGGCGTTGCTGTTCGGCCCGTTGCCGGTGCTGTTCAAGGTCGTCTCGGCAATTATTGTGTGGCGTTACCCGCTGACCGAACAGCGTCAAGCCGAACTCCGCGCCGCCATCGCCGAACAGGAAGCCTAGCGCAGGACGATCGTCTCTTCTTCGACCGTCGTCCCAAGATGCTCCAGAACAATCGGGATCATCTGCTGGAATAGCCGATACGGGTCGGGGCGCCGCGTGGCGCTTTCGGCGCGGGCCAGCCAAACGACGCGCGGCCTGTCCGCGACGTCCCGTATCTCAACCTCCATGCGCAACAACGGTTCACCGGGGCTGACCTGGCCATGCCGCGCCAGCAACGAGTCCTGGGTCGTCGACCAGATCGTGGCACGAGACTCGGTGCCACCGCGTTGTTTGGTGTTGGGATCCAGGCCATCGCCGGTGTCAATGCTAAAGCGGAAGATCTTCGAATCCTCGTACGACGAGATGTCGGTGATTTCGTTGGTCACAAACAGCAACTCGTAACCATCGTCGGCCACCCGGTAGCCAAGGTCGGCCAGGGTCTGCTCAAGGTCCGCCTGTAACCGGAGGTTCAGATCGCTGTCGTCCAACAGTTCAACCCGAAACGCCGCGTCAGCCGGTATCGGCGCATAGGACGCCGCAGCGAATTGCCCGTCCAGCACCTGTTGTGCGGCAAGTGGGCTGCTCAGCAACGCCGCCCCGATCAGCAGAACAGAAAGTCTCACCAGGTAACCCCCAAATCTCCCGGCTCCAGTCTGGCAGAAGCGGCCAGCCACGCCAACGCGCACAAAAAAGTCGGCCGAAACGGCCGACGAGGCTGGAGAGGGAGGAAAATGAAGAGGTCGCCTAGCAGCGACACCTGCATAATGCACCGCCGCTGGCACGCACGAAGTGACCGCTGTCACTCCGCATTACTCGTGCCGGAACTGGTCGACCATCTCCTCCAGCTCTTCCATGTCGCGGACCACGATCCGATCCTTCTGCCGCTCCAGCAGCCCACGCCGGGTCAGGTCGCCGAACACCCGGGCTACGGTCTCGCGTGTTGTGCTGACCCGGCTAGCGACGTCCGAATGCAACGGGATCGGCTTGATCGTCGCCGTGCCATCATCCGCTTCCGTGCCCCGGGCCAGCCGCAAGATCTCGGCAAAGACCCGGTTGTTGGCACCGAGCGTGCTGAGGTCCATGATCCGTTCCGAGGAGGTCCGGACCACTCGCGCCATCGATTCCAGTACCCGCTCGCAGACCGTGGGGTGCGATGTCACCAGGCTGATGAACGTTTGCGGCGCGGCCTTCGCCAGATACACATCGGTCAAGGCGACCACATTGGCGGAACGCGGCTGGCCGTCTATGGCCGCCAGTTCGCCGAAATAATCGCCCGGGCCGAACTCATCGAACGTGATCTCGCGGCCGGACAGCGAATAGTTCACGACCCGCGCGCGCCCGGAAACGATAAAATAGACGTCCCGGCTGTCACTTTCGCGATCGATGATTTGCTCATGGGCGTGGACGCGCAACCAGCGGCAGCGCAGCTCCAGCTCCCGTCGTGAATGCTCGTCCAGTCCTTGCAGCAGGCCGACGCCGGCCAAGCAATGCTCTGCCATCCCAGTCTCCCGTCCCGGGTCGAATGTTAGCGATCCGACCCGCAGAAAGCGAGAGGGGCTACTCGGCCGGTGCCGTTACACGCCGGGAATCCTCGCTTTTCCGGCGTTCAATCAAGCCGAGTGTAATCGACATCATCGGCGGCACAATCGCCATTGTGAGTACGGCCGATAGGGATAGGCCGCCTAGGACCACCGAGCCCAAACCGCGGTAGAGTTCCGACCCGGCACCCGGGAACAGCACCAGCGGCAGCATCCCGAACACGCTGGTCAGCGTCGACATGAAAATCGGCCGGACGCGGTTCTGGGTTGCCCGGGTGATGGCCGTATCCGGGTCCATGCCCTCTTCGCGGATGTTGTACAGCGTTTGGTGGACCAGCAGGATCGCATTGTTAACCACGATGCCGATCAGGATGACGAAACCGAGCATCGTCAACATGTCCAGCGGCTGCAGTACATACAAGTTCAGCAGCGCCAAGCCACCCAGCCCCCCAGCGGCGGCCACCGGCACCGACAGCATGATGATCAGGGGATAGAGGAAGCTCTCGAACAGCACCGCCATCACCAGATAAACGATGACGGTCGCCAGCAGCAGGTCGATCACCAGCTCGTTCCAAGTCTGGGTCAGCTTGTCCGCCGAGCCGGAGATGCTGAACCGCACGCCTTCCGGCACCCCTTCCGCCAGCAACGGCTCGATCACCTGGCCTTGCAACAGGTCGATGGCGGTTTCCAGCGCCATGGTATTGGCCGGCGTCACCGCCATGGTCACCGTCCGTGCCCGCTCGATCCGGCGGATCTGTGTCGGCCCGGTCGTCACCTCGATATCCGCCAGGCTTTCCACTGGGAGGATCCGGCCATCGCTGGTCACCACCGGCAGGCTGCCGATGCCTTGCGTGGCCGTCACATTGTCGCGCGGCCCCGTCAATGTCAGGTCGATCCGCCGGCCGTCGACGTTGATCTCGGCCACCCGCAGGCCATCGTTGAAGGCGTCGACCGATTGGCCCAAATCCCTTGCGGTCAGTCCATTGTCGGCCAGCCGCACCCTGTCGGGCAGCACCCGCACCTCCGGCGCACCAAGTGTCAGCCCCGGCCGTGGCCTCGTTCGGTGTCCTTCACCCGGCGGCATCTCTTGCATGATCTTGAAGAACGCGCGCTGGCCGACACCGAACAGTTCCTCCAGGTCGGGCCCGGAAATGTTTAGCTCGATAGACCGCCCCCCGCCGATCGATCGGCCGAACAACGACGGCTGAAACACGAAGGCAAAGGTGCCCGGCTCACCGAACGCCGGCTGCTGCATGATCGGAATCAGTTCGGCCGCCCGCCCGTCATGTTCCGCGCGGCCGCCAATGAACGCGTTGCCTTCGCGCGCGACGTAGAAGAAGCGCTCGAACACCGGCCCGTCCGCCTCGGCCTCCGCGACCTCACTGGCCCAATGCGGCCGCGTCCCGTTCTCGATGCGTTTGGCGATGGATGCCGTGGTTTCGAGATTGTAGCCGGACGGCGGCTGTACGAAGCCGAACACGAAGTTCTGGTTTCCGGTCGGCAGATAGTCCAACTGCGGCAACAGGATGCGCGCCGCGATGGCGGCAACTGCGACGATCGCGACAACGACACCGGCGGCAAGCAGCTTGCTGCGCACGACGACGGCGGCAAAGCCCTGCCACATGCGGGCAAAGCCGCGGCCGAAATGGTCGACCAGCGGGATCTTCAAATGCTTGCCGGAAGAACCGACCTTTCCGCCCAGCAGCCGGTTCGACATTGCCGGGATCAGCGTCACCGACACCAGCAGGGACAGCATCACCGAGACGGAGATCGCAATCGCGATATCCCGGAACAACTGTCCCGCTTCCAACTCCATGGTGAGGATGGGAATGAACACCATCACCGTTGTCAGGGCGGACACCAGCACCGCCGGCCAGACCTGCTGCGCACCCTTGTAGGCGGCCTCCGACTTCGACAATCCCTCCTGCCGCAGCCTGTAAATGTTCTCCAGCACGACGATCGCCGCGTCGACCACCATGCCGACGGCGAACGCGATCCCCGCCAGACTGATGACGTTCAGCGACCGGCCGAGCGCCGCCATCGCGACAAAGGACCCGATTACGGAAACCGGGATCGCCGCCGAGACGACAATCGTCGCCCGCCAGGACCGCAGGAACAGCA
>JANQOE010000051.1 GCA_028279245.1 Alphaproteobacteria bacterium
GATCAGGGAGACCCGGGCAACGATCGCCATGCCCGCGGACGCGCCGGGGGTGAAGGCCGAACGGACCAAGAATCTGGGGGCAGAGGTCATCTTCTACGACCGTTATCGCGATGATCGGGAAGAAATCGGCCGGGCGCTCGCGGCCGAGCGCGGCGCTGTCATCGTGCCGCCCTATGACGATCCCCAGGTCATTGCCGGCCAAGGCACCGTCGGGTTGGAGTTGGCTGAACAGGCGCGTGCCGCCGACGCGGACCCGGACGCTGTGTTGATCTGTTGCGGTGGCGGCGGGCTCACAGCGGGTTGTGCGGTCGCCTTGCAAGACAAGCTGCCGCGGGCGGCGATCTATACGGTAGAGCCGGAAGGCTTCGACGACACCCGGCGATCGCTGGCGGCGGGGCGCCGCGAACGCAACGAGGCCGGCGCCAAGTCCTTCTGCGACGCGTTGCTGGCGCCAACCCCGGGCGCCCTCACCTTTGCCTTGAACCAACGATTGGTCACCGGCGGGCTGGTGGTCTCCGACATCGAAGTGGCGAATGCCATGCGCTTCGCCTTCGACCGGCTGCGGATCGTCTTGGAGCCGGGCGGCGCGGTGGCGTTGGCGGCGGTGCTGGCCGGCAAGATTGATTGCCATGATGGGACGGTGGCGGTGGTCTGTTCCGGCGGCAATGTCGATCCCGACCTCTTTTGCCAGACTATTCGGAGCGAACCGTAACCGCCACCTCCAGGTCCTGGAAATCCTCGGCCGCGCCATTGTAGGTGCCGACGATGGGAATGGCCTGGGATGGATCCCGCGCCACCGCAACCCGGATCAGGGCCGGCCCGCCGACAATGCCATTGGTCGGATCGAATTCCATCCAGCCGGCGCCCGGCAGGTAGAGCTGGACCCAGGCATGGGTGGACCCGGCGCCGACGATGCCCTCATCCCGGCCGTCGACCGCCGGATCGTAGAGGTAGCCGCTGACAAAGCGGGCGGCGATGCCAAGGCTGCGGGCCGCCTCCATCAAGAATAGGGCGAAGTCACGGCAGGTCCCGGACTGGAGCCGTAGCGTCTCGGCCGGGGTCTGTACGCCGGGCGTCTGCCGTTCGATGTAGCGGAAGTGGCTGCGGACCGCGGTGGTCATATCGACCAACAGACGCTCGGTTGGGGTGCCGCCGGGGCGGCAGAACTCGTTGACCCATCGACGCAACGCGCGCAACGAGTCTGGGTAGTGCGGCTCTTGGGTGCGGCCGAGATCGGCGATCTCCTCTTCCGTATAATCGAACGGCGTCGACTGGGCGCGATCTTCGACCGGAAAGGCATCGCCGGTAATGCCAAAGTGTTCGAGTTCGATGGCTGCTTCAAAGCGCAGTTCGTCCGCCGGGGCCTCGAAGGTGGCGATGGCGATCGAGTTGCCGAAGACGTCGTGCAGCCAACGCACGCTGGCCGGCGGGGTGATGCTGAGGGTCGACCGCATGAGACGCATGTCATGGCTGTCCCGCGGCCGGAACATCAGCCGGTGCTCGTTGAACGCAACGGCGCTGCGGTAGCGGTAGACCGTGCTGTGATTGACGGTGAGACGTTTGGGCATCCGAATGAACCGCTGCGCGCCCGCGGATCAGGCCGCGGCCGGGCTAGCTGACCTGGCCCTGCTGAGTTGAGTCTTCAGCGCCGAAGAAGCTGTGGCCGAGTTCGCCGGTAAGCCGGTTGAGTTCAAGTTGGGCCCAATCCAAGAATTCATGGAGTCCGCTGTTCAAAACTCGTTCGATATCACCGTCGCCGAACGCTTCGCGTAGGGTTACCAGCGCAGCATTACGCTCGTCGCGCGGCCTTCTGTGAAGCACCGCGAGACCTGCCAGCAATTCGCTGATTCGATCAACACAGTGCCGCACGGACCTGGGGAAATGGTCGTCGAACAGCAGGAATCCCGCCACATCGTCGGGACGCATACCGCGCGCGTGCATGCGGCGGAACGCATGATAGCCGGCGGCGGACCGCAGTACGGCGTTCCACTGGCTGGCATCGGTCGGGGTGCCGGCCTCCGCGGTGTGGGGCGCCAGGTGGCTGTATTTGATGTCCAGCAGGCGGGTGGTTTGGTCGGCGCGCTCGACAAAGCGGCCAAGCTGCATGAAGAACCAGACCTCGTCCCGGTAGGTGGTGCCGTCGGCGATGCCGACATGGGTCTGGCTGTTCTCCTTGACCGTGCCGCAGAATGCCGCGAGGCGCGACAGCCGCACGTCGGCCGGGCTCAGATCCCGCAGCTCATTGTAGAAGATGTTGAGATGGGTCCACATCTCGGTGCTGATCAGGTGCCGCAGCATGCGCGCGTTCTCGCGGGCCATCCGCACCGCCGAGATGATCGACGTCGGGTTCTCGTTATCGACCATGTAGAAGGCGAGGATGTCGGCAACGGTCGGGGTCGGATATTTCGCGTAGAGCCGCGAGGTGTCGGAGTTGATCTCGACCACCGGCAACCAGTCTTCGGTGCGCAAGCGGTCCTGCGCAAAGGTCTCGTTCACATCCAGGATGCGGGCCAGGTTCTCCGCCCGCTCCATATAACGCGCCATCCAGAAGGCGCAGTCGGCAAAGCGGGCGAGAATGCTATGCAAGGACCCAGGTATCCTTGGACCCGCCGCCCTGGGACGAGTTGACGACGTAGGATCCTTTCGGCAGCGCCACCCGGGTCAGGCCGCCGGGCAGCACCCAGGTCTCATCGCTGGTGACCGCGAAGGGCCGCAGATCGACATGGCGCGGTTCGATCTGGTGGCCGATCAGGGTCGGACAGACGGACAATTGGACCAGCGGCTGGCTGATGTAGTTGGCGGGATCGGCCTTCAGCGAATCCCGGCAAGCGTCGATCTCTTCCCGGCTGGCGACGGGGCCGACCGTGATGCCATAGCCGCCGGCTTCGGCCACCGGTTTCACCACCAGTTCCTCCAGATGGTCCATGGTGAACCGCATCGCGTCCGCCTCGCGGCAGATGTTGGTCTGGACGTTGGGCAGGATCGGTTCCTGATCCAGGTAGTATTTGATGATCCGCGGCACGTAGGCATAGACCGCCTTGTCGTCGGCGGCGCCGGTGCCGACACCGTTGGCCAGGCTGACCTTGCCTTTGCGGTAGGACCGCATCAGTCCAGGCACGCCCAGCATGCTGTCGGGCCGAAACGCTTCCGGGTCGAGGAAATCGTCGTTCAGGCGGCGGTAGATCACATCGACCTGTTTGGCGCCGGCAGTCGTGCGCATGTAGACGTGATCGTCTTCGTCGACGAACAGGTCACGCCCTTCGACCAGGGGCACCCCCATCTCCCGCGCCAGGAAGACATGCTCGAAGTAGGCCGAGTTGAAGGACCCGGGCGACAACAGCACGACTTGCGGGTCGCTGGCGCCGGCCGGCGCCATGTTGAGCATCGCTTCCTTCAGCACCACGCCATAGTTGCTGACGGGGCGGAGACGGATGTCTTCGGTCAGCTCCGGAAAGGCGCGGAGCATCATGTGCCGGTTCTCGATGACATAGGAGACGCCCGATGGGGTCCGGCAATTGTCTTCAAGCACGACGAAGTCGCCGCGGTCGTCGCGGACGATGTCGGTGCCGCAGATGTTGACGTAGGCCATGTGCGGCAAGTCCACGCCAACCATTTCCGGCCGGAAGGTCGGATTGCCGACCACCAGTTCTCGCGGGACCGTGCCGTCGTTCAGGATATGCTGGTCATGATAGATGTCGTGCAGGAAGAGGTTTAGGGCCCGCACGCGCTGGGCGACGCCAGTCTCGATGGTCTGCCACTCCTGCGGCGACAGTACTCGTGGGATCAGATCGAACGGCAGAACGCGGTCGGTGGTGGTGGCGCCCGAGTATAGGGTGAAGGTGATGCCGAGATTGTAGAGCTCGCGCTCCGCCGACCCGGCGCGGGTCACCAGCTCACTGGTGGGAAATCCGTTGAGGCGGGTTCGGATGGGCTGTGTGTGATCCGCCGGACGGCCGTGCCGGCCGACCATCTCACAGTAGAAGCTCCCCGCGCTGTACGCGGCATCGCCTTCGCCGTTCACCGCAAAAAGCGTCACGCTCGGCTCTTCTCCCCGTCCTTCGCGCAATCTTGGCGCAATGGGCGGAGCCTGTCCAATCGACAACGCAAAGAAGAAGCTGGGTTGGAACCCGGCGGCAGCCGATCAGGGAATCAAGATCTCATGAATGTCGCCGATGAGCACATTGGCGACGACACCTTCGCCGTAAAGGTAGTCGCTCACCTTCTGGGCCCGCTGGCGGGCCTCCGCCGGATCGATCCGCTCCTCGCCATCCCGCGCTAGGGGCGGCGATGACCAGGCTTCGAAGATGCGGGCGCGCAGTTTCGGCCGGGCTTCGACGATCTTTTCACGGGTGCCCGCTTCGCCGATTTCCAACGACATGGTGATGGCGATACTGCGCCGGAGGCGGCCGGCGCCAGGAAGCTGAATGACGATCGGCTTGAGCCGAACGATTTCGATCTCCTTGGCCTTGGATCCGCCGTCGTCTTTGCCGCCACCGGCCGCGACGCCCGGCGAACCGCCAACCGTCCCGGTGAGAAGCAGCACGATCAGGAAATGCATGACCCGGGTCATGCCTGGAGCCTAGGGGCAAGTGGTTACTACCCGGTTGCTGGCCGGGCAGCGCCCCGGATCAGCGGCTGCGGCGCAGGAACGAGGCGGCGATCCGCCCCTTGTTGGCGCCGCCCAGCACGCTGGTCGTCTCCGCCCCCGACGACGTGGGCTTGCGGGCCGGCCGCTTCGCCGGTTTCCGAGTGGTGCGCGTGGCTGTTTTGCGGACCTTGCCCGCGGAAGAAGACTGCTTCGGCATTCCCTATGACTCCTTGATCCCTAACGGCCCTTCGAGCGGCGACGTGCCACGCACTCCGGCCTTGGGGTTTGCATAGCAAAGAGGAGCCGCAAGCACGAGTCCCTTAAGCGCCAAAGGCGGTCAGGCTAATTTGGCTTTTTCGGTGCTGCTAAAACTGAAGCTAGGTTAGACCACGACCTGGAACCGGCGGCGAGGCGGTGTGGGGCGGTGAATTCCGCATTCCGTCTTTTCCGAACCAGCCCAACGCCCGGCCCTGGTATCGTCACCGGGGACGACGGTATCGGTGCAGGGGTGGCAGCCGATCGACAGAAAGCCGAACTCCTGCAGCGGATGGCGCGGCAGATCGTGTTCGGTGAAATAGGTGTCGATGGCGTCGGCCGACCACGCGGCGAGCGGGTTCAGCTTGACCCGGGTGCCGTCCGCCTCGGCCAAGGGCAAGGCACCACGGCCACCGCCCTGGAACCGCTTGCGGCCGGAGATCCAGGCCTCAAAACCCGACAGCGCCGTTTCCAGCGGCAGGACCTTGCGCAGATAGCAGCAGCGATCCGGGTCGCGGCGCCACAGATCCCCCTGTGGGTCCTCGGCGGCGATGGCGGCCGGGTTCGGTTGCTCGGCGCGGACATCGGTCAGGCCGAGATGGCGGCTGAGCTGTTCGACATATTGCAGGGTCTGGGCGAAGAGCTGGCCGGTCTCGAGGAAGATGACCGGCGTCGCCGGATCGATCTGTGCCACCATGTGCAGCAGCACCGCCGACTCCGTGCCAAAGGACGAGACCACGGCGATGCGGTCGCGGAACATGCCGTCGATGGCGGCGCGCAACAGGTCCGGCGTGGGCGACATGGCGTGGCGCTGGTTGAACTCGGCGGCGCGGGCCCGGGGCCAGGGCTGCGGGCCGTCACTCGTCAGGCCGGCGGCTGGAGCGTTCACCCTTGCACCCTTTCCGTTTGCCCAGAGCGGCGCAGCCGAGCGGCGGTCGGGCGGCCATCGCCGGTCCACTGGTACCAGGCGCCCAACTCCCTCAGTGCGAGGCGTAACTGGTCGGCGGCATCCTCGCCGTCGACCTCGAAGGCGTTGAAGCCGCAGCGGTGCATGAAGGACAGCTGATCGCGCAGCACGTTGCCGACGGCCCGCAGTTCGCCGCGGAAGCCATGGCGCTCCCGCAACAGGCGTGCCGTCGAATACGCCCGGCCATCCTTGAAGGTCGGGAATTCGAGTTCGATGACTGAGAACCGGTCAACATCGTCGGCGACAGTGTCGGCGCCTTGGTCGCTGGCCAGCCGGATCCCGAGGGGCGCATTGCCACCGCGCAACTCGTCACGCCGCACGTTCCAGTCGTCCAAGGAGAGGATCGGCACCTCGCCGTCAATCTCGGCGGTCGGCCAGGGACTGGTGATGACTTCCCGGTCTCTAACCAGCGTCATACAGGCGCTCCTTGAACGGGGCGCGGCCGACCCGCCGGTAGGTGTCGATGAAGCGTTCGCCGTTCTGCCGCAGACCGACGTAGGTCGTGATGATGTTCTCGATGGCGTCTGTCAGTTCGTCGCTGGCGACCGCCGGGCCGACGATCTCCCCAACCGCGGCGTCCTCGTCCGCCGCACCGCCGAGGGTGATCTGGTAGTACTCCTCGCCCTTCCGGTCGACGCCGAGGATGCCGATGTGGCCGACATGGTGGTGGCCGCAGGCGTTGATGCAGCCGGAGATCTTCAGCCGCAGTTCGCCCAGATCATGCTGGCGGTCGAGGTCGCTGAAGCGTTCCGAGAGTTGCTGGGCGATCGGGATCGAACGGGCGTTGGCCAGGGCGCAGTAGTCGAGACCCGGGCAGGCGATGATATCGCTGATCAGGCCGATGTTCGGCGTCGCCAGGCCATGATCGCGCAGGCGCTGCCAAAGGGCATAGAGATCGGCCTCGGCGACATCGGGCAGCACCAGGTTTTGTTCATGGGTGACGCGGATTTCGCTGAAGCTGAATTGCTCGGCAAGATCGGCGACGGCATCCATCTGGTCGGCCGTCGCATCGCCCGGCGGCTTGCCGACCGGCTTCAGCGAGATATTGGCGATGGCGTAGCCCGGCTGCTTGTGGGCGACGACATTGGTGCGGACCCACAGGGCAAAGGCGCGGTCTTCGAGCTTCTTGGCGGCGAAGCCGGCGTCGGTGCCGTCGAACCGGCGGTAGGCCGGGGCGCTGAAGAAGCTGCGGACGCGGGCTTCTTCCTCCGGCGGGATGTCGGTCGCGGTGTGGCGGATCTGTTCCCACTCCGCTTCGACCTCTTGCGCGAACTTCTCGGCGCCGATCTCGTGCACCAGGATCTTGATGCGCGCCTTGTACATGTTGTCGCGGCGGCCGTACTGGTTGTACACGCGCATGATCGCTTCGAGATACGACAGCAAATAGGCCTTCGGCAGGAACTCGCGAATGGTCTTGCCGATCATCGGCGTACGGCCCTGACCGCCGCCGACAACGACCTCGAAACCAAGGTTGCCGGCATCGTCGCGGCGAACGATCAAACCGATGTCATGCACCTTGATAGCGGCGCGGTCGTGGGGCGCGCCAGTTAGCGCGATCTTGAACTTGCGCGGCAGGAACGAAAACTCTGGGTGGAAGGTCGACCATTGGCGGATGACTTCCGCATAAACGCGTGGGTCGTCGATCTCGTCGGCGGCGACACCGGCGAACTGGTCGGTGGTGACGTTGCGGATGCAATTGCCGCTGGTCTGGATGGCGTGCATCTCGACGCTGGCCAGTTCGGCCAGCAGGTCCGGCGTGTCTTCCAGCTTCGGCCAGTTGTATTGCAGGTTCTGGCGGGTGGTGAAGTGGGCGTAGCCCTTGTCGTAGCGCCGGGCGATGTCGGCGAGCTTCCGCATCTGCACCGCTGACAGGGTGCCGTAGGGGATGGCGACCCGCAGCATGTAGGCATGCAATTGCAGGTACAGACCGTTCATCAGGCGGAGCGGCTTGAACTCGTCTTCCGACAATTCGCCGCTGAGACGCCGGGAAACCTGGTCGCGGAACTGGGCGACGCGCTGGTCGACAACAGCCTGGTCGATTTCATCGTAGCGGTACATCAGGCGGCTCCTGGCGCGTAGTCAATGGAAGGGCCGAAGGCGCGGATGACTTCGCGGTAGCGCACCGGGCGCACGCCCTCGGCGGTCCGTTGCACGTCGATGGCGTAGGGCTCGACAATCCGGCGCGCGACGGCGGCCTCAACCGCGCGCTTTTCGTACGAGGCTAGATCGTCTTCGTTGGCGCAGACGAAACTTTGATTGACATCTTCCGACCAGTCGCCGGCCTCGGTCAGATAGACGACGAGCCCATCGGTCAGCCGGTTGGCGGTGAAGATCTGATCCATTCGGAAGTCTCCTAACCGACGACCCGCAGGGGCGTCGCGGTTGCAAGGACCTTGGCTTGACCGGCCCGGGCGACTTCGCCGACGACAATGACCGCCGGTCCGGTGATGCCCTCGGCGGTCACCAGCTCGGCCAGCCCGGACAGCGCGCCCGTCACCACCCGCTGGTTGGTGCGGGTGCCGTTTTCGATGATGGCCACCGGCATGTCGGCGCGCATGCCGTGCCGGGTGAGCTGGGCCTTAATGCGCGGCGCGGTCGAGACGCCCATATAGATGACCAAGGTGTTGCCGGACCGGGCGAGGGCCGGCCAGTCGATATCCGCGTCGCCTTCGACACCGTGCCCGGTGACAAAGGTGACGCCGGAGGCGATGCCACGTTCCGTCAGCGGAATGCCGGCGGCGGCGGCGCAGCCGGTTGCCGCGGTGATGCCGGGCACGACTTCGGCGTCGACGCCGTGGGCACGCAGATGCGCCAGCTCTTCCCCGCCCCGGCCAAAGACAAACGGGTCGCCGCCTTTCAGCCGTACGACGATCTTGCCAGCATGGGCGTGCTGGGCCAAGGCGTTGTTGATCCAGGCCTGAGACTTGGTGTGGGCGCCCTTTGCCTTGCCGACATAGATGCGTTCCGCATCGCGCCGGGCGTAGTCGAGGACTTCCGGCCCGACCAAACGGTCGTAGACGATGACGTCCGCTTCCTGCAGCAGCCGAAACGCCCGCAGGCTGAGCAGGTCCGGATCGCCGGGACCGGCGCCGACGATGTAGACGCGTCCCGGGGCCGTGCCGTCCGCTTGGCGATTGACGGCGCGCAGCATGTTTTCACGCGCCGCCGCGGTCTCGCCCCGCAACACCAGGTCCGCGGTCGGACTTGAAAAGAAGCGTTCCCAAAAGCCACGGCGGTCGGCTTCGGGAACGCTCCCGCGTACGGCTGCGCGGAACTGGGCGGCGAAGACCGCGAGGCGGCCAAGCCGGGAAGGCAAAAGCTGTTCGATCTGGGCGCGGATGCGGCGCGCGAGGACGGGCGCGGTGCCGTCGGTCGCCACACTAACGACGACCGGGTCACGGTCGACGATCGCCGGCACCGTAAAGGTCGAAATCTCCGGGCGGTCCACCGCGTTGACTGGGATGCCGCACGCGCGGGCCGCCGCGGCGACGCTGTTGTCGACATCGGTGCGGCCGGTCGCGGTGAAGACGATCGCCGCCTCCATCAAATCGTCGGGTTCAAACGGACGGCGGACGGCGGTGATGGCGCGGGCTTCGGCGAGGTCGTGCAGTTCCTCGTTCAGTTGCGGCGCGACGACGGTAATGCGGCCACCGGCACGGCGTACTAGGCGCACCTTGCGCGCGGCAAGCTCGCCACCGCCGACAAACAGCACATGGCGGCCGCGAATGTTAAAAGAGATGGGCAGACGGTCCATGGAACCTTAAAATACTTCTCTAATGTGTAGTATTATTGGTTATACAGATTGTATGTGGTTTTTTGCATGTAGTCCAGTATGACATGGTGGAAAGGGCCGATGCGGCGGATTGGCGCAAAAACTTGCTGCACCGGCATCAGAGGCGCAGGTTGCGGCTATTCGTGAGGGAACCGTGACCGCCGCCACACACCTCCAAACCAGCCAGATTTCCGACGGGAACCGGTCGGTCGGCCTGTGGCTGCTGGTTTGCTGCGCCATGGTGCTGGCGATGATCGTGATCGGCGGCTTGACCCGCCTGACGGGATCGGGCCTGTCGATGGTCGAATGGCGGCCGGTCCTGGGCCTGATGCCGCCCCTCAGCGAGGCCGAATGGCAGCGAGTGTTCGCGCTGTACCAGACCAGCCCGGAGTTCCGCGAGGTCAATGCCGGCATCGATTTGGCCGGGTTCAAGTCGATTTTCTGGCTGGAATACATCCACCGGGTCTGGGGCCGGTTGATCGGCGTTGTCTTCTTGGTCCCCCTGCTGTGGTTCCTGGTCCGCCGGCAGGTCGACCGGCCGCTGGGCCTGACCCTGGTCGGTCTGTTCGTGCTGGGCGGGCTGCAAGGGGTGCTCGGCTGGTACATGGTGCGGAGCGGCCTGGTCGATGTGCCCGAGGTCAGCCAGTACCGGTTGGTTGCCCATCTTGGACTGGCGCTCGTCATCTATGCGCTGATGCTGTGGACGGCGCTACGTTTGCTGTGGCCGAAACCACAGACGGTGCCGGATCGGCGGTTGCTGAGCGCCCGCTTCCTGGCGATGGCCACCGCCCTGGCGGTGGCCCTCACCTTATTGTCCGGCGGGTTCATGGCCGGGACCCATGCCGGCTGGACCTACAACACCTTCCCGCTGATGGACGGCGATCTGGTGCCGGCGGGCTATTTCGGCGCCCGCCCCTGGTATCTCAGCCCGTTCGAGCAGATCGAGACTATCCAGTTCAATCACCGGGCGTTGGCGATCGTCAGCCTCGGGTTGGCGCTGACTGCCTGGTGGTGGAGCCGCTGGGTGGTGTTGATGCCGCGGGCACGGCGCGCCGCATCGGTATTGGCGATTGTC
>JANQOE010000108.1 GCA_028279245.1 Alphaproteobacteria bacterium
GCGTTACGGTCCCCTTGTGGACCACCAGTCCACGGCGGGAACCGTGCCTTGCCAGCGGACCCGAAAACCCGGTCAAACGATTCCGTAAAGAAAAGAAAGGGTCTAGTTCTGCTGGCCCGCGAATGCCGCTTTCACGCCCAGTCCGACCAGCAGGCCCCCGCCAAGATAGCGGGGCGCCGGTCCGCGCATGACCTTGCCGCGCAGCAACTGCTTCAGACCTCCGGCCAGAAATCCATAGGCGCTGTCCGTCATCAGCGCCAAACCGGCGTAGATCAGTCCAAGAAGCAGGATCTGCTGCGGCCCTGACCCAAGCGCCGGATCCACGAACTGCGGCAGGAACGCCAGAAAGAACACCGCGATCTTGGGGTTGAACACGCTCACCAGCACACCGTCCGCAAACAGGCGTGGCAGGGGAACCGGGTCGACAGCTTCGGGTTCACCGGCGGTACGCCCGGCAAGAACCATCTGAATGCCTAAGTAGATTAAATAGGCTGCCCCCAGGTATTTGACGATCGCGAACGCCGTTGCCGAGGTCAGCAATATCGCCGACAGGCCGATCACCGCCGCCGCCACATGCGCGAGAACACCGGCCGACAGCCCCAGCGCGGAGACAAACCCGGCCAGATATCCCTGGCTGACGCTGCGCGCGACGACATACATGACCCCGGGCCCGGGAATGACCAGGACGACAAGGGCAGCCGCCACAAACCCCAACAGCAACGTGCCGCTCAGCAATTTTCGTCACCTTCATCAGTTGGATCAGACCGCAACACTAGCTCATGTCTAAACCACTTCCGCTGAGATTTTTCAGCTGGACCACTTGTCCTGCTAACATCACTATCGCGTTTTCATCTCGTTCAGGGAGCGTTGGAATAGTTGACCTAGTTGGTCGGCATGACGACGGATGGAGCAGCAATGGCAATTGATAGTAATGCGGCGGTTCAGGAGTTCGTTGATTGTCTGCTGACCGTGCTCTCCGCGGAACTAGATGCACCAGCCAATCGGGGAATCGATGCCGGGCCCCTGCTTGACGGTTTGAGATCCGGGGCCGAGCCGGCAGGCGAGGCTCATGAGAACGGCCAGCCGACGCCGGACAATCTGCCTGATGCCGCCCGCACAGCCCTGGCCGGCCCGCCCGCGGTTCGCGCGCTCACCGACGCATTCATCAGGATCGCCCCGGACATTCCATGGTATCAGCGGCCGGAACCCGCCTTTCCCGATTTCATGGGCGGCCATGCCAACGCGTTCATTGTCAGCCCGAGGGGTGTCGAAAAGCGTGCCAAGACCATCGTCGGCGCAACATGGATGGCGCCGGGGTTGCAATATCCGGATCACCATCATCCGCCCGAAGAGCTTTACATCGCGCTTAGCGACGGCGAATGGCGTCAGGACGAGGCTCCCTGGCGGTCTCCGGGCCTCGGCGGGTTGGTCCACAATCCCGGCAACGTCACGCACAGTATGCGCTCCAAGTCGGAACCGCTTCTGACGATCTGGTGCCTGTGGACGTGATCGAGCGTCGCTACGCGTGCCTCTCCCAACCGGCGGGCAGGCCCACCCAATGGCACCGCCGTCCGTCTCTGTAGGACGCAGTCGGTTCGGGCAGAGGCGCATCGACGAAGCTACCGCCCGCGACACCGGTCATCTCCGGAAAGGACCCCGACGTCCAATAGAGCGTCGAACCACAAGCCGCGCAAAAGTATCGCCGCTGCGGCGGGCTGACGTCGACGTCATAGACGCTCGGGTTGCCTGATGTCTCGATCACCTGGGCATCCTCGAAATAGGCGGACCAGCCAAATGCGCTGCCCGTTCGCCGCTTGCAGTCATCGCAGTTGCAAATTCCGTTCAGCACCGGATCGCCCTCGACCGTTATCGATGTTCGCCTGCAGCAGCATGTTGCGGTTCTGACCATTTGTCTGCCTTTGGAATGTCCTTGGAGCTTGCGCAGTTTAGCATCAACGGACCGGCAGGCGGCGGCGTCCTGCAACGCGTGTGGAACATCAAGCCGTACGAGGAATTGTTTATCATCGAATGATAAACGCAAAAGTTGTATTACATAGTAAATGCAATATCAGATTGATTTATCCATCTCGCACCGCTACCTTTCGTCGGTGAACTGCCGGTCTGCAGTGCCTGTTCGGCAGTTCATGCGGTATCCCGCGGAAACAAGAGCACCCGCAAACCAATGCGCCTCGTGGAGAGCCCGATGACGTTTCGATCCATCCTACTTGCTTTGGCCGTTCTCATTCCTGCTGGCCCCGTGTCCGCCGAGACCCTCACCATTCTCCACACCAACGATTTTCACAGCCGCATCGAACCGATCACCGGCTTCGACAATACCTGTTCGGCGAAGAAAAACGACGCCGGCGAGTGCTTCGGCGGCTCGGCCCGGCTTCTCACCGTGGTCAGAGCGGCCCGGTCCCTCTGGCCCAACTCGATCCTTGTGGATGGCGGCGACCAGTTTCAGGGAACGCTCTTCTACACCCGCTATCAGGGTCAGGCGGCGGCTCGCATGATGAATGCCATCGGCTATGACGCCATGACGGTCGGCAATCATGAGTTTGACGACGGACCGGAAGTGCTGCGCCGTTTCATGGAATCGGTCGAATTCCCGGTGCTCATGTCGAATGCGGACGTGTCGCGCGAGCCCCAGCTCGCCGATGTCCTGAAACCCTCCATGGTGATCGAGCGCGCCGGGCAGAAGATCGGCTTGATCGGTCTGACGCCGGAGGACACCGCCAGCATCGCCTCGCCGGGCAAGAACATCACCTTCCATGACCCGGTAGCAGCCGTGAAGCGCGAAATCGCCAAGTTCGAAGCCGAAGGCATCAACCGCATCATCGTTCTCAGTCATTCCGGTTACGGCGTCGACAGGTTCGTCGCGGCGGCGGTCGACGGCATCGATGTGATTGTCGGCGGCCACACCAACACGCTTCTCTCCAACATCCTGAAACGCGCCAAGGGGCCCTACCCGACCTGGGTCAAGACGCCGAATGGCGGCCGCACCGCCATCGTGCAGGCCTATGCCTATGGCAGGTTTCTCGGCCGGCTCAGCGTCGTGTTTGACAAGAACGGCGTGGTGACGAGGGCCGAAGGGGAACCGATCCTGATCGACGGCCGGATCGTCGAGGACCCGACTTTAAAGGCCAGGATCGCGAAGCTGGCGGAACCCTTGAACGAGATCCGCCGAAAGGTCGTCGGCTCGTCCACGGCCGCCATCGACTGGAGCACCGATGACTGCCGCACCGGGGAATGCGCGATGGGAAACCTTGTGGCCGATGCCATGCTCGCTCGCGTCAAAACGCAGGGCATTTCCATCGCGGTCCAAAACGGTGGCGGCCTGCGGGCGGCAATCGATGAGGGGCCCATAACGCTCGGCGAGGTGCTGACCGTGCTGCCGTTTCAGAACTCACTGTCCACCTTCCAGCTCAAGGGGGCGGACATCGTCGCCGCGCTGGAATCGGGCGTGAGCAAGGTCGAGGCTGTCGACGGACGTTTTCCGCAGGTCGCGGGTCTTCGCTATGCCTACACGACAAGTGTCGAACCGAACCAGGGGCGGATATCCGATGTCGAAGTCGAGAAGGACGGCAAATGGGTGCCGATCGACCCCGCCGCGACCTACGGCGTCGTGTCGAACGACTATCTCCGCCGGGGCGGCAACGAATATGTCATCTTCGCCGAGAAAGCCGAGAACGCCTATGACTTCGGCCCCAACCTTGCGGAAGTGGTGGCGGAATATCTGACCGCCAATGGTCCCTACGAACCGAAGCTCGACGACCGCATCAGGAAGAAATGACGCCTCCCGATGTCACCTTCAGACCATGCAGTAGCCGCCGCTGATGCTGATCGTCTGCCCGGTGATCCAGCCGCCATGGGGCGAGGCAAGAAGCGTGATGGTCGGCGCGACATCGCCGGGCTGGCCGAGCCGGCGGGTCGGATAGAACTTCAAGAGCTTCTCACGTTTGGCCTCCAGCCAGTCCGTGTCATGCGCGGTTTCGACCAGGCCGAGCGATATGGTGTTGGCGGTGATGCCGACGCGCCCGAGCTCGCGGGCGAGCGATTTCATCAGGACGATCACCCCCGCACGGGCGGCGCCCACGATCGAAAGACCGGCCTCGCCGACCCGCGACGAGTCCCCGACCACCGCAATGATCCGGCCGTCTCCGCCTTTCTCCAGATGCGGCGCCGCTGCGTGGCAGAGCTGGATTGCGCCGATCAGATTGACGTCGATCTGGCTGCGCCACTCCTCGGGCGTCGTATCCACGAACCGGTTTCGGATCGCGAGTCCCGCGTTGTTCACCAGGATATTGAGGCCGCCGAAATCCGAAACCACCGAATCGATCATGCTCTGCACCGAGGCCCGGTCGGCAACATCGCCGCGATAGGCGCGTGCCTCTCCGCCCCTCTCCTTGATTTCGGCCACCACGCTCTCCGCCTCGTCCGCCGACCCGCGATAGTTGACCGCGACCGCGGCCCCCTCGGCGCCGAGCGACAGCGCGATCTCGCGGCCGACATCCCGGGCACCGCCGGTAACGAGCGCGACGCGGTTCTTGAGCTGCATGTCCATGATCTTTTCCTTCCGGATGGTGTTTGGGCTCGGGGCGATGAAACCGATTCACGTCCACCTTTGCAATGCTCGCATATCGGCTAGAGCCGTCGGCAACCATATGGCACAGTCGCCGCGAGCTCTTGCCAAACCAAAACAACAGGAACGACCGCCATGACCGGCCGCTATGACAAATACACACAGTTCGACATCGACTATCCCGCCGACAGGGTGCTTAGGATCACCTTCAACCGGCCGGAGACCTACAATTCGGTCAACGCCGAAGCCCATACCCAACTCACCAACATCTGGCGCGATATCGACGCCGACCCGGACATCTGCGCGGTCGTGGTGACCGGCACGGGCAAGGCCTTCTCGTCGGGCGGCGACTTCGAGATGATCGAGGAGATGATCGCGGACGACGTGGTGCGCGCGGCGACCTGGAAGGAAGCCAAGGACCTCGTCTACAACGTGGTCAACTGCAACAAGCCGATCGTCTCCGCGATCAACGGTGTCGCGGTCGGGGCCGGTCTCGTGGTCGGCATCCTCGCGGACGTGTCGATCGCCGGAAAGTCGGCCAAGATCGTCGACGGCCATACCCGCCTTGGCGTCGCCGCCGGTGACGTCGCCTGCATCATCTGGCCTCTGCTCTGCGGCATGGCCAAGGCGAAGTACTACCTCATGACCTGCCGCCCGGTCTCCGGCGAGGAGGCCGACCGCATCGGCCTGGTCTCCATGTGCGTCGAGGACGACGAACTGCAGAGCACGGCGCTTGAGATCGCCAGCGAACTGGCCAACGGCGCGCCGAGCGCGATTCGCTGGACCAAATACGCGCTCAACAACTGGCTCAGAATGGCCGGCCCCGCCTTCGACACATCGACCGCCCTCGAAATGCTCGGCTTCGCCGGCCGCGAGGTGAAGGAGGGATTGTCCTCCCTCCAGGAGAAACGCAAACCCGACTTCCCGAAGTCGTCACCGGTATGATGCCGGGAGACTGACATGGAGGCGCATCCGCTGTTTGACGACCGCTCCCTGCCCCTGCTCGCCGTGACCGACGACGCCGGTGGAAGCGATGCTGAAAGCGCAGCAGCCTGGGCGGCGGCGCACCGGGACGCGATCGAAGCCCATGTCACCCGGGCCGGCGTCCTCCTGATCCGCGGGTTCGAGATCGACACACCGGCCGGTTTCCGCGCGGTCTGCGCGGCCATCCGGCCGGACCTTCAGAACTACACCGGCGGCGACTCGCCGCGCGATGGTGTCGATGACCAGGTCTACACGTCGTCTGAGTATCCCGCCCATCTCGAAGTCCTGCTCCACAACGAACTGGCCTATGCCGGCTGGTCGCCCGACCGGGTGTTCTTCGGATGCATGATCCCGTCCGGAACCGGCGGCGAAACCCATATCGCCGACGGGCGCGAGGTCTGCGCAAAGATGAACCCGGAAGTGCGTGCGCGGTTCGAGACCCGCGGCGTCACCTATCTTCAGCATCTCTGGGACGCTGAGGGCGAGCCCGGGGTCGGCAAGTCGTGGCAGGAGACATTCGAGACCCGCGACCGGGCGGCGGCGGAAGCGTACTTGCGAAAGTCGAAAATGTCCTTCGAATGGACCGACTTCGGCCTGCGCACCGCGGCCACTCACGCCGCCATCCTGGAGCACGCGGTCACCGGCGGGAAGTGCTGGCACAACC
>JANQOE010000070.1 GCA_028279245.1 Alphaproteobacteria bacterium
CGGTGCGCCCGCCGCGCGCCCCGGTCGCGGCGCCAACCCAGCCCGGCGCCACCGACCGGCCGGCACCCATCGTGGCGCCGGAGCCACCGGCCGCGCCAGCGGTTCCAGCGGCAGCGCCCGACGTGCAGACCGCCGGTCGCCCCCCGGTTCCGGCTGCACCGGCCGACGAGCCCCCAACCCCGGTCGCAGCCGCGCCAGAACAGCCCGCCGCCACGGCACCGGCCGAGCCGGACCGCGCGCAACTGCGTCCGCCCACCCAGGTTCCGGAGCCGCCGAAGGCACCCGAGATACCCGCCGTCACGCCCGACCCGCCGCCAGCACCCGTTGTGGAAGCGCCGCCGTCCGTCGCCGAACAGCCAGCGGAGGCAACGCCGCCGCCCGCCGCACCACAGGTCGCCGCCGCACCACTCGCCACGGAAGAGTTTGAGTTGCGGGTTGAGTTCGACTCCGGATCGGCGCGGCTGCCCGACAGCGGCCGTCAGCCGTTGCAACAACTGGCCGGCCAACTCGACGACGATCCAGACATGCGACTGCAGTTGCGTGCCTACGCCGGTGGCACCGCCGAAACCTCAAGCTTGGCCCGCCGGCTGTCGCTGTCGCGTGCGCTCGCCGTCCGGTCTTATCTGATCGAACAGGGTGTCCGCAGCACACGCATGGACGTCCGCGCCCTCGGCAACAAGTCGGGCGACGGACCGGAAGATCGGGTCGACATCGTTCTGGTCAGTCAGTGACGGTTCGCGCCGAACCGATCGAGTATCAACCGTCTCGATCACGTCTACAGAACATGACCAGCCCGCGTCGGTACTTGACGCGGATGGTCATCTTCATCATCGCCGCGACCGTCGCGTGCGGTGCGCTGGTCCTGCCGTTGAGCCAGGCGTTTTTTGCCAACGCGCCCCTGAACGGTTTGATTGTCGCCGTGCTCGTGTTCGGCGTGCTCTACGTGTTCCGCCAAGTGTGGATGCTGTTCGCCCAGGTGGCTTGGCTCGAATCCTACCGTTCCGGCGATCCGGAGGCGTCGATCGAAAGCGCGCCACGATTGCTTGCGCCAATGGCGACAATGCTGGGCGAGCGCCAGGGCCGGTTGAGTCTCTCAGCGTTATCTATGCGGTCGATCCTCGACGGGTTGAGCGCGCGGCTCGACGAGTCCCGCGACATCACCCGTTACATGGTCGGCTTGCTGATCTTCCTGGGTCTGCTCGGTACCTTCTGGGGCCTGCTGGAAACGGTGCGCGCCGTCGCCCGGGTCATCGCCGATCTTCAGGCCACCACCGGCGGCGATGCGGCCGCGATTTTCCGGAACCTGACCACCGGACTGGAAGCACCCCTCGCCGGCATGGGCACGGCATTCAGTTCGTCGCTGTTCGGTCTTGCCGGCGCCTTGATGCTCGGTTTCCTCGACCTGCAGGCTAACCAGGCACAGAACCGCTTCTACAACGATCTGGAAGAGTGGCTCAGCGGCGTCACCCGGCTTTCCGGTGGCGGCGGCCTCGTCGAAGGCGACCAGTCCGTGCCCGCGTACATACAAGCACTGCTGGAAACAACGGCGGACTCCCTCGACAACTTGCAGCGCACGATCGCGCAAGGCGAAGAATCGCGCGCGCAGTCGAATGCCACGCTCACCTCCCTGACCGCACGGTTGACGACGCTTTCCGATCAGATGAAGGCGGAGCAGGATCTAATGGTGCGCCTTGCCGAGAACCAGGCGGAGCTGCGCCCGATCCTCGAGCGTCTCGCCAACGTGCAGTCCGGCGGCTTCGACGACACCACGCGAAGCCATATTCGTAATATGGATGTCTACCTGGCGCGGATGCTGGAGGAGATTTCTTCCGGCCGCACCCAGTTGGTACAGGAGATCCGTGCCGAGATCCGGCTTCTTGCACGAACCATGGCGGCATTGGCCGAGGAGGCTGACCGCTAGTCAGCCTGAAACAGGACGCCAATGCCCGTAGGATCCGCACGTTCACGCCGCGAAACGGTCAACTACTGGCCAGGCTTCGTCGATGCCCTGGCCGCTTTGTTGATGGTCATCGTTTTCGTTGTCGTGGTGTTTGCGCTCGCCCAGTTCTTTCTGTCGGAGACCTTGTCGGGGCGCGAGGCCGCGCTCAATCGTCTCAACCGGCAGGTCGATGAACTGACCAGCTTGTTGAGCCTGGAACGCTCGGCAAACGCCGATCTGCGCTTGTCGATGGCGCAGATCTCCGCCGAGCTGCAAGACTCGGTCGCCGTGCGGGAAGACCTCGAGCCCCGCTTGGCGGCCTTGGATCGTAACAACCAGGTCCTGGTCTCAGAACGCGACGCTCTCCGGCTGCGTCTGCAGGATGTGGAGGAACAGCTCGACGACCTCGGCGCCGAACGGGACTCCGTCGCCGAAGATCTGCGCGACGCCCGGCTCACCATCGACGCCGACCGAGACACGATCGAACTACAGGTGCGTGAACTCGAAAGTCTGCGCCGGGATATCACCGCGCTGCGCCAAGTCCGCGCGGAACTCGAGACCGAAGCCGCGGAACTCGCGGAGCAACTCGGCATTTCGACGGAGGCCCTCGCGCAAGAGCGGGACCGCCGGACGGAACTCGTCGCCGAACTCGCCGATGCGGAAAACCGAACCATCCTCGTTCAAACCGAACTTGCCGATCGGGAGATCCGGCTGGCCGAGTTGTTGAACCGGGCCGAGTTGGCCGAGGGTGCGCTCGCCGACGAGGAAAAACTGTCGGCTGCCGCCGCCGAAGAGGTGGATCTGCTCAACGCACAACTTGCCGTCATTCGCGAGCAGCTCGGTGTTCTCAACGACAGCCTGGTGGCGTCGGAAGAACGCAATGAAGAGCAGCAAGCAATGATTGTCGATCTCGGCAATCGGCTGAATGTCGCCCTCGCCAGCCAAGTGCAGGAGCTCGCCAACTATCGGTCCGAATTCTTTGGCCGTCTGCGCGAACTCATCGGCGACCGCACCGACATCCAGATCGTCGGCGACCGGTTCGTGTTCCAATCCGAAGTGCTGTTCAACAGCGGTTCGGCGGAACTTGAGGACGGCGGCAAGGTGCAGCTTCGGCAACTCGCCGCGACCCTACGCGACATCGCGCCCACCATTCCGGAAGATGTGGATTGGGTCCTGCGGATCGACGGCCACACCGACATCCGGCCGATCAGCACCCCCGACTTTCCATCGAACTGGGAGCTGTCGACCGCCCGTGCCACCTCTGTCCTGAAGTTCCTGCTGGAGGCGGGTATTCCGGCCAATCGCGTGGTTGCCGCCGGATTCGGTCAATACCATCCGTTGGACCCGCGGCGTGATGAGATTGCCTACCGCCGCAACCGGCGCATCGAATTCAAGCTGACGCAGAGGTAAGCGCTTCGGCGCGCCGCTCTCCGTCGAACTGCAGCTTCGCCAGCCGCGCATAGACGCCGCCCTGCGCCAACAGACTTTCATGCCGACCTTGCGCGACGATGCGTCCGGCTTCCAGGACGACAATCCGGTCGGCGTTGCGCACGGTCGCCAAGCGGTGGGCGATGGCAATCGTCGTCCGCCCGACCATCAATGCTTCCAGCGCATCTTGCACCGCTTGCTCACTCTCGGAGTCCAATGCGCTGGTTGCTTCGTCCAACAATAGGATGCGCGGGTTGCGCAGGACGGCCCGGGCGATGGCCACCCGCTGCCTTTGCCCGCCAGACAAGCGCACACCCTTCTGCCCCAGGAAGGTATCGAAGCCCTCCGGCAGTCCGTCAAGAAATGAAGCGATAGCGGCGGCCTCAGCGGCCGCCCGCACATCGGCGTCGCTGGCATCCGGTCGCCCATACCGAATGTTCTCGGCGGCGCTGGTCGAAAAGATCACCGGGTCCTGCGGCACCAGCGCCATCTGCGAGCGCAGGTCGCCGGTCGCGAGGTCGCGAAGGTCGATCCCGTCTAGCCGGACGACACCGGCATCCGGGTCATAGAAGCGCAGCAATAGCTGCAACACTGTAGTCTTGCCGGCCCCGGACGCCCCCACCAGCGCGACCTTCCCTCCCGCCGCCACATTGAGCGTGAAGTCGGCCAGCGCCGGTTGGTCGCGCCGCGCCGGGTAACGAAACGACACGCCGTCGAGCGAAACGGAACCGTTCGGCAGCGCGGGCAAGGCGCGTGGTTGCGTCGGCTCCGGCACTTCAGTGTTTGTCGACAGCAACTCCATGAGGCGTTCAGTTGCACCGGCCGCACGCTGCAGGTCGCCGACAACTTCCGACAAGGCTCCCACCGATCCGGCGACGATCACCGCATAGAACAGACACGCCGACAGCTGGCCCGGCGACATCTCACCGGCCAACATGTCCCGGCCGCCGGTCCACAGCACAACCGCGATACCGCCAAACTCCAGCACGACGATCAGCGCCGTGAGAAAGGCGCGGGCACGTATCCGCTGCACCGCCACCCGAAACGCCCGTTCGACTTCATTGGCAAATCGCACCCGGTCGACCGGTTCGTGGTTGAAGGCTTGGACGGTGCGGATATGGGCGACGCTCTCATCGACATAGGCGCTGACGTCGGCAATCCCGTCTTGGCTCAGCCGGCTCAGCCGGCGCACGCGGCGCCCAATGATAATGATCGGCGCCACCACGACCGGGACCAGCAGCAGGATCAACCCGGTCAGCTTTGGGCTGGTCACCGCCAGCATTACCGTTCCGCCAATCAGCAACAGGATGTTGCGGAGCGCCATCGAGGCAGAGGATCCAACAATCGTCTGTAGCAATGTCGTGTCCGTGGTCAGACGGGACATCAGTTCGCCGGTCCGCGTCACCTCGAAGAAGCCGGGGTTCAGTGACAGGAGGTGCGAGTAGACGGCCCGGCGCAGGTCGGCGGCGACCCGCTCGCCGATCCAGGAGACGAGGTAGAAGCGGCTATAGGTCGCGGCGGCCAGGGCCAGCGAAACAACCAGCAGCGTGACTAATGCAGCGTTCAGCAGCCCGGGATCGCCGCGCGTCAGGCCGCTGTCCACGAGCTGGCGGAGGCCCTGGCCAAGGGCAAGGACGGTGAAGCCTGCCACGGTAAGTGCCACCAGCGCCCCGGCAATCTGCCAACGATACGGGCCCAGATAGGGCCCGATTGCCCGCAGCCCCCGGATATCCCGGCGCGGCGGTTCGTCGGTGGGCTTGTCTGTCCCTGTCGCGGCCATCGGCAAGCTCATATTGGAAGCGGCGGAGCGGGGCAACGCTGGCGGTTCAACCGTGCCGGGCGATTGTGTTGCGGCCATGCGCCTGGTTCTGTATAACCGCGCGTCGATCGTCGGGAGCGCACTGATGAAGAAAGATATTCACCCAGACTATCACGAAATTACCGTCCTGATGACGGACGGGTCCGAGTTCAAGACGCGCTCAACCTACGGGAAGTCGGGGGCGCAGCTACGGCTGGACATCGACCCCAAGACCCACCCGGCTTGGACCGGGACCCACCGGTTGGTGGATACAGGTGGCCGCGTCGCCAAATTCAACAAGCGCTACTCGAGCCTCGGCCTCAAGTAGAACCGGCCGCGCCCTCGCGCCGGACCAGTTCGTCCAGCCGGGCAATGCGGACGTATAGGTTGTAGCTGCGCTCCAGCATATCGCGCAGGCTTGGCGGTAGCCCCTCGATCTCAAGACCACTACGGTCGCGGCAAATTCGCGCCGCCCCCAAGCGCCAGCGCTCGTCCGTCGCGGCCTCCTGCGGGGTGACCTCGCCAGCGGTAACCGCGCGCCTGACCAACAGCCAGGCCAGCACTTGTGACAGCCGCGTCGTCAGGCGCAACGCCTCGCGGGCGGACAACAGGTTCAGCATGTCGCCGCGCGGTTCGCTGTCCCAATGTCCGGACCGAACGAACATCCGCGCCTCTTCGAGCAGGGCGACCGTTTCGTCATAGGTCTTGTCGAAAATCGCGAGGTTGGGAGAGAAGCCGGACATCGAGGTTTCGCTGGTGGGAAGCCGTTACAGTATCAGCAAATCGCTAACAGTCTCGGTTGTTTGGTGTTAACCATGTTGACCTTGAAACGGGGTCAAAGCGCCCCATCTATTGCTTGTCGGCGGTGCTCCTACCGAGGCCGCCGAACCTACGTCGCCTGGCTCTGATGGGCAGGCACACAGGTTGGTTCCACAGTTGCTCAATGGAGGACAGTGGCATGCGCTACGACTTCACACCCCTATTTCGTTCTACCGTCGGCTTCGATCAGGTTGGTCGTCTGTTGGATGCGGCTTTGACCGCTCAGGATTCGGCCCCGAATTATCCGCCCTATGATATCGAGCGGACCGACGAGAACGCATATCGTATCACCATGGCGATCGCCGGTTTTGGCCAGAAGGATCTGGAGATCACCCAACAGGACAACGTGCTGACGGTGAAGGGCGAACGCCCGCAGCCGGAGGCCGACGGCGTCCTGTATCTGCATCGCGGCATCGCCGCGCGCAGCTTCGAACGGCGCTTCACGTTGGCGGAATACGTTAACGTTAAGGCGGCATCCGTCGAGAACGGACTGCTCATCGTCGAACTGCAGCGCGAGCTGCCGGAGGCAAAACGGCCGCGCACGATCGCCATCAATGGCAGCGGCCCGCAGCGGTTGGTTAAGAAAGCCGCCTAAGGCCTCTGCGCGACTAAACCGGGCGCGGTCCCCACCAGGGGCCGCGCCTTTTTGCTGCGCGAAGGCAAGAAAAAAGGGCCGCGAGCGGCCCTTTAGTCAACAGGGAGGCGTCAAAAGAGGATAAATGATCCATCCAGTGATGCTGGGCATCACAGGAGCTAGTATCCGCCAAAACCCTTAAAAAGGCGTTAAGCGCCCGCCGAAATGGCTAGGATTCGACGCCGCCGCGGCCCGGAATCTTAACGTCGGCCATCCATTGCGGCACCGCGCTAGCGGCGCGGGATTGCTCGTCCTCGACCGCCGCCTCAACAGTCTCCTCGGCCGGTTTACGCCCGGCTTTCCGCGCTTTACCGACTGCCTCATCGAGATCGATCTGCTTACAGAGGCCGAGTGTGACCGGGTCCTTGGGGCGAATATTAGAGATGTTCCAGTGCGAGCGGTCGCGGATCGCGTTGATTGTCGGCTTGGTCGTGCCGATCAGCTTGCTGATCTGCGCGTCGCTCAGTTCCGGATAGAACCGTAGCAGATAGGCGATGCCATCGGGCTTGTCCTGCCGCTTGGAAACCGGGACATAGCGGGGACCCTTGGTCCGCACCGCCGGCGCCGGGTGGGTTGATTTCCTGGGTTTCAGCCGGGCTTTCGGATCGGCCACGCAGCGTTCGACCTCACCGGGCTCAAGCTGGCCGTTGGCGACCGGATCCAGCCCCTTGATGCCGATCGCCACTTCGCCGTCGGCGATCCCTTGGATCTCCAGCGTATGCAATTTGCAGAAGTCCGCGATCTGCTCGAACGTCAAAGCGGTGTTCTCGACGAGCCATACGGCGGTCGCCTTCGGCATCAGCGGCGCATTCATGCGGGATCTCCAAACAATAACCCCGGCGCCAGGGGCGCCGGGAACAAACAGCGATCAGAATATAGGCAGATGCATGCAAAAGACTAGACAGTCAACACAATCTTGCCGACATGCGTGCTGGATTCCATCAGTGCGTGCGCATTGGCCGCCTCAGCCAATGGAAACGTCGCGTGAATCACCGGCCGGACGTCCCCCTTGGCGAGGAGCGGCCAGACACGCTCGCGCAACACCTCCGCAATCCGCCCTTTCTCCGCCACGCTTCGGGGTCGCAGGGTCGACCCGGTGATCGTTAGCCGCCCCCGCATCACTCGGGAGAGGTTCAATTGCCCCTCGGCGCCGCCGAGCAGTGCGATGATGACCAGGCGGCCGCCATCCGCGAGGCACGCGACATTATCGGCCAAGTAGCTGCCGCCGACCATGCACAGCACAACGTTCACACCCTTGCCGTCGGTCATCTCCTTGACCGCCGGCATGAAGTTTTGCGTCCTGTAGTTGATCGTTGCCGCGCCGAGCCCCGCACAAAACTCCGCCTTCTCGTCGGAGCCGACGGTGACAATGGCCTCGGCACCGAAAGCGCGGCCCAACTGGATCGCGGTTGTGCCGATGCCGCTCGACCCGCCATGGATCAGCACGGTCTCCCCGGCGCTGAGTGCTCCGCTCTCGAACAGGTTGGTCCAGACGGTGAAGAAGGTTTCCGGCAACGCTGCGGCCTGCACCAGGTCGAGACCGTCTGGCACCGGCAGGACCTGCCGCGCCGGTGCCAGAGCATACGCGGCGTACCCGCCGCCCGCGACCAGGGCGCAGGCTGTGTCGCCGACCTTCCACGGTGCCGCGTTGTCACCCAACCCGACGATCCGACCGGCGACCTCCAGGCCAGGGATATCGGAGGCGCCGGGCGGCGGCGGGTAGGCGCCCTCGCGCTGGAACACATCCGGCCGATTGACGCCGGCCGCGGCGACTTGAATGAGCACTTCGTCCGGACCAGGAACCGGCATCGGCCGATCCGTCAGCCGCAAGACGTCCGGCCCGCCGGGGCGTGTAATCTCAACGGCCTTCATTGTCGCCGGCACCTCACGTACATCGGCCTTCCCTATCATTGATCCTCTTGCCAGACTGAACTTGATCTGGAGCTGAAGAAAGAAGCTGGTATGCCCGCGGACGACTGGGAAGAGGAACGCCCGAAGAAAAAGAAGCTGGTGGAGCCAATGCCGATGGAAGGCCGTTCCGCCAAGGAGCTGCACGAACTCATCGCCCATTTCGAGTCGGAGATCATGCGGGCCAAAGCCGAGTTGGAGGCGAAGCAGGGCTTCACAGCCAGCGCCGAAGCCCTGTTCAAGAAGTAACGCCAATGGACGAGAGATACGATCAACTTCCGGCCAACCCGGCAAACTATGTTCCGCTGTCGCCCCTCACATTTCTCAGCCGCGCCGCCCAGGTGCATCCGGATCGCACCGCCATCATTCACGGCCGTATCGAGCGCACCTGGTCCGGCGTCTCGCATCGTGCAAGGCGCCTCGCGTCTGCGCTATGCGCGCACGGTGTCGGCCGTGGCGACACGGTCGCCATCATCGCGCCCAACATTCCCGAGCTGTACGAAGCGCATTTCGGCGTGCCGATGGCCGGGGCGGTGCTGAACGCGATCAACACACGCCTCGATGCGAAGACCATCAACGTGATTCTCCGTCACGGGCGCGCCAAAGTGTTGTTGACCGACACCGAGTATGCCGAAACGGTGCGGCAGGCCCTCGTCGGCCTCGATCCAAAGCCACTGGTCATCGACATCTGCGACCCGGAGGGCCCCTGGGGCACCGGCGAGGGCGAGGTGCTCGGCGAGACCGACTATGAGGCATTCCTGGAGCAGGGCGCGCCGGACGGTCTTGACGAACGTCCGGCCAACGAGTGGCAAGCCATCGCCCTCAACTACACATCCGGTACCACCGGCGTGCCGAAGGGCGTCGTCTATCATCATCGTGGCGCTTACTTGAACGCGATGGGCAACATCGTCGTGTGGGCGATGCCCCATCACCCCGTCTACCTCTGGACGCTGCCGATGTTTCACTGCAACGGCTGGTGTTTTCCGTGGACGATCGCCGCGCTCGCCGGCACCAACATCTGCCTGCGTCAGATTACGGCGGAAGCCATTTACAAGGCGATCGCCACACATAAGGTGACCCATCTCTGCGGCGCGCCGATCATCATGCAGATGATCACCAACGCAACCGACCGGGAGCGTCAGTCATTCGACCACAAGGTGGCGATGATGACCGCCGCCGCCCCGCCGCCGTCAGCCGTGCTTGCGGCGATGGCGGATCAAGGCATTGCCGTCACCCATGTGT
The DNA here is from genome assembly GCA_028279245.1 of Alphaproteobacteria bacterium. Taxonomy (GTDB): domain Bacteria; phylum Pseudomonadota; class Alphaproteobacteria; order UBA6615; family UBA6615; genus JANQOE01. Next base: position 9,769 of record JANQOE010000070.1, read on the forward strand.
ACGGGCTCACCGAATGCTACGGGCCCGGTGTCGTTTGCGATTGGCAGGGTGCCTGGGATGAACTGCCCGCGGAGGCACAGGCGCAGCGCCAAGCGCGGCAGGGCGTGGCCTACCCGGTGATGGAACGGCTCATGGTCGGCGACCCAGAAACACTAGAGCCCGTACCCCAGGATGGCGACACGATGGGCGAGGTGTTCATGCGCGGCAACATTTTGATGAAGGGCTACCTGGGCAACCAGGCTGCGACGGATGCGGCGTTCGCTGGCGGTTGGTTCCACACCGGCGACCTCGGCGTGTGGCATGCGGACGGTTACATCGAACTGAAAGACCGTTCGAAGGACATCATCATCTCCGGCGGTGAAAACATCTCGTCGATCGAAGTCGAAGCGGCGCTCTATCAGCACCCGGCGGTCGCACTCGCCGCGGTCGTTGCAAAGAAAGACGAGAAATGGGGTGAGACGCCCTGGGCGTTCGTTGAACTCAAACCCGAAGCCAGCGCCACGGAATCGGAACTCATCGAACACTGCCGCGCCAACTTGGCACACTATAAGTGTCCGAAACACATTGTGCTCGGACCGTTGCCCAAGACGTCGACGGGTAAGACCCAAAAGTACCTGTTACGAGAACAGGCGAACGCACCAAACGCCGGGTGAGGCTAAGCGCTCTCTAATTGAGAGATCTGATCCTTAACCCGCAGCTTGAGACGTTTTATTTCCGACATGGCGACTTCATCCGGAATGGGCCGCCGCATCTCAGCTTGGAGCTTTGCCTCAAGATCCGCGTGCTTGGCGCGTAGAGAGTCGATCGTGTCGTATTCCCCCACGTCCACGAGTCCTCCACACAGTTGTCATATTAACGTAGGCTTCTTGGCGCCAGTTTGCCAGCCCGACATGTGCGACTCGGGGAATAGGGTGGGTTAACCGTCGCCCAGGCTTATCCCAAGGCCGCGGGCGGTGCGAACCAGCACGCCGTCCTTGTCCACCGCGCTGTATTGGTCGATGGCCTCGGCAATGGGAATGTCGACGACTTCGCGGTTCTGCCAGGCCACCATCCGGTCGAACCGGCCCGCGGCAATCAGATCCACCGCCGCCGCGCCAAAGGTTAACGCGTACAGCCGGTCCTGCGCGCTCGGTGCCGCCCCGCGCTGCACGTGCCCCAGCACAGTCACCCGGGTCTCTGCGCCGGTGGCGTCTGATATGTTGTCGGCAAGGTAGTGCCCGATGCCGCCGTACCGCGTTTCGCCGCCATGGTGCACGACTTTAACCGAGTCACCATTTTCCATCTTCACCGCCTCGGCGACGATAACCAGCGCGAAGTTGCGCCCCCGCATCTTCAGCCGATCGATCTTCGCGGCGATGTGCTCGATCTTGTACGGGACCTCCGGGATGATGATTACGTCGGCACCCCCGGCGATGCCCGCGCTGAGTGCAATGTGGCCCGCGTCCCGGCCCATGACCTCCAGAACCATGACGCGGCTGTGACTGGCCGCTGTCGGTTGCAGCATGTCCATGGCGTGTGTGGCGACATCGACGGCGGTCAGATACCCGACGGAAAACTCGGTCGCGCCGATGTCGTTGTCGATCGTCTTTGGGATGCCGACCAGCGGGATGTCGCCTTGCTGGGCGAACCGGCGCAGGATCTCCATGCTGCCGTCACCACCGATGCCGATCAGAGCGTCGAGTTTCAGTTCCCGGTAACCGGCGATCAGCTCCTCGGAGCGATCAAGAGTTTCACCGTTCGGCATCGGGAAGGCGAACGGATCGCCGCGGTTGGTCGTGCCGAGGATAGTGCCGCCTTGCCGCAGGATCTGGCCGGTGAACATGGTCGGATCCAGCTCGAGATAATCCAGGGGCCGGCGCAACAGGCCCATGGTCCCTTCCCGGATGCCGAAGACCCGCCAGCCAAGGCCGTCGACCGCCCGGCTGACAACGCCGCGAATAACGGCGTTCAGGCCCGCGCAATCGCCGCCGCTCGTTAGTATTCCGATGCGTTTGCTCATTCTCTCAAACCGGGTGGAGATGACAACTGTTGCCGGTGTGCGAACAAGAACCAGACGCGGCGATATTGCACTATCGGCTCAAGTCTCTGCTATACTCTCTTCTTCGCCAAATCAAGCGGCGGCCTCGTGGCACGGGGAGCGGAGCCATGGGAAATCGGGATGAAATGCTGCGGCAACTCGCAGAGCTGCGCAGCGAACACAGAGACCTCGACGGATTGATTGCGCGCGTCGGCGGCGACACTGGCGCCGACCAGCTGCTGTTGCAGCGGCTGAAGAAGCGGAAACTGATGTTGCGGGACGAGATCTCGCAGCTTGAAAGCGAGCTGCTGCCCGACATTATCGCGTAGCTCAGGCCTTTGCCCGTTTCTGCGCGTACATGGCGCGGTCGGCCATCGCCAGGGCGTCGCTGGCATCCTCGCCGCCACTGAAGGTGTAGGCGCCGTAGGACACCGACAGGCGGAGGCTGACGCCCTTCCAGTCCACCGGCGATTTGGTGATCAACTGGGCCAGGCTATCCGCCTTCTCCGAAGCATCGGCCTGGTCGGACTTTGCCAGGATGACGCCGAATTCGTCGCCGCCCAGCCGTCCGACAATGTCCGATTCCCGGATATTCTGCGCCAGCAAGGTGGCGATATGGGTCAGCGCCGCGTCGCCGGCGGCATGGCCATGCTGGTCGTTGATCTGCTTGAAGTTATTAATGTCGAAGTAAAGCACGCTAGAAGACGCGTTGTAGCGTTCGGCAAACGCCGCCAACCGGCTCAATTCGCGGACGAAGGCCCGGCGGTTCGCCACCGGCACCAGGGAGTCCTCGTCGGCCAGCTTCTCCAGATAGCCGACGCGCTGCTGGGCCTGGCGCAGATCCTCGCGCAGCCGCTGCACTTCGTGCATCAGCATTTGCAGGGCTTGCCGAACTTTCGGCGTCAGATCGGTCTCCGGGATGCCGGCAATGGTCATGACATCGGCTACTTCACCAGCGCCACCCAAGGATTCAACCTGCGTGTTTGGCTTAACGCCTCCGGCACGGTCGACCGGTCGTAGGCTGGTGGGTCTGCCCGCCGGAGTGGATCCGGTAATCTTCATTGCTTGCGCCGGCGCCCCTGTTTTGATTGCTTCGTGAAAGCTGCGGGCAGGGCTTCGACGGTAGCAGCGACGCGGTTAACAAAAGGTTGCGCCGTGAGGCGGGCCCAGGTTATTTGCCCGCTTTCTTGGCACCGGGACGGGCGGCATGAACGCACAGGTTGGCATTATCATGGGGAGCCAGTCGGACTGGGCGACCATGGAACATGCGGCGGCGACGCTCGACGACCTGGGCGTTTACCATGAAGTCCGCATCGTCTCGGCGCACCGGACCCCGGATCGCCTGGTGGCCTATGCACAATCGGCGCAGCAGCGGGGCCTGCGGGTCATCATTGCCGGGGCCGGCGGGGCAGCACACTTGCCAGGCATGGCCGCTTCGATGACGGCGCTGCCGGTTCTGGGCGTCCCGATCGAAAGCAAGGCCTTGGGCGGCCTCGACTCCCTGTTGTCGATCGTCCAGATGCCTGCCGGCGTGCCCGTCGGCACGCTGGCGGTCGGCCGCGCCGGCGCGGTCAACGCGGCGCTGCTCGCCGCCTCCGTGCTGGCCCTGGCCGACGCGGATCTTTCGGTCCGGCTCCAGCGCTGGCGCGAAAAGCAGACTGCCGCCGTCGCCGAGCAACCGGCCCAAGGCTGAGGCGCCCCCAGTAGGATGCTCCCTCCCGGCGCCACCATCGGCATTCTGGGCGGCGGCCAACTTGGCCGCATGACGACGATTGCGGCGGCGGAGCTCGGCTTCCGCAGTCACGTGTTTTGCCAGGACAACCAAGAACCGGCGGCCCAGGTGGCCGCAGCGACAACCATCGCGCCGTTCGACGATCCTGCCGCACTCGATGCCTTTGGCCGCGCCGTCGATGTCGTCACCCTCGAGTTCGAGAATCTGCCCCTATCCGCCCTGCGCCATCTGGCGAAGCAGCACACCGTCCGGCCCGGACCGAAGGCGCTGGAAGTTGCCCAGGACCGGCAGTTAGAGAAAGAGTTCGTGCGCGATCTCGGCTTGCCGGTGGCGCCGTTCGCAACGGTGACATCGGCCAACGAACTAGACGCCGCCCTGAAGCACACCGGCGCCCGGGCGATCATGAAAACGGCCCGCTTCGGCTATGACGGGAAAGGCCAGGTGCGGCTCGCCGAAAACGCCGACACGGCGGCAGCTTGGCGGCAACTCCAAACAGACCGCGCGACGGTCGAGACGCTGTTGGATCTCGACCGAGAATTCTCAGTCATCCTCGCCCGCGCGGCCGATGGCAGGGTCGCCCATTTCGACCCGGCGGAGAACGAACACCGTGATAGCATCCTCCACCGCTCAACCGTGCCGGCCCTGGTTCCCCAGCCACTTATCGATCAGGCCGTCGACGCGACGCACCGTGTTGCGGCGGCCCTCGACCTGGTCGGCCTGTTGGCGGTCGAGTTCTTTGTCACGACATCGGGCGAGCTCTTCGTCAACGAAATGGCGCCGCGGCCCCACAACTCCGGCCATTGGACTTTGGACGCTTGCGCCGTGTCCCAGTTCGAACAACTTGTTCGCGCGGTTGCTGGATTGCCCCTTGGCGACCCGTCGCGTCACTCGGATGCTGAGATGTTGAATCTATTGGGTGATGACGTCGAACAGCGCGATAACCATCTGCGGCAGCCGCAGGTTTGTCTTCACCTGTACGGCAAGGCGGCGGCGCGTCCCGGTCGCAAGATGGGCCACGCCACGACCCTGCGGCCGCGCACTAACGCGGCTGGGTGAACGCCCGGGCAAAGCGCAACGGGCTTGGCATGCGTTCCGCCAGATCTTTGAACGGTTTGGTCACGCGCGGGATCCGCATCGCATCGGCGATGCGGCGGTCCAAGAACCGCCAGGTGTCCGCGCAACCTTCCGACTTGTCGTTCAGCCAATACAGCACGGTCGAGCTGTACACGCCGGCAAGCAGCGCCCGCTTCGTATAGAAGTTGAAATCCGTCGCCGTGTCGCCGGCCGCATACCAGACGGTATCGACAGTCCGGTAGAGGCAGCGCATGCCCAACGCGGCATGTTGCGGCTGCGCCAGATAGGTCAGTGCCCGCCGGATCGCTTCGCGGTCGTTGGCATGTGCCTCCAGCCGCAGCCGAATGGCGGTGGCGACACGCTCGCGCACGCGCATGCTTTCCGGATCCTGCGCCGCAACCGCGTCCGCCATTGCTTCGTCGGCAAGCCGGCTGTGCAACTCGATCGCCTGCGCAACCCCGCGCGGAAACGCCCGCGCCGCCGCCGCGTCATCCAAACCTGCATCGGCTGCCCCACGCTGCAGGCTCGTCAGTGTCCAGCCGTCGAACGGCACATGGCTCAGTGCCGCCCGCAAGATCTGCTCGCGGAGCGCTGGCAACTCAGTCTGTTGCTTGGCCATTGGCCTGATCCTCCGTGTTACGGCGCCGCGCATTCTGCATTTCCTGCACAAAGCCGAACTGCGCCATATCGTCCATCCGCATCGGATAGAGGATGCCATCGAGATGATCGCACTGGTGTTGCACCACTCGCGCGTGGAAACCGGTGGCCTCCCGCTCCACCGTGTCGCCGTCCGGCGTCTGGTAGCGGTAGCGGATCCGGGTGAAGCGCGGGACCGAACCGGCCAGGCCCGGCACCGAGAGGCAGGCTTCCCAGCCATGCTCCTGCTCGTCGGACAGCGGCTCGATGACCGGGTTGATCATGGCTGTCAACGGAATGCCTGGCCCGTCGTCCTCGCCTTCCTGTTCCAGGCGTTCCGCCGGCACCTGCACCAGCGCCACCCGCAGCGGCACGTGCACCTGCGGCGCCGCCAAGCCGGCACCGTCGGCATCTTCCAGCGTGTCCAGCATGTCTTGCAGCAATTGCTGGATCTCCGGGGCGGTGGGGTCAGCGACGGGCGCCGCCACCTCGCGCAGCACCGGGTGCCCCATCCGGGCGATTTTTAGAATGGCCATGCCGGCAATATGTGACCGCGGCAAAGCTAGGTAAAGTCGTCTGGTGGCCCTCCGGCAAAGGGGCTAGGCTGTTGGCGGCGTAGATCAGGAGCTTGGAATGGCGGGACAGGGCCCGGACAAGGGTGAGGCACTCACCTACATCGACGGCGAGTGGCATTCCGGCAATCCCCCCATCATGGGCGCGACCACCCACGCCGCCTGGCTCGGTTCCGTCGTGTTCGACGGTGCCCGGGCGTTCGACGGAACAACGCCCGACCTCGACTTGCATTGCGAACGCGTCATCGACTCCGCCATCGGCATGGGGCTCGGTCCGAAACTGACCGCGGAGGAGATCGAAGGCATCGCCTTGGACGGGGTGAAGCGTTTCCCGCAAGGGGCGGCACTCTACATCCGCCCGATGTTTTTTGCTGAGAGCGGCGCGCGCATCCTGGAGCCTGATCCCGACAGCACGCGCTTTGTCCTGACCCTGTTCGACTCGCCGCTGCCGACTGCTTCGGGCTTCTCGGCCTGCCTCAGCCAAACCACCCGCCGGCCGACGCCGGAATCGGCGCTGACCCACATCAAGGCATCCTGCCTCTACCCCATCGGCGCCCGTGCGGTGGCGGAGGCTGGCAAGCGCGGCTACGACAACGCCGTCGTGCGCGACGGCCTGGGGAACATCGCGGAATTCGCCACGGCCAATATCTTCATCGCGAAGGATGGGGTGGCCAAAACGCCACCGCCCAACGGCACGTTCCTCAACGGAGTGACGCGGCGCCGGGTCATCCAGTTGCTCCGCAACCACGGCACGCAGGTTATCGAGGAGACGCTGACCCAGGATGATCTGCTGGATGCCGACGAGATCTTCTCAACCGGCAACTACGGCAAGGTCACACCAGTCACGCGCTACGAGGATCGCAACCTGCAACCGGGCCCGATCTTCTCGGTTGCCCGCAAGCTATACTGGGACTTCGCCCACTCCGCGCGGTAGTCGGCTACGCGGCCTCTCGCGCCAACGCGCGCTCCATCATCGCCACGGTTTCGGCGATACCGTAAAGGGCGACGAACGAGCCGAAACGCGGCCCCTGGGACTGGCCGAACAGCACTTCGTAGAGTGCCCGGAACCAGTCGCGCAGATTCTCGAACGCGAACGACTTGCCGACGGCATAGACCTCGTTCTGGATCGCTTCACCGTCGGCATCCGCGGGCAGCGCCTGCAATGCGGCGACCAACGCCTCCATCGCCTGGCGTTCTTGCACCGTCGGCGCCCGGTACGACTTCGTCGGTTCGACGAAGTCGTGATAATATGCCAGCGCATGATCAATCAAATGATCGAGGAACGGCGCCGTTTCGGGTGACGCTTCCGGTGCATAGCGGCTGATAAAGCCCCATAGCACGCTCTTGTCATTCGTGCCCGCCGCCGCTGCCAGATTTAGCAACAGCGCGTAGCTAACCGGTGAACTGTGCGCGGGCGGTGCGCCGCTGTGAATGTGCCAGGCCGGGTTCTCGATCTGCTGCTCCGGCGTCTGCTCCGGATACCGCGCGCTAAAGCTCAGATACTCGTCGACCGCCTTCGGAATGACATCGAAATACAGCCGCTTCGCCGTCTTCGGCTTCTGGAAGTTGAACAGCGCCAAGCTTTCGGACGGCCCGTAACGCATCCACTCTTCGAACGTCAGACCGTTGCCGCGCGACTTCGAGATCTTCTCACCGTTCTGGTCAAGGAACAGCTCGAAATTGAACCCCGCCGGTGGATTGCCCTCGAGGATCCGGCAGATGCGTCCCGACAGATTGACGGAATCGATCAGATCCTTGCCGGCCATCTCGTAGTCGACGTCCAGGGCCACCCAGCGCATCGCCCAATCGGCCTTCCATTGCAGCTTGCAATGGCCGCCGGTAACCGGAACCTCCACCGCAGCGCCGGTCTCCGGATCGTCATAAACAATGGTACCCGCATCGACGTTGCGCTGCTTGACCGGCACCTGCAAGACGACGCCGGTACGCGGACAGATCGGCAGGAACGGACTGTAGGTCGCGCGCCGGTCCGGACCGAGTGTCGGCAGGATGACGTTTATGACCTCGTCAAACCGGGCCAGCACCTTCAACAGCGTCTCGTCGAACCGACCTGACCGGTAGCACTCGGTCGAGCTCAGAAACTCGTAGTCGAACCCGGACTGGTCGAGGAAGGTGCGCAGTCGCTGATTGTTGTGCGCGCCGAAGCTATCGAACTCGCCAAACGGATCCGGAACCTGCGTGAGTGGCTTGCCGAGATGGCGCGCAACCTCTTCCCGATTCGGGATGTTGGTCGGAACTTTACGCAACCCGTCCATGTCGTCGGAAAACGCGATCAACTTGGTCGGCACAGCGCTCAGCAAGGTGAACGCATGGCGCACCATCGTCGTACGCGCAACTTCGCCAAACGTGCCGATGTGCGGGAGTCCCGAGGGCCCGTAGCCGGTTTCGAACAGCACATAGCCCTTCGCCGGCGCATGCGTCGCGCCGCCGAGCCTGTCGACCAGCCGGCGTGCTTCTTGAAACGGCCACGCC
>JANQOE010000120.1 GCA_028279245.1 Alphaproteobacteria bacterium
GTTTGGCACCTCGATGTCGGCTCATCACATCCTGGGGCTGGAGCAGGTCCCAAGGGTTTGGCTGTTCGCCAATTAAAGTGGTACGTGAGCTGGGTTTAGAACGTCGTGAGACAGTTCGGTCCCTATCTGCCATGCCTGTACGAGACTTGAGAGGAGCTGCCCCTAGTACGAGAGGACCGGGGTGGACGCACCTCTGGTGTACCGGTTGTCGCGCCAGCGGCACCGCCGGGTAGCTAAGTGCGGACGGGATAACTGCTGAAAGCATCTAAGCGGGAAGCCCCCCTCGAAACTAGGTCTCGCCTGAGAGCCGTGGGAGACCACCACGTTGATAGGCCGGGTGTGGAAGTGCGGTAACGCATGAAGCTAACCGGTACTAATCGCTCGATAGGCTTGATTGCAGCCCGCTACAGGCGGGCTCGACCGTTGCGTACAGCGGCAAACGCGCGCCCCGTATTCGGGGTGGTGTCAGGACAGGATTTTGCACGTTTCTTTGACCTGGTGGTAATAGCGAGGCGGTAACACCCGATCCCATTCCGAACTCGGCCGTGAAGAGCCTCAGCGCCGATGGTACTTCGTCTTAAGACGCGGGAGAGTAGGTCGCTGCCAGGTTTAAGAAGCGTGCGGATCCATGCAACCTATTGCGATGATAATCACGAACGAATGGCGCGGGGTGGAGCAGTCCGGTAGCTCGTCAGGCTCATAACCTGAAGGTCGTAGGTTCAAATCCTACCCCCGCAACCAATTTTGCGACATCCAAGGCATGTGCGGGCTAAGACCGGGCTTCCTCAAGATGCGGAAGCGCGCGGCCAAGGATGGCGTGAACAACACCGCCAAAATCCAGAAGGACACCATCCGGGGATGCCTTGAAAGGTGGGGCGGAGCAACGAAGCCCGAAGGCTGGCTTCCGCGCTACATGCAATTCCCCATGCAGAGCTACGCCAAGCTCAAACGCCTACCGCCCGCAGAGCAGTGGAAAGGCGTTTAAAGGCTCTTCGATGGTTGTTCCTAAGTGCTGGCCCGCCTGCTCTTTGCGGGCGGGCTCTGCGGCGCGTCACTTCATAGGCTCTTTCCCCAGTACCAGCAGATTTGCCAATGCGCCGATCAGCTCAAGACCTAACGTTAGTCCGACCGGCCAACCCGATAGGTTTGTGACCTGTCAGATCCAAAGCGGGCGCATAAGAACGTCAGTGACGCCCCCGCGCGCCGGCGTGCATTTTTGCTGGAGCACATCAGGAGCGGAACATGATGCGGCGCTCTATCAGTTCTTCGGTGGGATAGCCAAGCCCCACAGCCGGGTCGCCGGAATTCTCGCGGAAGGATGCTGAGCTGAACACGTGGCGGGCGGGCGAAGAGGAATGCGGCACAACGGCACTATTTAGCTAGTCTAAATCGATAAAGACCTAGATCTGCCAACGTCGTCATGCTAGACTGTCAGGATAACTTGACACATTGTGTATCGTAGCCGATATGCGAGTTAGAAACAGGGTGCTGTAGGTTAGCACTCACTTCTCATTGTTGAGGGCCTGAATTTGAGCATCGTTCAGCCAGACGTGACCTTATTGATGGACATGCATGGCGTAATCCGGCGCGCGACACTATCGGGAGACACTTCTGAGGGTGTTTCCGACGAATGGGTTGGGCGCCCATGGGGCGAGACGGTGGATTCCGCTGGTTCCGAAAAAGTGCGGACCATGGTTGAGGACGCCCGGCAGAGCGGTTTCTCAGCATTTCGCCAAGTAACCCATGTTTTACCCAGCGGCCGGGAGCTGCCGATCGAGTACACGATCGTTCGACTCGGCCGCAAATCCGGTCTGCTCGCAATAGGCAAGAGCTTACAAGCTGTCGCCGAACTGCAGTCGCGCCTTGTTGCGGCGCAACAGGCAATGGAGCGAGATTATTGGAAGCTGCGGGAGATAGAAGCGCGATATCGCCTACTGTTTGACGCTTCGACAGAGGCGGTCCTACTAGTCAAAGCGTCAGATCTCACCATCACCGAAGCGAACCCGACAGCCAAGCGCGCTCTCGGCCCGACGATTGGAGACGCCATCCAGGGGCACGCCAGTGTACTGGATGCCGTCGCTCCAGCGGACAGAGACAAGCTTCAAGCCATTCTGACGCGTGTTCAGGATAATGGTAAGACTCCCGGTAGTCTCTTGAGAATTGGTGGGGCCGAGGAATCCTGGATTGTACGTGCCTCGTTGATGACGTCACAGCAGGGCTTGTTCTTCCTGCTCCAACTGAGTCCAACCGGGAAAGTCGGAGACACTTCAGAGGGAACGGACGGCGATCAGTTCAGGCGATTGGTTGAAGGGATTCCAGATAGCTTTGTGGTCATAGGCTGCGACGGGACCGTTGAGGCTGCAAATCAGTCATTCTTAGAGATGATTCAGGTACCGAGCCGGCCCGCGATTATCGGTCAGCATGTTGGGAGATGGCTTGGACAACCCGGCGCTGATTTCAACGTTCTCCTCTCGAGCATGCGCTCGACAGGGGCCGTCCGGTTGTTCCCGACACTTGTTCGCGGCGAATTGGGAACCGATACACAAGTGGAGTTGTCGGCCGGTTCCATGGCAGGAGCGGATGGCGAGAGTATTGGCATCGTCATCCGTGATGTCGGTGCCCGTTTGCCACCAGCGTCCGATCGACACCGGGTATTTAACGGGCTTAGCGCGCTGACCGGGCAGATCGGCCGCAAACCGCTGCGGAAGCTCGTGAAAGACGCGGTCGAAGAGCTTGAGCGCCACTATATTGAGGCGTCTCTAGCCATGACCGACGGGAATAGGACGGCTGCCGCTGAGTTGTTAGGCTTGAGTCGTCAGAGCCTCTATGCAAAGCTCAGTAGATATGGTTTCGATGGGAGTGTCGACCCGGCCATAAATTAGAAACTCTCGTGGGGGAACTGTCGATTGGCGTCACGTGCGCCATCAGCGCCGGCTTTTGGGGAGGCCGATCTTTCTAATTGCGAGAGGGAACAGATCCATCTCGCTGCTTCGATCCAGCCATGTGGCGTACTTCTGGCGCTACGCGAACCAGAACTCTCCATCATCCAGGCAAGTGCGAACGCTGCTGATTTCCTGGGGCGCGCCGAACACCTGTATGGACACTGTCTTGCCGATCTTGGCGGTGACGTCGCCGAGCGTGTCCAGCCATTCCTTGAACAGCCGCTGAACCCCATACCAGTCGCCATCCGTTGCCGGGTTGGCGGATCCGGCGAGCCACTGGACGGCCTGCTTCACCGTCCGGGCGACGGCAGCCTGGTTTTGGAGCTTGAGCGGGCCGGTCCGTCCCATGATCTCACACCCGAGATCGAACGGGGCTTGCAGACTGTACTGAACGCCACGTCCCTCCGAGAGTTGTGCGACAAGTCCGCTGAAATGTTCAAGAGATTGGCGGGCTACGACCGAGTTATGGTGTACCGATTCGACGATCAAGGACATGGTGAGGTCTACGCGGAGGAGCGAAACGAGGACCTGGAGCCCTATCTCGGTAACCACTATCCGGCGTCGGATATACCACAGATCGCGCGGCAGCTTTACAAACGAAACCGGATTCGTGTACTCGCCGACGTAAACTATGAGGCGACACCGTTGCAGCCTCGGTATTCGCCATTGAGTGAGCAGGATCTGGACATGTCGCTGTGCTTCCTGCGCAGCATGTCGCCGATCCACATACAATATCTGAAGAACATGGGGGTCGGTGCGACACTGGTCGCCTCGCTCGTGGTTGGCGGTCAACTCTGGGGTCTGATTGCGTGCCACCATTACGCACCAAGGTTCCTTCACTACGAAATGCGCGCTGCTTGCGAACTGTTGGCTGAGGCGGTTGCGACCCGTATCGCTGCGTTGGAGAGCTACGTCCGCGCTGAGGCGGAATTGTCAACGCGGCGGCTCGAACAACGAATGATCGACGCGGTGACCAAACACGGCGACTGGCGGGCCGCTCTGCTGGATAATCCACAATCTCTGCTCAAGCCTGTCGGAGCGTTTGGCGCGGCTCTACTCTACGAGGACGAGATTCGGACGGTCGGCGACGTACCCAGTACGACAGAGCTAAGACGGCTGGGGCAGTGGCTGGACAGCAAACCACGTCAAACAATGTTTGCGACATCTGCCTTGGCTCGCGACGCACCTGAATTTGCCGATATGACAGAGGTCGCTAGCGGCCTGTTGGCGGTGCCGCTCTCAAGCACCAAGGGCGAGTACATTTTCTGGTTTCGCCCCGAACGGGTGCAGATGGTGACCTGGGGCGGCAACCCATTCAAAGCGGTCGTAGTGGGTGACGACCCAGCCGACTTGTCCCCACGCCGATCGTTTGCCCAGTGGCATCAACTGGTGGAAGGGACCGCAGAGGACTGGAGCGCCGCCAACAACGCCGCAGCCCGTCTTATCGGTGAAACGGTAGCCGACATCTTGCTGCAGTTCCGGTCAGTCCGCACACTGATTGCACAAGACCAATTGCAGCATGTCAGTCTGCAAGTGAGGGAATCGGAGCATCCGGTACTGGTCGCCGATGCTCAAGGGCGTATCCTAATCGCCAACGATGCCTTTGACCCACTAATACCTTCGTCGCATGCCACGCTGGAGCGCGTTGAGGATATCGCGCAGTTTTGCGCACACCCTGCGGAAGTACGTCGGATGCTTCAGGATGTGGTGCGGCATCGGCGCGCCTGGAATGGCGAAATCCTGTTTCACACCAGACAGGGTGTAGATAAGCCAATGATGGTACGTGCTGATCCGGTCAGCGCGACCCCGAATCGCCTGTTGGGTTACGTCGTGCTCCTGTCAGACCTCAGTGAACAAAAGGCTGCCGAGTCGGCGCGCCGCCGGTTTCAGCAGGATGTCGTTGGACAAAATGGCCTACCCGGTCTTCCATTGGAGTCGGAAACTGGTCTGACCTACCGAAACCTGATGTCCTCTGTGGTCGGCAACGCACAACTCGCCGCCCTCGAGATCACTGAAGGAATAGATCTCACACGGGTCCCCGAGATGCTCGATAGTGTCCGCGCATCGACTGACCGAACCAGTGAATTGCTACAACACCTGGTCAGACACGCGCAAAGTGCGAGGGACTAATGGCCTCACCATCGACCTCTGCGGCTGCCCGCGCGGCGGCGATTGACACGCGGATGTTTGAGCGGAACGCCGAACGAGCCTCGTCAAGAACGGAGGACCAATCGGAGATTTCAGACGCTGCCGCGTCGAGGGCGGTGCGAAACTCGTCCTTGAACGTGCCATAGGCCTGTAGTTCCGGAAAATCATAGAAAGTGAGTTGATGGTCTCTTAGCGCCATCGACCTCTTCAGGATGCGCTTGAGTATTTGGCCGCCACTCAGATCGCCGAGGTAGCGCGTGTACCCGTGTGCGACAAGCCGAATGCCGTCGCCGAGACCGGCGGCACGGACGCTCCGGCCATAGTCATCACCGGCGGTCAGCAACGGCACATCTGTCTTCCAGCCCGGCCCGGCAATAGCTTTCAAATCTGCCTCCAGTGCCGCCGACCGGTAGACCTCCGGGTAGACAATCCAGCGCACTCCAGTCGATTCTGAATGGCTTGAAAGGCCAGCCTCTAAGGCCTGGTACGCGGGAAGGAGGTTTCGCAACAGGATCGTGTACCCGCGTTTGGTCGCCTTCCCAGTTAAGAGATCCTGGATGATGCCCGATCGTTCAGCCGCCTTGTGCAGGTCGGAAGTCTTTTCCCGAAGTTCGACCGTCAAGTTCTGGTTCCGGCGGTAGTCCGCGACCGATGCGGTCGAATCTGCGACCCGTCCAATCCTCATCGAATCAGGGTGGCCGATCAGACCCCACGAAGCAAGTCAAAGCCGGCCGTGGCTACTCCCGGAGTTCCGGATAGTCCGGCAGCATGCTTATCCCAAGAAACGGCTTGCTGGCACCATTGTGGCAGGTCGCACAGTTTATCTTTGCGACATCTCCGAGCGGCCCGAGGCGATTATCTGGAAAGACATCGGTAAGTGGGTCCAGGAACTCGTTGTTCAATTCACGTGCGAGGCGAATGCCGTGCCAGGCCGTAACCCGCTGCGGCGGGCTCTGTTCCCAATCAAAGAACGAGCGGCTGTTATGACAAAATGTACAGTTCACGCCGAGAGCCTCCGACATATGAATCATGAGCCCATATGTCGACTCTGTTTGCTTTATATTCCGGTCGCTGCCTGCAGGAAGGGCTTGTGTTGACGCCACCCGGATAGTGCCGTCGTTGCTGAGGAACGGCGTAAATGGGTCAAAGGGCAACGAAGTCGACCCAACCGCTGCACCGGCGAGGTTTTGACCATCTCTGTCGGCGGCCATGCCAAGTGCTTGTGGCGGCCCGTGGTCGGTGAACCAGACGTTCTGCGGAACAGGCTGCCCGCGATGGCAGCTAAGACAGGTGACCCCGGTCTGCCCAACATGGGTCTGCCAGTTTGCATTGATATGTCGCGTCATTTCTATCATGCGCCGCGCCACAACTTTGGTATGAAGTGAGTCGGACGAGAACTCCTCATCCTCGCTGTGACAATACGCACAACCCTGTTCTGGCGAGACCCACTCGGTGATCGCAGCCATCAGACGAATGAACTCGTCCACACCGAGATCACCCAGCACCTGCACATTCTGGTACACCTCTGATGCCGGCTCACTACCTGGATCCACGGGGAACTGCGGCTCGGGGAGTTGGTCCTGAGCGATCAGCTTGGCCTCCTCCCTGGGATTAGTGACCTGCTCCATCCCGACGCCGCGAAAGCCGACTTGTTTTGTATCGACCGGCGGTCGCTCCCAACCGCTGATCAAGACGCCAAGCACGCCGAAGACAGCGCCAACAGCACCGAGTGCGACTGTTGCAACGAAGACCGCTTTCATTGGCTACCTCCAACCGCGGCTGCCGGATCTGGACTGACCTCGAACGCCGGCGGGTACGAAGGGGCGACACCGTGGTCGACGGCCCAAAGATACCAATTATCGACGGCCGTTCCGGTCAACAAGATGCCAATCCCACCAGTCAATGGGCACAGCACAGCAAACCACCAGGCCCAGCGGTGGATCGATTCCATGCTGGCGTTGAATCCCATCGTCCAGCGCCAAAAAAGGGCAGCGCGCTCCGATGCTGTACCACGGTCCACGATCTGCTCGATCTCGCGGTCGCCTCCGAGGCGACTCACCGCCAGGATTGTGGCCCCGTGCATCGCGAACAGCAGTGTCGACCCATAGAGGAATACGATCGAGAGCATATGGAACGGGTTGTAGAACAGATTCCCGTAGCGGATTGAGAAGGCCGCAGTCCAATCGAGGTGAGGGAAGATCCCAAAAGGAACAGCTTCACTCCAGCTGCCAACAAGCAAGGGGCGGATGAAGCCAAGCACGAGGAACAGCCAAATTGCCGAAGCAAATGCCCAGGCAACGTGAGTTCCCATCCCAAGAACGAGGGCGCGGCGGTACATCCGGAACCACCAAAGAATCACTGACGCCGTGAGGAAGAAACCGGCCATGAGCCACCAGCCGCCTTCAGCCATCGGCGGTATGGTGATCCCGTACTCGGGCGCCGGCGGCTCCAAGGCGAGCCAGGGCAGTTGCCGCACAAACTCGATTGGATCCCAGTTTACCGACGCCCACATATTGAGGCCGATGATCTCAAAGGCGATCAGTCCGCACAGCAGCGAAAGCGTGCCAAGCCATCCCAGGTAGATTGGTCCGATTTGCGCATCGCCGATCCGCCCGAGCCAATACGCGAAGAACGGTTCGCTAGTCCGCGGCGAGTCTCCAGGGGGCAGCGCAACACCGGCGTGGGCGGGTGCACGAACCTGGATGCGCGTGAAGATGTTCTGGTACTCGGCCATGGTCTGTCCTCCCGCCTAACTCCAGATCGGCAGCGCAAGCCACCAGTTCCACCACTCCGGCCAACCGCGGGTCCAGAAAGGTCCGCTAATCAGGATACAGATTGCGCTCCAGAAGCCGGCGTTCAGCGCGAGGAACAGCCCGAGGCGATGAATGCCAAGCGTCCCGATGGAATAACCAATCGTGTCGCGGAAGAAGGTATTCTCGTGCTCGGGTGTTTTTACGGGCTCGCCCTTCTTCGGGTTTGTAGCCGATAGAATCAGCCCGCCGTGTAGCGACAGCGCGAAGACCGTGGCAAAGAAGAAGGATACGCCCAACATATGGGCGGGGTTGTAGTGGAAGTGGAGATACTGATAGCCGACGTTCGAAACCCAGTCCAAATGGCTGATGATCCCGTAGGGGAAACCGTGGCCCCAGGCGCCCATGAGCACCGGGCGGACGACAACCAGGACAAAGTAGGCAAATATCGCGACGCCGAACGCGATCGGTACGTGGTAACCAATCCCCAGCTTGCGGCAGATTTCAACCTCGCGCAGTGCCCACGAGACAAACGCACCAAGTGCACAAACGGTGATGAGCTGCCACAACCCTCCGTCTCGCAAGGGGGCCAGGGCCAAACCATAGCTTAGGTCGGGCGGCGCGATACTGATCTGCCAGAGATTCCACGTCGGCCCGAGCGCGGCGCCCCATACGATGAGAGCTGTTCCGACGAGTGTGAAGAATATGGTCGTGACGCCGAAGAAACCCACATAGAACTGACCGACCCAGAAATCGAATAGGTCTCCTCCGACGAGCGTTCCCCCGCGGACCCGGTACTTCCGTTCGAAATTCAACAAGGCCATCGTTTTAGTCCAGTTTTAAGGCCACCCTTTTCGGAGAGTGGCGAGACGGCAAGCCAAGGCCGCCGTACTCGCCACCGTCCTTTGCGTCATGTGGTCTCAATCAACACTGTCGATGCCGACAGCTCAGCGGTACGTGGCCCGTCAAGCCAATTGAACCGGTCCGTGCTCAGCAAGATGAAGTGGATCACGATCGCCAATACAAACAGGAACGTGAACAGTGCGACCAAGACGCGCCGTGGATCAAACAGAAGCCAAATTCGCCACATTTCTCAGTGCCCTCTCTCTTAGCCGGCAAGTGTTGTGATGTAGGCGGCGGCGTACTTTGCGCCGTCGATCAGCGCCGTGTAGCCCTCCGGTCCGGGAAGCCATGAACGCCAGTTCCAAACCAGAAAGTGGGCGATCACCGCTATGACGGTGAAGATCACGAAACTCATCACAAAGATGCGATGGAATTCCTGTGCCTCCCCGTCGGTCAAACCCGACAATGAGATCTTGTCCGTATCTGCCATTCATACCTCCGTTTCTGACAGTCCTCTAAACCGCCCGCAGGTGCCCTGCGGCGTGGTCAATCTGTTCACAATTGCGCAGCCGAGGTCTCACCCGACTGGCTCCATTGCGTGAGCCTTAGCAACGCGCCTCGCCGTAACACGGGGCTCGCCGTTACGCTTTGCGGCTTGCTCTGCCCGTTCGCGCAGCCTTTTCGCTGCCGAGATCCGAACCAGGAACGGGATCTTCTCAACGATCTCGTCCAAGCGGCCCCGTGCGTCGTCATCCCAAGGGATGGCCGACGCGACGCCCGGTCGCGCGAGTGTTGGGTCGACGCCGTCCATCTCCGTACTGAGCGGAAGGATGTGGAACAGCGCGTCGAATAGCGCGTTGCAGTACTCCTGGACGATGTACGTCGCTCCGGCATAGCCCATGAAGGGCGTGCCTGTTGCGCGGCGCACAATGGCGCCTGGGAACGACGCGGGAATATACATCGCACGGCAACCCGTCTCCGCCGCGTACATCCGTTCATTGTATGACCCGAACAGCACCAGCGGTGCCTTCTCGGTCAGTGCATTCTTGATAGCGGCGTTGTCGGGCTTGACGCCGGCGCGACGGGAGAACCCAAAACTGCAAGGGATTCCCATCTCCTTCTCAAGGAAACCGCGCAGGCCACGAACGTAGGTATGGGTCGCCACCACGGCGAACGAACCGGTCGCAAAGAAGTCTTGGGTTACACTTCGCCAGAGATCCCAAATTGGCTTGATTGTTGTCTCTTTCTCTTTCTGAATAAAGGGCTCCGGATCGAGCCCGGCCAGCTCACCGAGTTTTCGCAAGAAACTCGTTGTCGCGAACACGCCCATCGGCGCCTGTAGGTACGGCCGGTCAAGCTCCTCGCAAAGCTGGCGCCCGAACTCCCGGTACATACAAATGTTGATGTCCGCGTTGGCGAGCTGCTTGATATCCTTGACATGGGCTCCCAAGGGGAAGACGAGATTGACTTCGCAGCCGATACCCTCGACAAGCCGGCGGACCTCCGCCAAGTCTGAAGGCATGTTGAAGGTGCCGTACATCGGCCCGATGATGTTGACCCGTGGTTTCTCACCGGCCTTCGGCTGGCGGCGCTTCGTCGTTTTCGACCCGAACTGTTGCCAGAGCCAATAGAGCGCCCGGTCGGCGCTCTGCCACTGATCCTCGTCGATCGTCCGCGGCAGGAAACGCAACAGGTTTGAGCCTTCCGGCGTCACCCCGCCGCCGATCATCTCCGCGATACTGCCGGTCACAACGACCGCCGGCATCGACGTGTCTTGCGTCGCACTCGCGCGCCGCAACGCGCTCTCGGTGCCGTTCATCGAAAGCTCGTCCTCGGACAAGCCGGTGACGACAATAGGCAACTCGTGTGGCGGCAGTGCATCCGTGTAGTGCAGCACCGCGGTCACCGGCAGGTTCTCGCATCCCACCGGACCGTCGATAACGACGCGGAGGCCCTTCAGGGCCGTAAAGGCGTAAACTGCTCCCCAATAGCCGCCGGCCCGATCATGATCCAGGACAAGCATCAGGCAGCACCTTGCGCCGGCCGTGACGTGGCATCCGGGCCATTGCCGGCAAAGAAGCTCATCATCTTGGAGAAGCGTTCTTTGCCCCTGGTCTGCGCATTGACAATCCCTGCCAGTGCGCCAGCACCGGCCGCGCCGAACAGCGGACGGGCCGAGACAACGTTGGTGAAGTATACCGCCGGAACGCCTTCCTCCTTGGCCGCCTGCACCAGAGGCGTCGTGCCGATCGCCAGGTCCGGCCGAACTTCCCGCATGGCCGCCAGATCCTGCTCCAACGACGCTCTGAATTGAACGAACGTCCCGTGCGCTCGGAGCCAATCGCTGTCGGTATGGCTCCATTCCGTCTTTGGACAAGCTGTACCGACGTAGGGCACTTCGGCCCCGGCCTCAATCAACAAGCGTGCCACCAACAGCTCGGAACCCTCGTACCCGGAGACCGTCACCCGTGCATCG
Source organism: Alphaproteobacteria bacterium (assembly GCA_028279245.1). Lineage (GTDB taxonomy): Bacteria > Pseudomonadota > Alphaproteobacteria > UBA6615 > UBA6615 > JANQOE01. Next base: position 11,160 of record JANQOE010000120.1, read on the forward strand.
ATCGGATGTGTTTCGAGTGCCGGACGAATCATGGCGGCGGCTTGGGTTTGTGCATGCTGGACGTGGCGAGACGGCACGTCGGCTGCGGCACCGACGGCTTCGAGCCACGCCAGCGTTCCTTCGGCACCAACCGGGCCGGAGCCAACCACCGGCCGGCCGGCCGCCGCAAACTCGCGGATCGCGGCGACGTAGAAGGGGTGCACCGCGGCGGCAACACTGCAGTCGAGCGCGGCATAGAGGTCACGCCACTCGCGGGTCGGCACTTGCGCCCCAAGTGCCAGCCCCATGGGCTGCAGAAGTATGTCGATACCGACCGGGTCGGCCGGGAACATCTCGCCGACAATCGTGACCGTCGGCTTGTCATCCTTGAGATCGCGGGGGCGCTGCACCGGCCCCTGCTCCACCTCGCCCCGGGCATAACGCAGCATCGCTCCGGAGAGGACGTCCTTGGCTTCCGCGTGGGTCGGCACACCGAAGCCCGGAACATCGATGCCGATCACGCGCACCCCGTTGATCTGCGCTGGCAACCGGTCAATTGGCACACCCGACGCAGTCGGAACGCAGAGGTTGGTGACGATGATCGCGTCATACTTCTCCGGATCCGCCATCTCTTCGACCGCACCGCGAATGTCTTCGTAGAGTTGGCCGGTAACCAGTGTCTCCGAATCGAACGGCACGTAGCCCACCGTGCGCCGCGCACCGTAGAAATGTGACGTGAAGGTCAGCCCGTAGACGCAGCAGGCCGACCCGGAGAGGATCGTCGCCGTCCGCCGCATCCGCAGGCCGACCCGCAGCGACCCGAAGGCCGGACACATCGATTGCGGTTGATCGTGCGGACCGCGCGGATAGTCCGTCAGCAGCCGCGCCATGGTCTCTGTCTTGCCGGCCTTCCGCGCCGCATCGGTCATGCGCTCTTGACCGCCATGGCAGCCCGCATCCGAACGCAACGAACTCATACAATCTGGTCCCGGCGAGAGGCCAACTAGATCGCTCCCTCGTAGACGACTTCCAGCGAGGGCTTTTCGACGGCGACACCGCCGCACATGTCCTCTTGAGAAGCCGGTTCGAGCACCACATCGCGGCCGACCTGGTCGCCCTTGAATAGGGCGAGAAGCTCCGGATGCGTCAGTGGCGATGGCTGCAGCGGCGGCGCGTCCGCGGTGCGCTGGCCGAGGTCTTCGAATATGCCGCCCCACCGTCCACCTGGGACGCCAATGATCTCATAGTTGCCGCTTTTCCGGCGGATGTCCTCATCGGCGGGGATCGCGGCAAGTACGGGAATGCCAGCGGCTTCCGCGAACGCCTGTGCCTCACCGGTGCCATCGTCTTTGTTGATGACCAGTCCGGCGACACCCACATTGCCGCCAAGCCGCCGGAAGTAGTCGACAGCCGAGCAGACGTTGTTCGCAACGTACAGCGACTGAAGGTCGTTCGACCCGACGACGATCACTTTCTGGCACATGTCGCGGGCAATCGGCAGACCGAACCCACCGCAGACGACGTCACCCAGAAAGTCCAGCAGGACGAAATCAAAACCCCAATCGTGGAAGCCGAGCTTCTCCAGCAGCTCGAAGCCGTGAATGATCCCGCGGCCACCACAGCCTCGCCCGACCTCCGGTCCACCAAGTTCCATCGCGAAGACGCCATCCCGCTTGAAGCAGACGTCGCCGATGGCGACCTTGTCTCCGGCCAGCTTCTTCTTCGAGGAGGTTTCGATGATGGTGGGACAACTGCGACCGCCGAACAGCAACGACGTCGTATCGCTCTTTGGGTCGCAGCCGATCAGCAGCACTCGCTTGCCCTGCTGGGCCATCATGTAGGAGAGGTTCGCCAGCGTGAAACTCTTGCCGATGCCGCCCTTCCCGTAGATCGCGATTATCTGCGTCTTCTTCTCGGGCTCTGACGGAAGCTGAGCGGAAGTCGAGGATTCCGCCTCGTGATCGTTGGTCCCGCTGCTTTGAGATGGCGATGAATCAAGAATCACCGAGGTTCCTCCATGACAGCACCATTTTGAGGCAAGCGGGATCATCAAATGCTGTGCGGTAGGCTGCCGGTGCCGCGGTTGCTTGTTGCCGGTGCGTGATCAATCCATCCAGGGAAAGCGCGCCGGTTTCCACGAGGCGCCGGACCGCCAGCAGATCCGAAGGTCTCCACTGTGCTGCTACCCGAACTGCAGCCTCGCGCATAAAAGCCGGTGGAAACGCGAACGATAGAGGATCGCTGTAGAAGCCGGCGAGCACGACTTCGCCTCCAGGCGCAAGTCGTGCGATCAGACTGTCGAGGATCGTTGCATCACCACTGACATCGTGAATCGTCCGATAGTCGCGGCATCCATCTTCGGCCGGGTCGACGACCTCGTAGCCGGTAGCACCCGGCCGGCGGGCGCTATTTGTCTCCCAAACAGTGGGGCCCGCGTGTCCCTGAAGCACGGCCAGACGAGCCAGCAATCGGCCCAGCACACCGTGGCCGACAATCAAATCGGGTTGGCGCTCCGGCTGTCCACCAGTGACGTGATATGCGGTCGCGGCCAAAGCCAGGAGAGTGGCTCGCTCGTGCAACTCGCCGGGAACCGACACGACCCTTTCCTCGGGCACAACCAACCGCGCTGCGGCGCCGCCAAACAGCCCGCGCACTTCGCCAAAACAACTGGCACCGGGAACGAACACCGACGTACCGACGTCCAACTCAGTCTTCTCGCCAGCAGCCACCACGCGGCCCACCGATTCGTAGCCGGGAACCAGCGGATAGCCCATGCCGGGAAAATGCGGCATCCGGCCGGACCACAGCAGTCGTTCCGTGCCCGCACTGATTCCGCTCCATTCGACATCCACCACAATGTCCTTTTCGCCCGGCGGCGACAGCCCAACCCGACTAAGCACGAGCTGCTCGGGCCTTTCCAAAACCACCGCGAGAGTTTCCATTGCGCGTCCGACTTCCGATCGAGCGGTTGCCTACGTATTTGTCAGTCTATCGTGACAGTCTAGAGTGTCAATCAAGATTAACAGTCGAAGATTGACATTTCGGTCGGTTGGCGACGATCAATCGCGTCAACAAAGGCCGTCGCGTCCGGATCAGTTTTGGATTGGTAAACCCTGCTGCCTTCAGCAGTTCCTTGATGCGTGCCGGCGTCCGCGGCCGACCCCTGCCCATGGCGCGAAGGTAGAAGGCAAAGTAAGCATCGGCGACAGGTTCGGCACCGCGTGTCGCCGACATCGGTTCCGCCAGCAGCAAAGTACCACCCGGTTCAATCGCGGTTTTGGCGGCCGTCAGGAGCCGCAGAACCGTGTCGTCATCGTGGTCATGTACGATTCGGATTAGCGACACCAGATCCGCGCCGGTTGGCAATGGATCTCTCGTAAAATCACCTCCGGTCACCGCGATACGATCAGCCAGTCCGGCCCTTTCGAGGTAGGTCTGAGCGCGGATGACGACGGGCGGCAGATCAAACAAGGTGAGACGCAGGTTTGGGGCTTGTGCAGCCACCGCCGCAAGAAAACCGCCTTGTCCGCCACCGATGTCGAGCAAGGTGTGGTGCCTATCGACGGGATAAGCAGCGAGAACATCATCGGCAATAAGCGGCTGGGAGACGGCCATCAGTTCGCTATAGGCAGCTACCTGATGATGCTTTAGATCCGCGTAGTCGACATCGCCTGCATAGGGCCAGTAGCCGCGGAGGTTCGTCGCAAACTCATCCCGCAATAGGGCCACCGGGTCTCGGAGGTCATCGTACAGCGCTGTATGGTGATCGATCATGGCGGCGATTCCGGGATTGGCGACCAGCGGGGCGCCAAGCGGCCCTAGGGCATAGCGACGGTTGCGCCGCCTCTCCAACAGGCGTAGTGCCACACCCGCGTCGAGCAAGCGGCGCACCGCTTCCTCGCTCAGCGACAACTGCTTCGCCAACTCCGAAATGGTCATCGGACCCTGCGCCAGCGCATTGAAAACGTCCAGGCGGACGCACGCTAACAATATCTGCGAGTAGACAAATCCGGCGCATAGATCGAAGAGTTCGCGCGACCGCCGGTGTGCGATCGGTCGGGTTAACGGGAATGCAGCAGCCCATCGTTGGAATCGCAGATCGGCTAGCAGCCGATTGCGCCAGTCGCGCCAGTTATCGACCCAGCGCTCGATGCCCTGGGGCGTGTGTCCCGATGCCGGTATCAGGCCGCGTCCTGCAACAGACCGCTCGGCAGAAATCGTTTCGCCTCCATTGCGATAAGGCCGCTAAGGTCCTGTGAGCCCCGGCATGGTGGTATGGAGTCGATCGCCGAAGCGACAAGCTGGTCGAACCGACGCATGGCACCACCAACCCCAAGCTGATGGACTGCATTTGGCCGATCATGCGTAGTGTCCTGGCCGACCGGTTTCCCGGCTTCTTCTGGGTCGGCCACCATGTCGCGGATGTCATCGGCAACCTGACAAGCGCCACCCAGACGCTCGCCAAGAACGCGCCAAGTGGAGCTATCTGCGACGCCGGCCGCAGCCGCACCCGCCGCTGCGGCCGCGGCAAAGAGAGCACCTGTCTTGGCCTGCTGATACTCCGTCAGTCGCACATCTGGTTCGCTCTCCCAGGCTTGCCCCGCCGCGATACCCGATGGCATTCCAACGCCGCGCGCGACGATGTTGAGCAGCCCGCCCAGGCGTTCCGGGTGATGGCAAGCCCCAGCGCCCAGCGTCTGAAATGCCAAGACGATAAGCGCGTCGCCGGCAAGCACGGCAAGCGGCTCACCGAACGCCTTGTGCACCGACGGTTTGCCACGTCGGATGGCGGCGTCGTCGAAGCAGGGCAAGTCGTCGTGGATCAAGGAAGCACAGTGAAGAAGTTCAATGGCGACCGCGGCGCAGTCTGCCGCTGCTGGATCATCGTCGCCGCAGGCAATGGCAACGGCTAGGCAAAGCCGTGGCCGGACCCGGGCGCCGCCGGGGAAGACAGCGTAACGCAACGCGTTGGCCAGAAGGGGCGGTGCGCCCGGCCTTGAGGCTCTCGCAAGAGCAGTATCCAAGGCTCTTTCAATTCGTTTCCTTCCGTCCACATTGGCCTCCCATCCCTCCAAAACTACTGTAATGTCGTCCTGTCACTTCAGATTGTCAATCAATGTGGACACAGGGGTCCGGTGAGACTATGAGGGTGGCGTCCTCGTGAGGACAAACCATGTGGTGGTCATCGGCGCAGGTGTCGGCGGGCTGACGGCCGCGGCTGAACTTGCGGCCAAGGGGCTCCACGTCACCGTCCTTGAACGCGCGCGCGCCCCCGGCGGCAAGTTGCGCAAAGTGATCGTGGATGGACACGGCATCGACGCCGGGCCAACCGTATTTACCATGCGTTGGGTTATTGAGTCGCTGTTCAGCGACCTGGGCGAAAACTTGGCCAACTACGTGACACTTCGCCCCCTCGAAGTCCTGGCACGACATGCATGGAGCGCAAACGAAACTCTAGATCTATATGCCGATCTCGAAAGGTCTGCGGACGCGATTGCAGAGTTCGCGGGCTCGGCCGAAGCGGCGCGCTTCCTCACATTCAGCCAGCAGGCCCGCGCCGTCTTTGAGACCCTTGACGGACCCTTCATCAGGTCGGCTCGCCCGGCCAATCCCCTGTCCCTGGCGCGCCGGGCCGGCGCCGGAAACCTCGGACAGCTTTGGCGAATCCAGCCATTTGTCACGCTCTGGAAGGCACTCGGCAGCCATTTTCACGACCCGCGCTTGCGCCAGCTTTTCGGTCGCTACGCGACCTATTGCGGCTCGTCTCCTTTTCAAGCGCCGGCAACACTCATCCTCGTACCTCATGTCGAACAGGAAGGCGTTTGGTCGGTCGTTGGCGGAATGTACCAGATTGCCGTCGCCCTAGAGCAATTGGCCAGACGATCGGGGGCCGACTTTCGGTATGGATCCGAGGTAGCGCAGCTCGGGGTGGCTGGAGGGCGGGTGGAGAGCGTAACTCTGTCAGACGGCGAGCGGATAAGAGCAGATGCTGTTGTGATGAACGCGGACGCTTTGGCCGTCGCCAATGGCCGATTTGGTCGAGCTGCCGGAACCGCAGTCCCCCGGATAGAGCCCAACGCGCGGTCACTCTCCGCGATAACCTGGGCAGTCTTAGCCGAGGCACGGGGTTTTTCGTTGGCTCGGCACAATGTCTTTTTTTCCAGAGACTATGCGGCGGAGTTCGAGAAGATCTTTCATCGCGGCCGCGTGCCGGACGAACCGACGGTCTATGTTTGTGCACAAGACCGGGACACGAGCGGGCCGTCTCGGGATCTCGAACGAGTTCTCATGTTGATCAACGCCCCAGCGAACGGCGACAGACATGCTTACGATAAGGAGGAAGTGGACCAATGTTTCGAGAAAACGCTCGCTCAGTTGGCGCGCTGCGGCCTCGTTCTGAAGATCGCGCCACCGACCGCAGTGGCAACAAGCCCGGCCGATTTCGAAGGACTGTTTCCGGGGACCGGAGGCGCTCTGTACGGAAGGGCCTCACACGGCTGGCGAGCCACATTCCAACGGCCGGGCAGTCGAACCCGCTTGGGCGGCCTGTATCTCGCAGGCGGCAGCACTCACCCCGGTCCGGGTGTACCGATGGCGATGCTGTCGGGTCGGCTGGCGGTCTCGGCGCTGCTGCGGGACCTGACTTCGCGCAGCCCGTCAATCCGTGTGGCTACGTTTGGTGGTATGTCGACGCGCTGAGCGATGACGGAAAGTATGCGCTTACGCTCATAGCTTTTATCGGCAGTGTGTTCTCACCGTACTATGCGTGGGCACGACGCAGCCAAGCCGAGCCCGATCCCACGGACTATAGTTCCGTGAATATCGCCTTGTACGGTCCACGCAGTAACCGTTGGGCGATGACCGAGCGTCGCCGCAATGCGGTGGCGCGAACAAGCTCACGGCTTGAGATCGGGTGGAGCCATTTGTCTTGGGAGCGGGACTCCTTGACAGTACATGTCGACGAAGTCTCCGTCCCGCTTCCCTCGAGAATACGCGGATCGTTTCGGCTATCCATGCCTCACGTCTTCGACCGATTTGTCGATCTGGAGCCGGGCGGACAACATCGGTGGCGTCCGATCGCCCCGTTCGCGAGTATCGAGGTCAATTTCCAGAACCCGGCGCTCAAATGGTCTGGAACAGCCTACTTCGACATGAATATCGGGCAAGAGCCGCTCGAAACGGCATTCGAGCGTTGGGATTGGTCGCGGGCTGAAACGGACGATGGTGGCGCTATTATTCTCTACGACGTGACCCCACGCGAATCGCCCAGGAACTGCATTGCTCATCGGTTTCGGCCCGACGGACACGTCGAACCGTTTGCACCGCCTGCCGCCGTCCGCCTGGGAACCACCAAATGGGGCATTAAGCGCGCCTCGCACAGCGAAGACCACACGGCGACCAAGGTCGTGCGAACGCTTGAAGACACGCCGTTCTATGCTCGTTCGCTGTTGCAGACAGTGCTAGATGGGCAGCGCGCCACGGCCGTTCACGAGAGTTTGGACCTCAATCGGTTCCGAAGGAACTGGGTACAGATGCTATTACCATTCCGAATGCCGCGCAGGTTCACTTAGCTACCGGATCATCCGACGACTGTTCGCCGGCCTCCCGCTGGCGTCTCAACCGCCGAAGTGACACGAGTTCGAACACCCCGAAGCCCAGGGCGACGACCAGCACCAGCGTGATCTCCATCAAGATGAGCGTACTGCTTTCCATGGTTGCGCGAGCCCCGATACGATCTTGCCACGGAACCAAGCTCGGTCCAGTAGCTTGTCCTCATCAATAGCCATAGTCCGTAGCCGGCCAACAGAGCCAGAACACCGCACAGATCCAACCAGGAAAAGAACCGAGAGGTTTCAAGCACGACAAACGCGATCACAAGCTTTGAAGCAACGAGCCCGATGGCCAGCAGGATCAAGGGCGGCATGGTGGTTGCTAGCGCGGCCAGTGACGGATGGAGATCGCTCGCGGTCACGCCCCGCGAACGTTCGACAAGTACGCGACGCCGATGCTGCAGGGCGGCATGAACAAGCCATATGGCCGCGGCTATGGATATAAGACCGACGATGTTCTTCAAGTTGGGCCACCTTCCTGAACAGCAGGTTGATGGGTGCGGGGAGCCAAGTCACCCTGTCGCCGATTGATCTCAATGAATAGCGCCAGCACCCACCCGATGCGCGCGCTAAAGTTCCACCACGGTGTTCGGTAATCCGGGGCAGAAGCCAGTCCACTCTCTCGCGTCGCCGCCTCAACCAAAAACACGGCCTCCTCGAGCGGCACGGCGGACACGTCCCGTACGCCCGTGATGCTCGCGGCGACGGCGGTACACAGCAATGAGAGTTTGCGGTGAGCCGGTACCACGGCACGCCGGGTCACGGAGTCATAAGCTTGCCGTTCCACTTCACGGCCTATCTCGGCATACAGATAGCGGGCCCCGAAAATGCCCGGTTGACAGCTGTAGGGCAGTGCGGAGATGCCCCCGCCGGCGCGCTCGTACAGATGATCCGCCGCATTGAGCAGCAGACGCACCACACCGCCGACGGCGTCGTTAAACTGGGGGTTGGCCAACCACGAAGCTGGATCCAGGCCTGCGGCACGTAACCAGGCGAGTGGCAGATACAGGCGCCCGACGCGCGCATCCTCACCGACATCGCGGGCAATGTTGGTCAGCTGCATAGCGATGCCCAGGTCGCAAGCGCGGGCCAGCGTCTGCGGCGTCCGCACACCCATGATGGTCGCCATCATCACACCGACAGACCCGGCAACCCGCGCGGCGTAAGCGTAGAGGTCGCTCAGGGTCTCGTATTGCCGACCCTCAGCATCCCAGGCCATGCCCTCAAGCAACGCCTCTGGCAAAGTCGGCGCAATCGGATACTCAGCCAGCACAGTGGCAAGCGCCCGATCTACGTGGTTGTCGCGGGGACAACCGGCGTAAGCGAGTGCAAGCCGTTCGCGGAACTCGATCAGCGCCGTGGCCGGATGGCCGTGCAAGTCGATGGCGTCGTCGGCCTCGCGGCAGAATGCATAGAGGCTGGTCGCCGGGTCTCGCACCGAACGCGGCAACAGCAAAGAGGCCGCGAAGAAGGAACGCGAGCCGTTTCGCAAGGACAGCGCACAAGCGGCCCGATCCGCCACGGCTGAGGTTGCGGTCTCAGGCCAACGCGTCGGCATGCGGCACCACCTTGTCCAGGATTCGGGCGGAGGAGAGTACACCGGGCAGGCCAGCACCGGGATGTGTCCCCGCGCCAACAAAAAACAGACGATCCACATCCTCGCTCTTGTTGTGCGGCCGGAACCAGGCACTCTGGGTCAGTATTGGCTCCAAGCCGAAGGCCGCACCGCGATACGAGTTTAGGTCGTTACCGAAGTCTTGAGGCGTCATCAGGCTCGAAGCGACGATGCTGCGCTCCAGGTCAGGCAGCAGCGTTGCTGACAAGTGATCGGCGATGGCCTTCCGATAAGGCTCGGCTGCGCGTTGCCAGTCTATTCCGCTTTCCAGATGCGGTACGGGCGATAGCACGTAGAAAGCATCACATCCGTCCGGCGCCAGCGATGCGTCGGTTGCGGTCGGCCGGTGCAAGTAGAGGCTGAAGTCATCCGCCAGCACCTTACGGGTGAAAATGTCTCGCAGTAGAGCGCGATACCGTGGACCGAGCAGAATTGTGTGGTGCCCCACGTCCGGATATCTGCGGTTGGTACCAAAATACCAGACGAACAGACTCATCGAGTAGCGCGCCCGGTCGATCCGGCCATCAGACCACCGACGGCGACCGGCCGCCGGCAGTAAGTGCCGATAGGTCCACGCTGAGTCCGCGTTCGACACAATCACGGATGCCGCAACGGCTTCGCCATTGGCAAGCTGCACGCCCGTTGCGGCATTCCCGCGCGTGGTGATCTCGCTGACCGGGCAACCGCAGCGAACGGTCCCACCTTGGTTTTCAACAAGTCGGACCAGCCCACGCACCAACTCGCCGGTGCCGCCGACCGCAAAATGCACGCCCCATCGTTGTTCCAGAAAGGCAATCAGCGCGTAGACCGCGGTCGCCGAGAATGGGTTGCCGCCGATCAATAGCGGATGAAAGCTGAAGACCACACGCAGGCGCGGATCTTTTATGTATTTCGAAACGAGGCCAAACACGCTTCGGTGTGCGCCTAACCGAATGAGGTCGGGCACGGTCCGCAGCATATCAGACAGCCTGCTAAATGGCACATCGCCCAGCCGTTCGAACCCGGTCTCGAACATGGCTTCGCTGACGCCCATGAAACGCTCGTAGCCGGCCACGTCCTCGGGCGAGAAGCGGGCGACTTCGCGCCGCATCGCCGCGCGGTCACCGCTGTATTCGAAGACATTGCCATCCGGAAACCGGATCCGATAGAAAGGTGACAGCGGGGTTAGGGCAATGTCATCGCTGAGCCGGCGACCGCACAAAGCCCAAAGCTCCCCGAACAGAAACGGTGCGGTGATGATCGTCGGCCCCGTATCGAAGGTAAACCCGCCGGATCGAATGACCCGCGCCCGGCCGCCCGGCGTGGACAATTTCTCAAATACGGAAACCCGGTATCCCCGCGCGCCCAGTCGCACCGCGGCAGCCAATCCGCCGAAGCCCGAGCCAATCACCACTGCGTGTGGCCGTCGGTCGTCGCAAGCGAACCTATCCCGACCAGTGGTCGGTGGAGCAGTTTCCCGGCCCTGAATGTCGAAGGTCGTGTCGGCAAAGGCCACTATGCGGCCTTCAGGATCTGTTCGCTCCTGGCGAGATCCGCAATCATGGAAGCAACTTGGTCTGGTGCCTCTTCATGCGCCAGATGACCAAGGCCGGCCAGCGGGATTACCTCCGCATCCGCCACCAGGTCTTGAACTTCATAAGACACGCTCGGGGGTATCGTGAGATCATTCTCAGCAACCACAAGGAACAGCCTTGGCCCGAGGTACCGCAGGTTGCTGCGGATTGTCGCCAAGTCCCAGTTTGCCATCATGCCGAGCGCTGAAGCGGCATGGGTTGGACTCCGGACCACCCGGCCATACAGCTCCACACCCCGCGCGTCGATGGTCGATCCGGTTTTGTGAAGTAGTCGTTCGACCGCGGCTGGATTTCGGGCCGTGCGCGCGAACAGCCAAGGGATCACCGGAGACAAGCTAAGCAGCTTGGCAAGCGGCGCGTACACATAGCGCGGCGCATCGCGAAACGGCAGAAGCGCACCATTCAGACCGACAATCGCACTCGGTGTCACGAATTTGCTTAGGCACATCCGGACGGCGATAGCGGCACCAGCTGAATGCCCGACGATAAGCTGCGGCTGACACTTGAGGGCGCGCAACAGGCCAGCCAATGCGCCCGCCATTCCGGACAAGGAAAGTCGGGATTTCGGCGGTGCCGATGTGAATCCATGCCCCGGCAGGTCCGGTGCAAGCACCGTAAAGCTATGAGCCAGGGCAGGCGCAAGATCGCGCCACGAATGGGTCGCCGCCCCAGTGCCATGGATGAGTAACACGACCGGTCCACGCCCCATCCTCTGCACATGCCAACGTAAGCCGGAGGTTTCGACAAAGCGGCTGGAACCACGGTTCGGCCAATCGGCGCCGTCCCGTTCCCAGACGAGGTCGTCGTTCATTGATCGGCACAGACAGCGGAGGCCGCGTTACGAACAGCGGCAGTCAAAGCGCCGGAATCTGCGTGCGGTAGTGGCAGGTATCTGCCTGTCATCGCCGCGGCGAGCTCCTGCACCCGCGACTGCGGCCGGGGCGATGTGTCGACGACCAGCGCCGGGATCTCAGAGTCGCGGATGGCGTGAGCGGCGTGCAGTGCGTCCGCAAGGGCTTCGCCGCGAGCAGCAACACCACTTCGCGCAATGTTGGCTCGCCCGTCGGTAAGCAGGACAAACAGAGGCGATTCACCCCGCCGCCGCGCGCCATCCGCAACCGCCAGCGCTGCATCGATGCCGGCAGCGAGCGGTGTGCCGCCGCCGCCGGGCTGCGCGGCGAGCGACCGCTTTGCCCGCACCAAGGAACGGGTTGGTGGCAGCATGACCTCGGCCCGGGTACCGCGAAAGGCAAGCATCGCCACCTGATCCCGCCGGGCATAACAATCGGCCAGCAAACGCTCGATCGCCCCCTTGGCCTCGGCCAGCCGCTGCGCGGCAGCCGATCCAGACGCGTCGACAGCAAAGACCGCGGTTGTCTGGCTTCGTTGCTTCAATCGCCTGATGCGTAGGTCGTCCCGGCGAATTTGCACCGGCCCCTTAGTCAGTCCCGACTTGCGGATTTGCTGCCAGGGCGCCGCGGCGCGCAAGGTCGCAATCACGTCAAGCGGCGCCCCTCGCCGTGGATTGCCCCGCCGAACGCCAATCTGGCGGCCACGTCGCGTCGCCGCTTGTAGGCTTCCCCTCCGGCCGGCGGCGGATCGGCCCACTCGCATGGATGCGCCCAAAGCCAAGCCATCCAGCAGACCTTGCGGCAGCGCCGACTGGGTCGACCGGAGAAGCACATCGGCGAGGGAGCCATCGGCGGACGGTGCCTCCGCTTCCGTCTTGTCGGTATCGGTCGGGTAGTCCGACGGATCAGGTTCGGCCGCCTGCTGGCTCTCGACATCCGGGAACACGATGGCGTTCGGCAACAGCACCAACCGCATCGCGACCTCCGCGTCGTCAATAGACACCTCAGTCCGACCGGCAAGGGCCGCGGCTCCACAAGCCACACGCAGTGCCAACAACGGTCGCCGGATGGACTCAATACCCAGTGCGAGAGCCGCCTCGCAGAGTCCTTCTGATATGTCTCGCTCAGCGCGGACCCTGGGTAGAATGCGCCTTGCGGCTGCTATCGCCGCAGCACCATAAGTGCAGTCGGGGATGGTACGGATAGAGATACCGTCCAGGTGAATATGAAACGCCACACGATCGACTATGGCGCTGGGCGGTTGCTCATCCGCGGTATCGCCCTCGTCAAGGGCGACGACACCAAATCGAGTTGCTATTCGGCGGGACATGCCATCCCGTTCTACGCATACTTCTCTCGTGTCGATCGCCGCGGACAAGTGTGCGGCCGTCTGCGGCGACATCCGTTCAGCCATCGGCAAGAACACAACTCCGCCATCCGCCGCGACCAGAACCCCACGCTCCAATACTGGTTGGCCGGTGCTGAGCGTCGCCGCCAGATCGAGGCCACCGAGCAGCCGAGTCTCGGCAATGCCAAGCGGAACGCGTGAAACCGGCATGGATTTGGGAAGTAGTGAGCGGAATAGATCGACCCACCGGTCCCGCAGAGGCCCCGCCCGACATCGGAGGGACACACCCACTGTCCCGATTGGATCAATAGCAAAAAGAGCCGCTGCCAACTCCGCATCAGACCAAGCGGACACATCGGTCATGCGGCAAACACTTCAGCCATCGCCCGATCAACCCGCACACCGGATCCCGCCTCGTCAAGCGGGTCGCGCCGCAAGCGATGTTTCAACACCGCCGGTGCAACCCGGCGCAACTCGCTGCCGGAGACGTATTCGCGTAGCTCCAGACTTGCCAGCGCGCGAGCGGCCCGGACAAGTGTCAGCTCACCACGCAGACCATCCGTGCCAAGGGCCATACACAAGCGGGTTGCTTGCTCAAGCACGCCCTCGGGGACGACCACCTCGTCAAGCTGCAGCCGCGCGGCAACAATCCGCTTTCTCAGTTGGCCTTCCTTCCGTCGCCACCGCCGTGCGAACCCCGCCGGATCGCGCTCATACTCATCACGCCGCCGCACTATCTCAATACGTTCCTGCAGATCGACTGTGGTTTTGACCTCGACGAACAGGCCGAAGCGGTCCAGCAGCTGCGGGCGCAATTCACCTTCTTCGGGGTTGCCGCTGCCGATCAGGACAAAGCGCGCAGGATGCCTGACGCTTAGACCCTCTCGTTCGACAACGTTTTCGCCCGATGCTGCAGCGTCCAACAGTGTGTCAACCAAGTGGTCTTCAAGCAGGTTGACCTCGTCGATATACAGGAAACCGCGATGCGCCCTTGCCAGCAGACCGGGCTCAAACGACTTCCGCCCCGTTGTCAGCGCCGACTCCAGATCCAGAGTGCCAACCACGCGGTCCTCTGTCGCGCCGAGTGGCAAATCCACCACTGGGACGGGCACTCGGCGGGACCGGCGTGCGCTTTTCCCCGCTTGACAGGCGTCCACACAATGGGACATCCGGTTCGATGGGTCACAGTTGTACTTGCATTGATGCACGACCTGCATCGGCGGCAGCAATGCGGCTAAAGCTCGGACGATGGTCGACTTGCCCGTCCCCCGATCGCCGAACACCAGAACGCCGCCAACCGTGTGGTCCACGGCGGCGATCAGCAGCGCCTGTTTCATGTCTTCCTGACCGACAATGGCGGAGAACGGGTAAGAGACAGCCACGCTTCGTACCTGCTGCTATTGGGTGCTAGCTTTGAGAAAGGCGATGATATTGGCTCGGTCGTCCGCGCTCCTGAGGCCAGGAAAAGCCATTCGATTGCCTGGGATAAACGACCGGGGATTCGTGAGATACATATCCAGGGCATCGTCGGTCCACGTGACCTCGGCGCCCACCAACGCCGCGCTATATCGAAAGCCATTGTCACGGCTACCGGCAACGCTGCCGACGACGCCCCAAAGGTTCGGGCCGACCTTGTTGGCACCTCCATTCTCGACGGTGTGGCAGACGGCACAACGGCGGAAGACCTGCTCCCCTGCCGCCGCATCGCCCTCGGCGTGCGCCGTCTGCCAGGGCGCTGCCGCAGCTACCAGACCAGCCAAAGCCATCATAACCGCCCGTATCCGGGCCCCTGTTTCCATGCCAGGCTCCTCCTCCTTAATCTTCGGCCCTCAGGCTGCCCGCTCGAGCGCCGACTGGGGCCAGATCGCCACTAGCGCGTCGACCAGATGGTCAATGTCCGCTTCGGTGTGTAGCGGAGACGGCGTGATGCGGAGCCGCTCTGTCCCGCGTGCAACCGTCGGATAGTTGATCGGTTGCACATAAACGCCGAAGCGCACCAACAACTCATCGCTGATGTGCTTGCAACGCACCGCGTCACCGACCATCACCGGTACGATATGGCTGGGATTGTTTAGGTGAGGCAGCCCCGCGGCGTCCAGTTTCTGTCGCAGGTAGGCGACCCGCCGGCGCTGGCGCTCCCGTTCTGTGCTGCTTCGTTTCAGGTGCTGGATGCTAGCTAGCGCGCCGGCCGCTACCGCCGGCGGCAAAGCGGTCGTGAAAATAAATGCGGATGCAAAGCTTCGTACGAAATCGCAGACCGCGGCCGATCCGGCAATGTAGCCGCCCAGGACGCCGAAGGCCTTGGCCAATGTGCCTTCGATGACCGTCAAACGATGGCCAAGTTGCTCCCGCTCCGAGATTCCGCCACCCCGCGGTCCGTAAAGCCCGACCGCATGAACCTCATCGAGATAGGTCATGGCGCCATGCCGGTCGGCAACGTCGCATAGCTCACGGATGGGGGCGATATCGCCATCCATCGAGTAGACGGACTCGAATGCCACGAGTTTTGGCCGATCCGGTCCAACCGCAGCCAACCGGCGGTCGAGGTCCTCTGGATCATTGTGCCGGAAGATTTGTTTCTCGGCACGTGAGTGCCGGATGCCTTCAATCATCGACGCGTGATTCATCTCATCCGAGAACACCACACAACCCGGCAGTTTCGCCGCGAGCGTCGAAAGCGATGCCATGTTCGAGACATAGCCAGATGTGAAAACGAGAGCGGCTTCGGTGCCGTGCAAATCGGCCAGTTCACGCTCCAGCCGAACGATGTAGTGGTGCGTACCGGAGATGTTGCGTGTTCCGCCAGCACCGGCCCCGCACCGATCGAGCGCTGCATGCATGGCATCCAGAACGACCGGGTTCTGACCCATTCCGAGATAGTCGTTGGAACACCAGACAGTTACGTCCCCGATGGAGTCGTCCCGATGGTGGGTCGCCCGCGGGAAGGCGCCGGCTTGGCGTTCCAAGTCGGCAAAGAACCGATACCGGCCCTCATTCCGCAACTCGTCTAGCCGCTCGCTGAAAAAACCCTCATAGTTCATGCTGCACCTCGCATTCACTGTCCGCCACGTCCGGCGAGACCGTTTCCCTATCCAGCTTCCCGAACCGCCTCCGGACTACTGCCGTTGTCCACCGCTGCGGTCCGACTGGCGTCCGACCTCTGGCTTGCACGACCTGTTGCGAAGGCCGGTCCCAATCCGACCTCGTCGAAGTCTGGTCCATGGTCGATTACCCGAGACTTCAGCGCCCAATTCCATAGCGCGCTAGTTGGCAACGGGAGGACCAGGAACCAGTGCTCGAGAATTGCCAACACCATGAGCGTGGCAAGGAACGTATAGCCGGCGGCCTCGAAAGCCGTCACCCCAGGTGCCATTGCTTTTTGCACGAGCCATGTGCCAATCACAGTCGAAACAGTGACTGAGATCGGGAATAGGAGATTCATGGGCTTCTTCTTCATGAAGCTCTCCAGGAATCTCAGATGCTCCGGCAAGAACTCCTCATTGAGGTTACGGACGCCAAAAAACACGTTCAGCTTCGCGCTAAGATGCATCCACCAGAGCACCATGAAGGTCCACAAGCCGATCTGGTTGGGTGAATCCCAGGTCAGCGCGACTATTGCCAGCCCCGAAATGATGATCATCAATTCATGATAGAGGCTAGTCTGGACTGCATGTCCGAAATGCCGCCAGCCTCGACAGTCCTGGTCGCGCGCCCTTTTTCTTGGACCGGTAATGAACCCCATATAGAAACTTGTTTCTTGCCACCCCCATGCCAGCAAACCAAAGGTAAATGCCAAATAGGCACCCTTAATCGACGGATCCGATGCACTGGCCCATAGCCCGTAGAACGACACAATGAGCACGGCGGTTGCACCCAACATGCTCCACTTGAAAGTCTTCTTCGGTAGTCCATTAAGAAAAATGATTACCCCGGTACTGAACCACCAAACAAACAATGCAAACAGTACCGGGTAAACGAATTCTGTCATAGTTTCTACCAAGCCGGCGCGGTGCGAATAGTGCTTGGCAAATCGTTGTGTCGGGTCGGCAAGGCGTAGAGACGCACGAATGTCACCACTGCCGCAAGCGACAATACGGACCGCTTAACCAACCCGACAAAACCACCGGCTCGCTTCGCCGCTTTCGACCGTTCGGAAATCAGACGTAGTCTCTCAAGTCCGCGAAGAAAGGCAGGGTTATCGATGTCGAGTGTTAGCGGAAAGACTTGTTGCGAGATCGCCGAGGTTATTCGGAAGACCTTGAAACCAAACTCGCGCGGGTTCATTGCCAGCGCATCGAATAGCGCCAATCGGGTATGGTCGCGCACATACATGGTCGCGTAGACCGCCAAAAGAAAGAATCGGATCCACAGCTTGTTGAAGCCTCGCAACAGGCGTGGATCCGACCGCATGATCAACGCAAACGCTTCCCCGTGCCGAAACTCGTCGTTACACCATTCCTTGAAGTGTCCGAAGATCGGGTGAAACCGGTTCGATGGGTTTTGCTCCAGATGCCGGTAGATCGTTATATAGCGCGCGTAGCCGATCTTTTCGGACAGATAGGTCGCATACAGTATGAACTTCAATCGAAAGTATTTGTACTTCTTTGTGCGCTTTAAGGTCGCGAGGTCGATGCAAAGTCCGTAGCCCTTGAGCGACTGGTTAAGGAACCCGGCGTGACGGGATTCGTCGCGACTCATGTATCCCATGAGCTTCTTTATTTCCGGATTTCTAACACTCTTCTTTATGTCCGAATACAGGACACATCCGGAGAACTCAGAAGTAAGGGAAGTGACAAGGAAATCCTGGAAGTCCTCGTACAACGCCGGTGGGAGGTCGCGGACAGCAGCATCAAAGTCTTCGTCACGCACGAAATGATACCGGTTCGCGTCGCAATTGAACTCCGACATCATCTGATCCCATTCGCCCTGAACTGGCGACACGTCTATCCTATCAACCGCCTTGAAATCAGTTGTATAGAAGCGTGGAGAGATGATGCTCTCCACTGTAGCTCGCTTTGTGATGTCGGTCATCTCCTGGCGATAGGGCGCGTTCACTACACTTTCTCCCTCATGCGAGCTCTCATGAACGCGACGCTTCGGTGGCTAAGAGCCGTCCAAACGCGTGCGCATTGGTTTGGCCAAACCCTGTCAGCTCAACAAAACGGCCCGTTACCGGGTCCTCCAGCGTCAGCCGTCCATCGGCCCAAGCAGCGAGTCGAAATGGTGCCTCTGGACCAAGCCCGGCGATCTTTCGGTCGCGGGCAAGGCCGCGAAGTGTTGCCCGAACAAACCCATCCCCGCCAGCCGCGACGGTCTCGATCAACTCCCCGGCGGCCACGTCGTACACCACAATGGATCCGTCCGGGCCGTCCTCGAACCGAAGGTCACGGAAGGCCAATTGGTCTACGGTTTGACTTGTGGGACGGGAGTCCGTCACCTCATTCATCGAGACCAGCAGGAGCGTAGCGGACAGCAACAGCCCGGCACCGATAAGCGCAGCTTGCGGAAACGGTCGATCGCCGAACGGACTACTCATCGCCGTGCTCCTTATCCTGCCGCGCTGGCCATCGGGCCGCTATTTGTCTGCGCCGCGTGCGATGTCACATCAATCACAGTGGATCTACTCGGCTCAGCGGCGGCCGCGGCCGCCGCAAGCGCGCCACCCAACAGGTCGGCGATGCGTGGAGCATCGCGTACACAGCGCAGCATCGGCTGCGGCTGCTTCAGACGCCACGGGCGCGCATGTGGCCACAGCTGAAAGTACGCAATCCGGTTGTCGCCACGGAGGGCGAGAGGAATGTCCCCGGTGCCGTCTCGGTAGGACCGCAGTGCGGCAGTTTCAATCGCTGAGAATGGCAGATTGAATGTGACGGGTAGGGCCACTCCACAGCGCATGACGACACGCCGGTTGGTTATTGAATAGACGGTCGTCCTTGCCTGCAGCCACGCCATCAGAGTGAGAAGGCCGATTGCGACCAGGGCCAGCGGCGCCACCTCGATCGCAGCTCCGAACGCTGCTCCTACCGAAGCACCGTTTGTGTACGCGGCGTATCCGACCCAGCCGAGCAGGAGTCCGCAGTACAGGACAACCAAAGGTACGTGGAGTGCACGGCGCGCAAGGCTTCGCCAATCCGGAGCGCCTTGCCAGAGCAGCCACTCACCGCGCGGCAGAGACTCCGGCAGGCCTGGGATCGGTTCAAAGTCAAAGTCGTCACTCATATGAACGGCTCCGCGCGGTCAGGTGTGGCGTAGAGATGACCGCCCGCGAAGTACGCGGAGATCTGATCCTCTTCCCTCAGAGTGACCTGATCTGGGTTCTGATGTGCCGGTACACCGGCAAACTGCTGCGCGACGATCGAATCAACATAGATCTGTGACCGCCACCCGGGCCGAACCTGCGCCATGGTCATCGGCAACAGAACATTGCGCGAGCCATCCGACGTTTGGGCTTCAACCTCCAGGTAGCGAATAATGTACTCGGACCGGTCGACCCAGACATCACGAACCGTGCCAGCGATCGTTTTGTCAGCCGCGACCACCGGCCAACCTCGAGGATCCGGATCTTGGGTTTCTATTGAGAAGTCGGTAGCAACCCGTAAGGGAGCTATCTTGGGCTCTCCTTCCGACGTCAGATCCGGCTCCATGGCCCGCTCCGCGTACGCGGCGGGACCGACACCATCGCGCAACGGATCGCCGGTCGGCTCGAGCGGTGCGCCGGGGTAAGGACCGATCGGTTCGGCATTGATCTCGCGGGTGTCCGGACGGCCACTCGACATCCTTGATCCGTCGGCAAGCGTGAACACCTTCGTCTCCGGCGTTGACGGAAAGCCCTCACGGCGACGCGGCCGGCCCTTGTCGGCGCGCTCCGGTTCGAGTGGATATCCCTCCCGCTTGTCCTCCCGGCGAAGATAGAGAATGAGCAGAGCAAAGAACGCCCAGAATGCGTACAAGACGACTTGTGCGACATCGATGTTTTGGGTAATTGCGCCGGACACTGTTGATACCTCCCCTGTAGGCGCTAGCCAGGTAGCGCGGCGAGACCGAAGTTTCGCTGGCCCGTATCGCGGCCAGCCCGCGACCCCGACGACCTAACAAGCGGCCCAATCACGGCTAGGGTCGCAAACAACAAGAAGACTTCCAGGTGATAGACGACACCGTAGCCGGCTGACGGGCTCGTAAGCGCTGGACCCAGGGCGCCCTCTGCCGCAAGACTCGATATGGCATCGCGGATGAAGCCACCGGCCGCAATCGCTGTGCCCGCCGCGGTCGCCTGAACGGCTCCCCAGACGCCGAGGGCTAGTCCAGTCTCGTCACCCTGCACCAAACGGATGACACACGTTAGTGTACCAACCGCAAACATACCGCCACCCAGGCCAATCAGCACCGTGCCGAGTTGAAACAGCAACGAGGATGCTAGTGGCGCCGAAAAGATGACCGCGACAAAGGCAGGTACACCGACCAACGCACCCCAAGCCGCCAGCCGGTACGGGTCGAGGCCACGCCGCAGGGTACGTGCCGCAATGGCCAAGCCGATCAACGTGCCACCCGCCAAAAGAGCCGTAAGGACGGTCGTGGCGGCGACGGACAACTTCAGGACTTGACCACCATACGGCTCAAGCAGGATGTCCTGCATGCTGAATGCGGCGGTGCCGAGCGCCACCGCCGCTAGCAACCGACGCACGCCCCTTTTTTGGCTGAAGCGATGCCACGCGTCGCGGAACCCTAGTGTGACCCTGTCCCGCGCCGTCCGAGATGGGTCACGTGCCTCCTGTTTCCACAGGGCGACCAGATTTAGCACCATCGTAGCCAGCGCGGCGCCTTGAATGACTTGGATGAGGCGGATCTGCCCGAAGTCGGCGAGAAGCGCCCCGAACACCAAAGCGCTCCCAACCATGCCCACCAGCAGCATGACATACAGAAGCGCGACGACCCGAGGCCTTGAGTCCTCCGGCGCAAGATCCGTCGCCAGCGCCAGCCCCGCTGTCTGTGTGGTGTGCATGCCAACGCCGACCAGGAAGAACGCGAGGCCCGCGCTGAGCTTGCCGAGGAACAGCGGTCCGGTTGTGTCGCCTGACAGAATAATCAGTGCAAACGGCATGATGGCGAAACCACCGAACTGCAGCAGCGTACCGAACCAGATGAAGGGGACACGCCGCCAGCCAAGCAATGACCGATGGTTGTCCGAACGGTGGCCAATCAATGCGCGGAACGGCGCGATGAAGATTGGCAGCGCTACCATGGTGGCGACCACGGCTGCCGACACGCCCAGTTCCACAATCATGACGCGGTTGAGAATCCCGGTGACCAGGACGACGGCCATGCCCACCGTGACCTGGAACAGCGATAGCCGCAGCAGCCGTCCAAGCGGCAGGTTCGCACTTGCCGCATCGGCAAACGGCAAGAAGCGCGGGCCGACGTTGGTCCACTGACGACCGAGCGAGCGTGCCCAAGCGGTCATCCGCAACGCAACTCCATGGCCTGCGAAACATAAAAGCCACTAGTAACGCGTTCCGTTCGGTGCGGTGTCACCGCGCCAAGCTGTTCGCCTATCTCTCGGTGAAGCCGCACCTCGCCGACCGGCTCGATTGCCGGGGCCCGGTCGCCCCGTGGAAACAACCGGCCGACCGCATGCATGACAGACAGCAGCTTGGTTCTCGGAGCGAAGGTGAACAACACCCGGTCGTCAGTCCGCGCTGCCAGCCCGGCCAAGGCACGGACACAGTCCACCGTCCGATAGTGAATGAGCGAATCCATCGCCACCGTGTGGTCAAACCGGCGATCGTCCGGACTGAGCATGTCTCCAACCCGGAACTCGACCGAACCGGTGCCGAGATCGGCCGGCAGACGGTTCCGGGCAAGTTCAATCAGTGTCGGTGAAAGATCTATGCCGACGACCGAAGCACCGCGCCGGGCCGCCTCGACGGCAAACGCCCCGGTACCACAACCGGCATCCAGCACCCGCTGTCCTGACAAGTCCTCCGGCAACCATGACAGCAATTTCTGCCGCATCTGATCTCGGCCAGCGCGCACGGTCGCACGAATCCGGCCGACGGGCGCATCGGTGGTCAGCCGCGACCATGCTTCGACCGCTGTCCGGTCAAAATAGGTGCCAAGCCGGGCCCGCTGTTCTTCGTAGGTGACGCTGACCATCAATCGAATCCCAACAGGTCAAAGATCTCGCGATCATTTAGCGCGGTCGGTGCATGGGGTTCGGTCCCGTCCCACAACGTCATTGCCAGTAGTAGAAACTCTTCGACCGCCGCGTTGACTTCATCAGTACAGTCCATCTCGAATAGCGTGCACTTCTGCAGCCGGCTCCGACGCATGGCATCCAAGTCTTGGAAGTGCGCCAGCTTCTCCAGTCCAACCCGGTCATTGAACCGGTCGATCTGATCGGTATCGACACTGCGGTTGGCGACCACCCCGCCAAGCCGGACCTGATAGTTGCGCGACTTCGCCTGAATAGCCGCAACGATGCGGTTCATAGCGAAAATCGAATCGAAATCGTTGGCCGCGACAATCAGCGCGCGATCGGCATGCTGCAAAGGTGCCGCAAATCCGCCACAGACGACATCACCAAGTACATCGAAGATGACGACGTCGGTGTCCTCAAGCAGATGATGTTCCTTCAGAAGCTTAACTGTCTGGCCTACGACATAGCCGCCGCAGCCCGTGCCAGCCGGCGGGCCACCAGCCTCGACGCACATGACTCCATTGTAGCCCTCGAACACGTAGTCTTCGGGCCGCAGCTCCTCGACGTGGAACTCCACCGAGGCCAACACATCGATGACGGTCGGCATCAACCGCTTTGTCAGCGTGAACGTCGAATCGTGTTTTGGATCACAACCGATCTGCAACACCCGGCGTCCGAGATGGGAGAAGGCAGCCGATAGGTTGGAGGAGACTGTGCTCTTGCCGATCCCACCCTTGCCGTAGACCGAGAAGACCTTCGCTGTCTCGATCGTCGTGCTCGGGTCCATATGGACCTGTACGCTGCCGTCGCCGTCCGGCACGCGAATACCGGGTGATCCGTCTGGTGTCATGCTGCGATCTCCACGCCTTCGAGTCGGTCTTCCAACTGTTCCCCGGCGTCCTGCAACGCCGCTAGAACATCATCATCCGGCGACCAATAGTTGCGCTCGTGAGCTTCTATGAGCCGGTTCGCGACCCGCGACGAGGCGGCCGGATTGAGCGCGGCCAACCTCTCCCGCATCACCTCATCCAAAACGAAAGTCTGGGTAAGATGCTGGTAGACCCAGGGCGAAACCTGGCCCGTTGTCGCGGACCAACCCACTGTGTTCGTTACATGCGCCTCGATATGGCGTACCCCCTCGTAGCCATGCTCCAGCATCCCTTCGTACCATTTCGGATTGAGAGCCCGAGTGCGGGTCTCCAGGGCGACCTGTTCGGTGAGTGTCCGAACGCGGCTCCGCCCATTCGCATGGTCACCAATGTAAACAGGGACAGTGGTCCCCTTGGCACGTTCCAGGCAGCGGCTGATCCCGCCGAGCGTATCAAAGTAGTGGTCGACGGTTGTCACGCCGAGCTCGACGGATTCCAGGTTCTGATAAGCGAAATCGACGTTTGCCAATACGTCCTCAAGTAACTCCTTGTGCTGTGTCGGCTCGCCGCCGCGACCGTAGGCAAAGCTCTTTCGTGCCGCGTAGGTGTCGGCGATCTCCTCTTCGGCACACCATGTCCCGCCGTCGATGAGGTGGTTCACATTGGAGCCGTAAGTACCTTCTGCATTGCTGAAGACACGCAAGGCGGCCGTTTCAAGATCGCAGTTATGCGTCGCCTGATGAGCCAGCGCATGCTTGCGGATGAAGTTCCGCTCAATCGGCTCGTCCGCCGCGGCCGCTAGGTACGCCGCTTCCGCCAGGAGCCTTGTTTGGTGCGGTAACAGGTCGCGGAAGATCCCGGACAACGTCACAACGACGTCGATGCGCGGACGCCCGAGATCCGATAGCGGGATCAATGTCGCGCCGGCGAGACGGCCATAGGTGTCGAACCGCGCCCCCACACCCATTAGTGCCAGGACCTGGCTGATCGGACAGCCGCCGCTCTTCAGATTATCGGTTCCCCATAGGACAAACGCCACGGCCTCTGGGAGGTCGTGCCCATCATCAGCAAACCGTTGCAGCATGAGGTCCGCCTGACGCGCCCCTTCCTGTATGGCGAACGTCGTCGGTAGGCGGAACGGATCGAATGCATGTGTGTTCCGGCCGGTCGGCAGGATCTCCGGGGCTTGCAGCAGGTCGCCGCCCGGCGCAGGCCGAACGTAGTTTCCGTCGAGTGCGCTGACGAGTGCCCCAAGTTCGTGATCCTGCGACAGCAGGCGGTTCACATCGGCAAGTCTCGACACGGTGTCGGCTTTGTCGGCGCGACCGTCTTTCATCGGCACAGCATCGACCAGTTTGGAGAGTGCTGCCGGTTCAATGGGTGTTTCCGCAACGGCGGCCATTGCGGTCAACACTTCCAACCGGTCGTTCCGTGACATTGCGTCGCCGACGACGTGCAGCCCCTGCGGAATCAAGGTTGCCTCGAGTTCTGCCAAGCTCTCGGCCAGCCCTGTTATGCGGGTATTCGTGTCAAACTGACCCACGTCGGCGGCCGAGAGGTCAAGTTCCGCCGCTTGGCTTTCAATCAGGTCGGCCAGGCGCTCAGCCTCGCCGTTACTCGGCGGTAACGCGCGCCACTGATCGATCGAGTCCTTAAGGTCATGCAGCTTGCTGTAGAGGCCCGCGTGCACAACCGGCGGGGTGAGGTAGCTGACTAGAGTGGCCGCACTCCGTCGCTTGGCGATTGTCGCCTCCGACGGATTGTTTGCCGCGTAGAGATAGAAGTTCGGTAGGTCACCGATCAGCCGGTCTGGCCAGCAGTCGCCCGACAGGCCAGTGTGCTTGCCGGGCATGAACTCAAGTGCGCCATGCGTTCCGAAGTGCAACAGCGCATGGGCGCCGAAGTCCTCGCGCAGATACCGATAAAACGCTGAAAAGGCGTGGGTCGGTGCGAATCCGCTTTCGAACAGCAGACGCATCGGATCGCCCTCGTAACCGAACGCGGGCTGGATCCCGACGAAGACTTGGCCGAACTGGGTGCCAAGAACCTGAATCGACCGGCCGTCACTCTGTTGGCGACCCGGCGCTGGACCCCACTGCGCTTCGATCTCGTCCAGCCACGTCTCCCGCCGTACGTAGTCATCTACCGGAAGGTGACAGTGAACATTCGCCGGTGTGCCGAAACGCGTCGCGTTGCCGTCAAGAATGCGACTTCGCAGATCATTCACAGACTGTGGAAGGTCGACCTCGTACCCGGCCCCACGCAGCGCCTGCAACGTGTTGAACAAGGACCGATAGACGGAGAGGTAAGCTGCTGAGCCGACGCTGCCACCGTTGGGTGGGAAGTTGAACAGGACGATCGCCAGGCGTCGCTTCGCCCGCGGCGTTTGGCGAAGCGCAATCAGCCGCGCCACCCGAGCTGCCAGCATCTCAACCCGCTCTGGCACGGCCCGCATTTGCCGCTCGTCACCGGCGCCTTCACCGCGCCCACCAAACAGCAACGGACC
>JANQOE010000012.1 GCA_028279245.1 Alphaproteobacteria bacterium
ACATCGTGCTCAATCTGACCACACCCCAGGCCCATGTGGATATTGATCTGGCGGGGCTCGCCGCCGGCAAGCATGTGCATTCGGAAAAGCCGTTGGCGCTCACCGTTGCGGAGGCGGCGCCGCTGAAGAGCGCCATGGCCGGCAAAAACCTCCGCGTCGGCTGCGCGCCGGATACCTTTCTCGGCGGCGGCCTCCAGACGGCCCGTCAACTGCTGGACCAGGGCCGTATCGGCGATCCGGTGGCCGGCACCGCGCATCTCATGCTGCCGGGGCATGAACGCTGGCACCCGAACCCCGACTTCTACTACCAGCCCGGCGGCGGCCCGATGCTCGACATGGGCCCGTATTACCTGACCGCCCTGGTCAACCTCCTGGGCCCGATCGCCCAGGTGACGGGCGCGACGCGCCGCACCTACGACAGCCGCACCATCGGCAGCGGCCCGCGCCAAGGCGAAACCGTGCCGGTCGACGTGCCGACCCATATCACTGGCACCATGACCTTCGCCTCCGGTGCCCTCGTCGACGTGACGATGAGCTTCGATATCTGGAAGCATCAGCACAACAACATCGAAATCTACGGAACTCAGGGCGCCATGATCGTGCCCGACCCCAACCGTTTCGATGGCAGCGTTTTTGTTGCCGAAAAGAACGGCGATTGGCAGGAAGTCGCGCCGCGCTTCCCCTATGGCGATGGCAACTACCGCATCATCGGCGTCGCCGACATGGCCCATGCCATCCGTTCGGGACGGCCCCACCGCGCCAGCTTCGACTTGGCCTATCATGTGCTCGAAGCCATGGCTGCCTTTGAGTTGTCCGCTGAACGCGGTGCCCCGGTGACGCTCGACAGTTCGTGCGACCGCCCCGCGCCGCTTGACCCCAACCTGGCCCCCGGCCGGCTCGACTGACGGAGAAGACAACGATGAAGAAGGAAGCACTGATCGTTTGGGGCGGCTGGGACGGCCACACGCCGGAACAAAGCGCCGCCATTGTCGCCGGCATGCTGGAGGAGGAGGGTTTTCAGCCCTACATCGAAAAGACCACTGAGGCCTTCGCCGATCCGAATCTAAAGGATCTCAGCCTCATCGTCCCGGTCGTCACCATGTCGACCATCGAGCGGGAGGAGGTGCGCAACCTCTGCGCCGCCGTCGAAAGCGGCGTCGGTCTCGCCGGATTCCACGGCTGCATGTGCGATTCATTCCGCAACGAGGTGGAATACCAGTTCATGACCGGCGGCCAATGGGTCGCCCACCCCGGTAACATCATCGACTTCGAGGTCAACGTAAAGGCCGGCGACGATCCGGTAATGGCCGGCATCGACGACTTCCCGTTCCGGTCGGAGCAGTACTACATGCACATCGACCCGAGTAACGAGGTGCTCGCCACCACCACCTTCTCCGGCGAACACTGCGCTTGGGTCGAAGGCGTCGAAATGCCTATCATCTGGAAACGCCGCCACGGCGCCGGCCGCGTCTTCTATAGCGCCCTTGGCCACATCGCCGCCGAGTTCGAGGTGGAGCAGATGGCCACCATCTTCCGCCGCGGCATGCTGTGGGCGGCCCGATAGAAAACGTCTATTCCATCCCATGGTAAGTCTGGTACAAATATTCCAGGCGACTTAAACCCACTTCGCTGTTAATAAATCGGCGAAGCTTGGATGGCGGCCCGTGAACGTCCGCCCCCGTGAATCCAGCCGAGGGAGGAAGAACGCATGAAGACGGTTCGACTCACCATGGCCCAGGCCCTGGTGCGGTATCTAGTGGCGCAACGCACGATCGTCGATGGCGAGGAAGTGCCGCTGTTCGCCGGTCTATTCGCCATTTTCGGCCATGGCAACGTGACCTGCCTGGGCGAAGCCTTGGAAGGTTATCGCGAAGAGCTGCCGACCTGGCGTGGCCAGAACGAGCAGTCGATGGCTCTGGCCGCCATCGGCTACGCCAAGGCCAAGCGCCGCCAGCAAATCATGGTCGCGACCAGCTCCATCGGCCCGGGCGCCTGCAACATGGTGACCGCCGCCGGCGTCGCCCATTCTAACCGCCTGCCGGTGCTGCTGATCTCTGGCGACACCTTCGCCAACCGCGTGCCCGATCCGGTGCTGCAGCAGGTCGAACACTTCGGCGATCCAACCATTTCGGTGAACGATGCTTTCAAGCCGGTCACCCGCTATTGGGACCGCATCACCCGGCCGGAACAGATCATCTCGTCGCTGCCGCAAGCCGTCGCCACCCTGCTCGACCCCGCCGACTGCGGCCCCGTCTTCCTCGGGCTCTGTCAGGACATCCAGGCCGAGGCCTACGACTATCCGGAAGCGTTCTTCGAGAAAAAGGTGCACCGCATCCGCCGCCCGCGTCCCGATACCGAGGACCTGGTCGCGGCCGCGCAGTTGCTCACTCAGGCAAAGAAGCCGGTCATCATTGCCGGCGGCGGCGTGCGCTATTCGTTGGCGGAAGCCGACCTCGCCGATTTTGCCGAACGCCACAATCTGCCGGTCGTCGAAACGGTCGCCGGGCGCACCGTGCTGACGTGGGATCACAAATGCAACGCCGGCCCGGTCGGTGTGCTCGGCAGCGAGAGCGCCAACGCCCTGGTCGGTGAAGCCGATGTCGTGCTCGCGGTCGGCACCCGCCTGCAGGATTTCACCACCGGCTCATGGACGGTGTTCAAAAACCCGGACGTGCGCATCATCGGCATCAACACCGCGCGCTACGATGCCACCAAACACCGCTCGCTGGCGGTAGTCGGCGACGCCCAGGTGTCGCTTACCGAACTCAGCGCCGGCCTTGGCAAATGGCGCGCACCGGATGACTGGATGCAGCGCGCCGCCACCGAGTACGAAAAGTGGAACCAGATCGTCGACCGCGTCACCGGCCCGACCAACGAACCGCTGCCGTCCTACGCCCAGGTTATCGGTGAGGTGATGCGTCACAGCGACCCGACCGATTTGGCGTTGGTCGCCGCCGGCGGTTTGCCGGGCGAGCTCTGCATGAACTGGCGCGCCCGCTCCATCAACACCTTCGACTGCGAGTTCGGTTTTTCCTGCATGGGATACGAACTCGCCGGCGGCTGGGGCGCGGCGATGGCCGACCCGAACCGCGACGTCATCGTCATGTGCGGCGACGGCTCGTACCTGATGATGAACTCTGACATCTACAGTTCCGTCGTCAGCGGCCACAAGATGATCGTCGTCGTCTGCGACAACGGCGGTTTCGCCGTCATCAACCGGCTGCAGGAGTTCAAGGGCAGCCCGTCCTTCAACAACCTCATCGAACACTGCCGCGGCGAACGCACCGACCTCCGCGTCGACTTCGCCAAGCACGCGGAATCGATGGGCGCTATCACCGAAACGCTGGAAGGCACCGGCGATCTCGGCGGCGCCCTGGCCCGTGCCAAGGCGGCAGACCGCACCTACGTCATCGTGCTGAAGACCCATCCGCGCGAATGGACCCCCAACGACGTGTTCTGGGACGTCGGCGTGCCGGAGGTCAGTGAGCGTGACAGCGTCCGGGCCGCGCGCGCCGATCACACCAAGGGGCAGCAAAACCAGCGCGTGGGAGTCTGAGCATGGCGGGCACCATTCGCCTGGGCGTCGCCCCGATCGCCTGGTCCAACAGCGACCTGCCGGAACTCGGCGGCGACACCACGCTGGAAACCTGTTTGCAGGAAAGCCGCGAAGCCGGTTTCAGCGGCACCGAGGCCGGCGTGAAATTCCCCATGGACGCGGCGGTCCTCGGCCCGATCCTCAAGGCGCATGACATCAAGCTGGTGACCGGCTGGTTCTCCGGCAGCATCCTCGAGGTGACGTT
The DNA here is from genome assembly GCA_028279245.1 of Alphaproteobacteria bacterium. Classification (GTDB taxonomy): domain Bacteria; phylum Pseudomonadota; class Alphaproteobacteria; order UBA6615; family UBA6615; genus JANQOE01. The sequence goes on from JANQOE010000012.1 coordinate 3,801, forward strand.
GGAAGAGGAGAAGCGGCGCCTCGAAGACCAGCTCGCCTGTTTCCACACCCTCGGTTGTCCCCTCATGGTCTATGCGGAGACCACCGGCAGCCTCCAGGCCGACCGCGGCACGCCGGTCAGCCAGCGCCGCAAGATCCGCCCTGACGAGTTCCCCGAATACGGCCGCCGCCTGACGGAAGTCGCCGACTATCTCCAGGAACGCGGCGTGCCCATGTCCTACCACCCGCACATGGGCACCATCGTCGAAACCGATGAAGAGGTTGACCTGCTGATGGCCAACACCGGCCCGTCCGTCGGTCTGTTGGTCGACACCGGCCATGTCACCTACGCCGGCGGCGACCCCTTCGCCCTCGTCAAACGCCACGGCCCGCGCCTCAACCACATCCACTGCAAAGACATCCGCCCGGATGTTTTGCAGCAGGTGAAAGCCGACGACCTCAGCTTCCTCGACGCCGTCATCGAAGGTGTCTTCACGGTCCCCGGCGACGGCTGCATCGACTACAACCGCTTCGCCCAAACCCTCGCGGATGTCGATTACGAAGGCTGGGTCGTCGTCGAAGCCGAACAAGACCCAATCAAAGCCCCACCCTTCGAATACAGCCGCAAGGGTTTTGTAACGCTCAAGTCAGCCTTCTCTGGCGCGGGTTATTCGATCGCAGCCTGAGACGACGGACCGCTCAGTCATGGTCCCAGCCAAACCGTTTCGACACGCCCTCTTTGATCCCAGCGGCGCGTAGCTGCGGCAGTGTCCAGTTTGCGCGGTCTCGCAGGATCGCGCGGTAGACCGCCATGTTGGGGCGGTAGGTGTAGTAGTACCAGTGGTCCCAGATGTTGACCCAGCCCGGATTGTCGCCGGCGATCGTGTAGCCGTCGCGGTAGCCCAGCATCCACTCGCCCAGTTCGCCGGAATCGAATTGCAGGTCGATCCAGTTCGGCACGCCCGGCGATTTCTCCAGCCCGTTGTGTCCGATCACCTGATGGTTGCCGGCCGCGGTCGGGCCGAAGTTTTCGCCGAGCTTGTCCAGCACATCGTTCTCGCGGCTGACGATGTTGTAGAAGGCCGGACCCCGGGTGGATCCGCGCGCGCCGAGCCGGTTGCACAGCAACTGCGCCTCGAACACATATTCGGACCCGCCGAGCAGGATGACCCGGCCGATCTTGTCGAGAGTCCCATCGTCATGCTCCGGCTTGGCCATCGTCGCCAGCGCCCGCACCACGACCCGCGATCCCAGACTGTGACAGAAGATGTCGATCGGCCGGTCCGGCATCTGTGCATGCAGCGCTTCGAGCACGCCGCGTAGGGCGCGCGCCGAACAGCCGGCCTTGTCGTAAGCGCGCGCATAGAAGTTCTGAAAGCGCGTCAGCAGCGAACGCGCAAAGCCCGGCTGACTCTGCCAACCGAAGGCAACGGCCAATCCATTGGCACCATTATCGTCCGCATCGAACCCAAGATGCAGCGGCCAGCTCGAAGTATGGCGCCGGATCTCGTCGGCCTCGTCGCCGTCGACGAAGTGGTAGACGCGGCTGTGCGGATTGTCGCTATCCGCCGGCCGGTCCGACGGCGACTGCTTCGGGTCGAACAGAAAGCCATGCACCATGACCAGGATCGGCTGGTCATCCTGCGGGCCATCGTCTTGCAGCCGAGTTTCCAAATGCTGGCCCAACAGCGCGGCGGCGGCCTGCCGTTCGTCGCCGCTGAACCGGCCAAGCCGCCCGCGCGGGCGCCTGGCTTTGGGGTCGTAGTCCTCCCGCCTCAGACCGCCGCGCGGCCCCGTGACAAACAGCTCATCCTCCAACGCCGATAACCGAATGGCCGACATCGCACCCTCCCATGCACCACGTAAGGTTGCAGGTCTCTGCTAAGGGTAGGCTAGGCGGCCCGAAAAACCGCAGCAACACGTCCTCGCAAAACACACGACGGCACGCCGGATGCGCCGGCCATCCCTCGATCAATCGGGCAACGCCCGCTCACCGCATCCGGCCAAGGCTCATGTTGCGCCGCAGCAATTGGCTTCGTTTCGCAATTTCGAAAATTTATCGAGAGAAATCAGCTCGTTAGGATTTCGTCGCTTACAAAGCCAATAGCCGTCTACACCCTCAACAACTGGAGTATAGGGCATAAAGACCGCATATGTCAAGAAAAACCGCACATATTGCGGTCTAAGGCTTGCACCACAACACCCGGTCGGGCCGGCTGATCCAGCTATAGGAGTCGTCGATAATCGCCTGCGGCTTCGGCAGGTAGGCGTCGACCAAATCGTCGATCTCGGCCTCCTTGGCCGCCCAGCGCGCATGGTCCTGGCCGCCCGCCGACCACATCGCCAGAAAGCGTTTGTCGATGTCGCCATGGGGCCGCTGGCTTTTCCAGACCCGCACTTCGTGGGCCAACGCCACATTCACCCGCGGCGCCGCGGAGAACGCCTTGTAGGGATGCTGGGCCGACCAGAGGATCAGCGTTCCGTCGACATCCAAATAGACGATGTCACGATCATCGAACCGAGTCGCCGACATCTCGATCTCTTTAGTCTTAAGCACTTACGCGTTCCTTCGCCCCGTTGTGACTCGCTTCCCATACCAAATTAACGCAACGGATATGTGACGGCCGGCGGCGGACAGGCACCTTGGCAGGGTGGTTAAGCAAACCTTATCCAATACAATCTAATGAGGTCTTTCGGGCGGCACGACAACGCGCGATAGACTCGACCCAACCCGCGTTAGATTGGCCGAAATAGGAGAGGCGCCCATGGCGCGCGCGCCATTTCTGTACTGGCCAGTGGTTTGCCTCGGCTTGCTCGCCGCGGGCCCAGCGACAGCGCAGACCGATCCCGCTGAGATCGACGCCGTGCTCGCCGATATCGTCGACACCCATGACGACATTCAATGGACCCTGCCGGTACGAACCGAAGGCCCGCCGCTCCCGGTGCAAGACGCGCCCGTCCCCCCCGAGCCCCTGCAAGAACCGCTGCCGGAGCAAACCACGGAGCCGCAGCCGGGGTGGGCGGAGCGGCTAACGAGGGTGATTGCGGCACTGCTCGCTGGCTGGGCCTACCTTGTCCTCTGGGCCGCGGTCTGTCTAGGTGGCTTATTGATCGCCTACATGCTGTGGCGTGAGCGCCCGGGCAGTCTAGACCGCGCGCATGCGAACGAAGGTTTCGCCGATCTGGCACCGCTCGATCTCACGCCCGATCGGATCACCTTCCGGGCGGCCGCCGAGTTGGCCAATGCCGGCCGCCATGCCGAGGCGATCCACACCCTGCTGCTCGTCTGTCTGCGCGAACTGCGCCGGAAAATGGATCTCTCCACCGCGCTGACCGCCCGGGAGATCGCCCGGGATCGACGCCTGGCCGAAGCGGCCCGCGCTGAACTCGCCACGGTTTCGGCGGCGGTCGAACGCTCCCTATTCGCTGGCCGCCTGGTCAGTGCCGCCGACTATCAGGACTGTCTGTCCCACTCCCGACAGTTCATGACCGCCCTGGATGGGAGCGGCGACCGAGGGGAACCATGACCGGCCCCGGCGAACCGTTTGCGCCACGGACGGTGGTCACCCTGATTGTCGTCGGCGTGCTGGCCTTTGTCGGTGCCCTGGCCCTGCTGATCTTGGATGACCAGCAAGGCCGTGGCCGCGTGCTGGGGCCAACGGCGTCGTCCAGTTCCGCGGTCGGCTATCACGCGCTGGCCCACCTGCTGGAGGAGTTCGACATCCCGTTTGCGTCGAACCGCGCCGGCGTGACCCGCTCCGCCGCGAACACGGGCCTGCTGGTGATGGCCGAGCCGATTCTGGCGACGGAGGACGACCGCGAAGCGTTCAAGGCGCGGCTGGCCCGCGCCCGCAATGTGCTGGTCGTGCTGCCGAAATGGCTCGCCGCGGAAACCCAGGACCGGCCCGACTGGGTGTTCGATGCCAACCTGCGCACCATCGATCAGCCGGCATCGGTTATGGCGATCCTCGGCGGCGGCGCCACGATCCATCGTTCCGACGGCCCCCATGACTGGGTGCTTGGCGCGGCCCCTGCACCGTCCTCCGAACATGTGGTGCAACTGGTGCGCGGCAGTGCGTTACGGCCCATCGTGCGCACGGACGATGGCATCTTGTTCGGTGCGATGAACGACGGCGCCGGACAAATCTACGTCTTGTCCGATCCGGACATTCTGGCGAACCACGGTATCCGCGAAGGTGACAATGCAGCGCTGGCGCTGCGTTTGATCGAACTGGCCCGCGCCGGCGACGGTCGGGTGATATTCGACGAAACCATTCACGGCTTTCCCGCAAGACCGAACCTGTGGCGCGCCATGTTTGAATTGCCATTCGCCATCGTGACGGTTGCCTTCCTGGCGGCTGTAGCCGTGCTGCTCTGGGCCACGGTACGCCGGTTCGGTGCGCCCCAGCCGGTGCCGCCAGCCTTACCCGCGGGCAAGGCGGGTTTGATCCACAGCACTGCCGAACTTCTCGTCTTCGGGCGCCGCGCCCGCCATTTGCTCGAACGCTATTTCTCGATCACCCGGCGCGATGTGGCGCGCCGTCTGCACGCCCCGCGGTCGCTGCGCGGCCACGATCTGACCCAATGGCTCGATGCCGCCGGTGAGCGGCGCAGCCTGCCCCAAACCTGCGACGATCTTGAGCGCCAAGTTGGAGGAATGCTCGATGGACAACGAACCGACGACACCGGACTTGCCGGCCTCGCCCTCCGCATCTACCGCTGGCGGCGCGCCATGCTCGATGGACCTAACGGCCATCGCCCGGCTGACGGCCGATCTACGGCGTGAGGTGCAGAAGGGTGTCGTCGGTCAGGACGAAGCCCTCGACCTGATGTTGGTGGCGCTGCTGTGCGGCGGCCACATCTTGTTGGAAGGCGTGCCCGGCACCGCCAAGACGTTGCTCGCGCGTTGCTTCGCGGCGGCCTTGTCGCTCGACTTCGGCCGCATCCAGTTCACCCCGGATCTGATGCCTGGCGATGTCATCGGCACCAACCTGTTCAACTTCCAGACCAATGAATTCAGTCTGACAAAGGGGCCGATCTTTACCCAACTGTTGCTGGCGGACGAGATCAACCGCACCCCGCCGAAGACCCAGGCCGCGTTGTTGCAGGCAATGCAGGAACGTGCGGTGACCATCGACACCGACTCCCACGATCTCGGCGACGGCTTCATGGTGCTGGCGACCCAGAACCCCATCGAGCAGCAGGGCACCTACCCACTGCCCGAAGCCCAGTTAGACCGCTTCCTGTTCAAACATGTGCTCGACTACCCGACGGTGGAGGAGGAGCGGGACATCGTCCTGGCCCACGGCACCAACACCAGCATGCCAAAGGTCGGAGCGCTCGGCATCGAGGCCGTGGCCGATCAGCCTCGGCTGCAAGCCGTCCGCGAGATGTGTGCCAAGGTGCGGCTCTCCGAAGAACTGGTGGCCTACATCGTCGACATCGTCCGCGCCACACGCAGCAGCGATTCCCTGCAAGTCGGCGCCTCACCCCGCGCCGCCAGCATGTTGGCTGCCGCCGCCCGTACCTTCGCCGTGCTGGAGGGCCGCGACTATGTCATCCCCGACGACATCAAGTATCTGTCTTTGCCGGCCCTGCGGCACCGCGTGGTGCTGGCGCCGGGCGCGGAGATCGAAGGCCTCGATGCCGACCATGTGATCCGGCAGATCGTCGACCACACCAAAGCCCCGGTTTGATGCAAGCCACCAAGCGCGCCCTGTTGTTGTACGCCTTGGGCGTGCCCGTCGCGCTCGCCTTCGTGCTGTGGCGCGAGGATTTGTGGCCCCTAGGGGCCGCCTTTCTTGGCGCCGCACTGCTCTTGACCGCGGCGGATGCCTGGCTGTGCCCATCTTCGAATGCCCTGCATGTCGTGACCAAACCGCCGCCAACGATTTACGTCGGCACCGAAGGGGTGCTGGAAGTGAAGCTGTTGCCCGCCGGTCTCCGGACGGCGTTGCGGGGGGAGGCCGTCTGCGACTTTGGCACCAACCTGGCGCCCGCACCGCCCCGCCGACTGGATGTGCGGCCCGGCCAGGCCGAGGACTTTACGGTCCCATTGCGGCCGTTGCGTCGCGGTCTGGCGCGTATCGATCGTCTTTGGCTGCGCTGGCCGGGACCGCTCGGTCTGGTCATGCGGATTGCGACACGGCCGTTGCAGGTGGATGTCCCCGTCGTCCCAAACATCGGCGCTGTCAAGGATGCGGCACTACGCTTCTCCGCCCGCGACGCGTTGTTCGGCATCAAGGTGCAGTATCAGCAAGGCACAGGATCGGAGTTCGACGCCCTGCGCGACTACATGCCCGGCTTCGACCACCGGTCGATCGATTGGAAACACTCGGCCCGGCACCGCAAGCTGGTGTGCAAGGAATACCGAACCGAACGCAATCATCAGATCGTGCTGGCCATCGACACCGGCCAGTTGATGAGCGAGCCGATCGACGGCATTCCGAAGATTGACCACGCCATCAACGCCGCGCTGATGCTGTCGTATTTCTCCCTGCGCAGCGGTGACCAAGTCGGTCTGGTCGGCTTCGACGCGCGGGTCCGCAAATACCTCCCGCCGCAAGCCGGCGCCCACACCTTCCCGCGGCTGCAACGCGCCTTCGCCGACCTCGACTACCATTCGGAGGAAACGAACTTCACTCTGGCTTTGGCGGACGTGATGGCGCGTCTCGCGCGGCGTTCGCTGATTGTCTTGATGACGGACTTCGTCGACACCGTCACCGCCGAGTTGATGATCGAGAATCTGCAGCGCCTGGCCGCCCGCCACCTGGTCCTGTTCGTCTCATTGCGTGACCCCAGCATGGCCACGGCAATTCGGGCCCAACCGCGCAACCTAGGGGATGTGGCACGCACGGTCGTCGCCGACGATCTGTTAAACGAACGGCGCCGGGTGATCGAACGCTTGCGGCGCCTTGGCGTGCACTGCCTTGACGTGCCGAGCAAGTCGGTCGGTATCGGCATGCTCAATCGCTATTTGGCGATCAAGGAACGGGATCAGCTTTAGATGTCGGCAGCCGGTCTCAAAAGCGTCGAGTTCCGCCGCGAGCGGGAAGCGGGGTGGCGCGAGCTTGAGGACATCGTGCAGCGCGCCGAACGCCGTGGCCTCGCCAGCCTGTCGGCAGCAGAGCTGATGCGCCTGCCCAATTTGTACCGGGCCGCAGTCTCGTCCCTCTCTGTCGCCCGCGTCATCTCACTGGACCAGAACGTCGTCCGCTACCTGGAGAACTTGTCGGCCCGCGCCTACCTGTCGGTCTACGGCGCCCGCACCCGGCCGGGCGCGTTCATCTGGTCGTTCTTCGCCTATCGCCTGCCGGCGGCGGTGCGCGCCGCCCGTTGGCCGATCCTCATCGCCGCCCTGGTGTTCGCGTTGGGCGGGGTCACCGGGTTTGCATTAGTGGCGCAGGACACCGAGCATTACTACGCAATCATGGGCGTGGATGAATCCCGCAACCCGTCAGCGAGCACCGCCGACTTGCGCGAAACCCTGTTCCGCGACGACGAACGGCCACGCGATCGGCTGGCACGCTTTGCCTCGTTCCTCTTCTCCAACAACGCTGGCATCGGCATGCTGGCGTTTGCGCTTGGCTTCGCCCTCGGCCTGCCCGCCTTTCTGCTCCTGTTTTACAATGGGCTTCGGATCGGCGCTTTCGCCGCGTTGTTCGACGGCCGCGGCTTGTCCGTCGAGTTGTGGGGCTGGCTGCTGATTCATGGATCGACGGAGTTGCTGGCCGTTTGTATCGCCGGCGGAGCGGGTCTGGTACTCGGCGGGGCCATTGCCTTTCCGGGCCGCCATACGCGGCTCGATACCTTGCGGCTGCGGGGGCCCGAGGCCGGCCTGGTGGCCCTCGGCGCCGTGTTCATGTTTTTCGTGGCCGCCCTGCTCGAGGGCTTCGCCCGCGAGCTCATCACCGACACCGTGACACGTTACATCATCGCCAGTGTGATGCTGGCTGCATGGCTCACCTATTTCACCTTCGTCGGGCGTGGCCGGACCGATGACTAGCACGCTCCTAACCGAGGTTATCGACGGCGACGAACGGCGCATCGTTTCGCCGGAAGGCGTACCGCTGACCGTGCGCCTCGCCGACCGCGGCGACCGCGCCGCCGCCTTTATGATCGACCTCTTGGCGCTAGGTGTCGGTTTCGCCGCCGTCGCCATCTTTATGCTGTGGCTCAACGCAGAATTGGAGTTGCTGAGTCGGCATCTGTTCAACGCCTTGATCGGGGTGATGTACTTCCTGCTGCGCAGCTTCTACTTCACCTATTTCGAGTTGCGCTGGCGCGGGTCGACGCCGGGCAAGCGGCTGCTTGGCTTACGGGTGATCGACAACAAGGGCGGCCCGCTCCTTGGCCGCGCTGTCGTCGCTCGCAACATGATGCGCGAGGTCGAGTTCTTTTTGCCGGCCGGTTGGCTGTTCAGCGTCGACACGTCCAGCCCGCAGGCCGCGCTGTTCTATCTGCTGGTCCTGGTGTGGCTGGGCATTCTGGTGCTCATGCCGTTGTTCAACCGGGACCGCATGCGCGCCGGCGATCTGGTTGCCGGCACCTGGGTGATCAGCGTGCCGAAGACCCAGTTGCTCGCCGACCTGTCCCCCGCCGATGCGACCGACAGCGTCTACGCCTTCACCACGGAGCAGTTGAGCATCTACGGCGTGTACGAACTGCAGGTGCTGGAAGACATCCTCCGCAAAGAAGCATCACCAGCAGCGGCGGAGTCCGAGCAAAAAGTGTGCGAGCGGATCGCCGAAAAGATCGGCTGGACACCGCCCGCCGGCCACACCGTGGTGCACCGCCGTTTCCTGGAAGCCTTCTACGCCGCCCAACGCGCCCACCTGGAACACCGCATACTGTTCGGCCACCGCCGGGCAAGCAAGCACGACGACGAGAAGCGGGAACCAGCCTAGTCGAACACCGCTTCATCACGACCCCGGCTGCTGCCTTCGACCACCTGGAGCAGGGCGCAATAAACGGCGGCAATAACAACACTGAGAAAGAGCCAAGTTATTGCCCTTGCGATCCACGGAGCAGCCATGACGAATAGATTTGATGGAAGCGAATAGAGAATGCCTGACGGTAGCAAACTGAAAGCGGCGAGCAGTGCTGGAATCAACAGCCTCGGTAGAATAGTGCCCACGGCCAGCACCAGAAGTACCGTGAAGAAGACGCGACCAATATCGTGTCGCGCCAAACGTGCACTCTGCCCCAAACTGGAGATGACGCCGGTTCGTTCAACGGCAAGAACCGGTATCGCGACTAGGTAGAAGACATAAAGGGCGAGGCCAGGAAGAATCAGCGGCATAAGAATGACGTTGATGTTCAGGACGGCCTCAAATCCGACCTGGCCAAGGGTTGTGGTGAACACAGCAACGACCGCAATGGGCGCGGCCATCCAGACGGCCCCTAGGTATCTTCTAAAGTCGGTTACGCTTCCAGTCAGAACATCATGCGTCCGCACAGTCGCGACCGCCGTCAGTAGCGCCCCAAAGAGCAGCGCGCCAAGGCGCGATGCGACCAAAACGGCAAGGGAAAACGGCTCGCCTTCGAGATTGAAAGGACCACCGAAATAGCCGGTCGCCGTGCTTGTTACCATATCCAACGCGACCAGCGGTGTGACGGCCAGGACCACCAGTAGCCCGAAGGGCAGAGCGTTGCGAACGACTGTTTTAAAGCTGGTCCAAATGATCCGTCCGACGCGGATCCTGTTCCCGCTCGCCCTGCGGCGCATAGAAGTGGTCATACGCCAGACTCTCAAACCTAGTCGAACACGTCCGCGACGGCGCTCGTGTCGTATCCGTCTATGACGACACGAAGTGCGTGGTAGGTTGTGGTGATGAGTACGGCGCCAAAAACAAGCACCACTGCATAAAGCGTCCAACCCAGGGTCGCCCAAGCTGCTGCCGGAAGGGTGGTGGCTTCGCCGATTAGGAAGATCGCCACGTCCGGTAGAATGGTGGCGGCTACGAAGCCGATGGCGAGCGCGAGTACGCGCCAACGATTGCCCTTCGTCAATTCTTCGCTGCGAGAGAGACTGGCAAATACACCGGGACGTTCGAGAACAGCTACTGGCGCGGCAACGAACAATATGGTGAGCAGGAAGAGGCCAGGAACAAGGAGCGCGAACAGTCCGATCGCCACAGCAATTGCGGCGAGCATGGTCACCACCAAGACCACTAAGGAGCGGGCCCAACCAAGACGGAAGCTATCGACAAGGGTGACCGGCTGAGAGCGAAGCCGGTTGAATGCCACAGCCGTAGCGGCGCCAACCAGCACCGCATAGAACAGCAGTGAAGCAAATCCAACAGCCGTAGACGTCCAATCGTCTGCGATTGCTGTCTCAAGCGCGTGGTCTGTACCTCGGACGAGATCGTGGGCCAGCAGGGGGCCGTGTGTCAGCAGCATCAACAGCAGGAACAGCTTTCCATTTGCAACGAGTAGTCCAAAGCTTTCCGAAACGATCCGACCAACACGAATCTGTTGACCGACGACCAAACTCCTGGGTGTCTCTGCGGTGAAGCTGGTCATGGTATGCGCTGACTTGATGGCCTAGTCGAACACGGTTGACAATTCGTCGACGTCTACACCCTCTTTTGCCTGGCGCAACGCGAAGTAGGTCACGGCGGTCAGGATGCCGATAAACAGACTTTCTATGGCCGTGTGAACCCAATCAATCAGCGCGGTGAGAACCGGTGAATCGTTTTCATGCGGCAGCAACTCAACCACGCCGGTGAGTAGAACGGTCAGCCCTAAACTGATTCCGATGGCGACTAGCAGGATAACGAACACGCGCCATCGATTGCCTCCGGTAAGTGACGCGCTCCGTTGCAGGCTGCCGATCACCCCCTCATCTTCAAGAACTATGACCGGAACGGCGACAAAGAACACAGTCGCAACAAGTAGCCCGGGCACGACGAACGCGAGGAAGCCGAAAGCCAGTAAGACGAAGCTGATCAATCCCACCAGCACCACGCCGAAGTCGGTATCCATCGCGCGGCGCACGCAATACTTCAGCCCGAAGTGCTCGGAACGCAAATGACGGTAGGTGCCGATCGTCAGAGCAACGGCGAGGAATACACTCGCAACAAAACTGACCGCGGTACCGAGCGATGAGTCCATTTCGGGTGACAGCAGCGGGTGCTCGCTGGTCCCGAGCAACACGTCGAACAGGAACGCCGGGCTCAGAATCAGCAACGCCAAGAGCCCAAACATATTGAAGTTCAGCCGCCAGATCGCCGCGGTCTGCAGGACGATCCAATCGAACCGAATGTGCCCGACCCTAGTGGCCGCTTGGCGGTCGGTCACAACGTCCAACGCAACCCGAGCACCCGGGGCGTGTTGCCTACTCGAACACCGCCGCCAGACCGTCGGTATCCAACCCGTCCTTCGCCACACGCAGCGCGAAATAGGTCACCGCCACAAACGTGCTGAAAAGGACGGCGTTGAAGGCGGTGGACGCCCAGTTCAGCAGAATGAATGCCAGTGGAATGTTGCCTGCGACATACCCGAGGACGCCGATCACGATGCCGACTAAGAGTTGGATAAGGCCGGCAATTAGCCCGTACAGGACGACTACGCCCAAGATGCGCCAGCGGTTGCCCTTCGTCAGCTTCCTGCTGCGTGAGAAGCTTGCCCGGATGCCTGGCTTCTCGACGACCGCGACTGGAACCGCGACATAGAACATAAGCAACACAATGACACCGGGGACGATCAAGGCAAGGGTGCCGAGTAACCACGCCCATGCGAGCAGCGCCCCGACCAACAACACCGGTAGCAAGCGAGACAGGGCAGCCCGCAGACAATCCATCAAGCTAGGCCGTTGCGAACGTAGCTCGTCATAGGTACCCCGGGTGACGGCCGCGGTTAGGAACGCGTAGGCAACAATGTACGCGGCGGTGAGCAGCGCGATGGCGAGCCATTCTCCGGCTGAGGGTAGCGCCACCGTTTGCGTTGACTGCACCCCTTCTTCGGCAGAAAACAGATCGACCAGAGTGAACGGCGCCATGAGCAACAGCGCCAGCAAACCGAACCGGCCGATGTTTCTGAACAGGACGCGAAAACCAAGGCGGATGATCCGCCCGATCCGAATATGGCCCTCAACTGTATCGGCCATCGTTTCAGCAGCAACCGCCACGGTATCCCCCATCGGTGGTTAACCGGGCCGTTCCTACACCCGGACCCGTTACCAAAGGACTGACAGGCGCGGGTCCTTGGTATGATCATAAATATGAGCAAATCCGGAGAATGACCGCATAAATATTTGCGCGCCCGAGCCGCTTCCTCTACGATCCGGACATCGGGCTGGTATACCAGTATCCGCCCGGCAGACAGTGCCATTTGTGCGATGAAGCAGCGGAATCCAGCCCACAGGCCAGGTGACCGCGTGCAAGGGAGGTATGAATGAAACGACTTTTGGCCACGACGATCCTGGCGGCGGTGGTCGCCATTCCGGCCGGTGTCAGCGCCGACACGTCGGAGAAGCGGATCGCTCTTTCCAACAATTATGCCGGTAACTCCTGGCGCCAGGCGATGCTCAAGAGCTGGGGCAAGGTCGGTGAGGAGGCGGTGTCCGCCGGCGTTGTCGCCGCGGCCGACGCCTTCACCACGGCCGAAAACCAGGTGACCGAGCAGGCCGCCCAGATCCAGAACCTGATCCTGCAGGGCTATGACGCCATCGTCATCAACGCCGCCTCGCCCGACGCCCTGAACGGCGCCGTCCGCGAAGCCTGCGATGCCGGCGTGACCGTCGTCTCCTTCGACGGCATCGTCACCGAGCCGTGCGCCTGGCGGATCGCGGTGAACTTCAAGCAGATGGGCAAGGACGAGGTCCTCTATCTGGCCGAAGTCATGCCGGAAGGCGGCAACTTGCTGGAGATCCGCGGCCTCGCCGGCGTCTTCGTCGATGACGAGATCAGCGCCGGCATCCATGAGGGCGTTGCCGAGAACCCGCAGTTCAACATCGTCGGGTCCGTGCACGGCGACTGGGCGCAGGACGTGGCGCAGAAGGCCGTCGCCGGCATCCTGCCGTCGCTGCCGGAAATCGCCGCGGTCGTAACCCAGGGCGGTGACGGCTTCGGCGCCGCGCAGGCGTTCAAGGCCGCCGGCCGCGACGTGCCGGTCATCATCATGGGCAACCGCCATGACGAGCTGACCTACTGGAAGGAACAGAAGGACGCCGCCGGGTACGAGACCATGTCCGTGTCGATTGCCCCGGGCGTGTCGACCCTGGCGTTCTGGGTCGCCCAGCAGATCCTCGACGGCCAGGAGGTGCCGAAGGATCTGGTGGTGCCGTTCCTCCGCATCGACCAGGACAACCTGGAAGACAATCTGGCCAACACCGAAGCCGGCGGCGTCGCCAACGTCGAGTATTCGCTCGAAGACGCGCAGGGAGTCATCAACAGCGGCTCCTAATCTTGAGTAGACAGCCATCATCCTGATGGCCTAGCTGTCATAGGGATGATGCCTGAGATCCTTGTTCGTTTGGACGGCGTCGAAAAACGCTTCGGCGCCGTCCAAGCTCTTCTGGACGTTGAACTGACCTTCAGCCGCGGCGAATGCCTCGGCCTGGTCGGCCATAACGGCGCCGGCAAGTCGACCCTGATGAACGTGCTGGCGGGGACGGTCAGTCCCGACAACGGCCGCATCAACATCGGCGCCGACGATCTGACCCGCGGTTACGACGTCACCGTCGCCCACCGCCGCGGTATCCGTTGCGTGTTCCAGGAACTCTCGCTCTGCCCCAATCTGACCGTCGCCGAAAACGCCCGCGTACTGCACCCGGCGCTGAAAGGCTTCGGCTGGCGCCGCCGCGCGGGCGAACTGATTATCGGCAAGCTGGACGAGGTCTTCCCCGGCCATGGCGTGCGCGCTGGCGATGTGGTGGGGGACCTGTCGATCGCCCGCCGTCAGATGGTCGAAATTGCCCGCGCCTTTTCCGTCACCGATGTCGCCGCCGACCTGGTGATCCTCGACGAACCAACCTCGTCTCTCGACTCCGTCGTCGCCGCGCAACTGCTCGCCTTCGTCCGCCGTTATGTCGGAAGCGGCGGCAGTTGCGTTTTGATCTCTCACCTGCTGGGGGAAATCCTTTCCACCGCCGACCGCATCGCCGTGATGGTCGACGGCAAGGTCGTCGACGTCCGCGCCGCCACGGATCACAGCCGCGACTCCCTGGTCGCAACCATGGGCAGCGTCGCCAAGGACGAGCGGCAAGCCAACGGCGCGGCAACAGAGTCCAAACGCGTCGACAATGCGCTCAAGGTCCGCGCCCGCCCCGCCGGACAAACGTTAGGCCCCGAACTGCTGGTGCATCGGGGCGAAATCGTCGGCCTCGCCGGCCTCGCCGGTCACGGCCAGACCGAGATGCTGGGCCACATCTACGCCAACCGCGGCCGTGCCCCGGCGGGCATGCAGATCGACGGACCGGTGACCCTCGTCGCCGGCGACCGCCAAACCGATGGCATCTTTCCGCTGTGGTCGATTGCCCGGAACATCACCGTCTGCTCGATGCGCGAAATGCTGCGTTACCTGCTGGTGCAGAGCCAGTCGGAGAAAACGATGGCCGAGGATTGGCGCCAGCGCATCGGCATCCGCACGCCGGACATGAACAACAACATCCTGTCCCTCTCCGGTGGCAACCAGCAGAAGGCGCTGTTCGCCCGCGCCCTCGGCGCCGAGGCCGACATCGTGCTGATGGACGATCCGATGCGCGGTGTCGATGTCGGCACCAAGCAGGAAGTCTACGCGATCATTCGGGAGGAGGCGGCCCGCGGCCGTTGTTTCATCTGGTACACGACGGAAATGGATGAGCTGTTTCACTGCGACCACGTCTACGTGTTCCGCAACCGCGAGATCGTCGCCGACCTGGCGCGCCATGAGATGACGGAAGAAAAGGTGTTGCACTCGTCCTTCGAGGCCGCGGCATGACCGACCTAGCCGTAGCCCAGCGTTCGCTGCGCGGACTGCCAAGCCTGATCCTGTCGCCGCGATTCCTGCGCAGCGCGCTGCCGGCGCTGTCGCTGACGGTGCTATTGCTGGCGATCTTCTATCTGCAGCCCCGCACCATGAGTTACTTCGGGCTCAACCTGCTGCTGAACCTGGCGCTGCCGATTGCCTTCGCCACCATCGCCCAAATGTGCGTCATCACCGTCAACGATCTGGATCTCGGCATCGGCGCTTATGTCGGCCTGGTCGCGGCGATTGGCGCCACCTGGCTCAATGACACGCCGCTGCTCGGGGTCGCCGCGTTGCTCGGCTGCATCGCCATCTACGCGGCCCTCGGCGCGCTGATCCACCTGCGCAACCTGCCGTCGATTGTCGTGACCCTCGGCATGTCGTTCGTCTGGTTGGGCTTGGCCTTGCTGGTGCTGCCGACCCCCGGCGGCAAGGCGCCGGACTGGATCCAGGCGATCATGAAGTTCCGCACGCCGTGGCTGCCCTTCACCATCTACGCGTCGGTTGGCGTCGCCCTGATCGTGCATGTGGCGCTGATGCGCTCCGCCTATGGCGCCATCCTGCGCGGTGCCGGTGGTAACCCGCGGTCCGTGGCGCGCGCCGGCTGGTCGTTGTTACGCACCAAGATGACCATGTTCGCGCTGGCCGGTTTCTTTGGGATGCTGTCCGGCCTGTCGCTGATCGGCCTGACCACCTCGGCCGACGCCAACATCGCCCTGCGTTACACCTTGCTGTCGATTGCCGGGGTGATCCTCGGCGGTGGTGAGTTTGTCGGCGGCCGCATCTCGCCGGTCGGCGCCGTCATCGGCGCGATGACCCTGACGCTGGCAGCGTCGTTCCTCTCGTTCCTGCGCTTGCCGCCGGATTGGCAGATCGGCGCCCAGGGCGGCATCCTGATTGTCGTGCTGGCCTTCCGCGCCATCATCAACCGGGCCGAGGCCCGCCGATGAACGCCGCGCGCCCCGCCGCCCGCCCGGCCATCGTCACCCGCGTGCTGGAACAGCCCTGGCTGTGGGCCTATCTCGGCGCGCTCCTCGTGTGGCTGGCGACCATCACCTTCACCCAGGGCCAAGGCGCGGGTGAGGTGATCAGCGCCGCCCTGGCTTTTGGCACCTTCTCGGTGATCGTCGGCATCGGCCAGATGTACGTGATCACCCTCGGCCCCGGGAACGTCGACCTGTCGATCCCGGCGACCATGACCTTCGCCGGTGCCGTCTCGATGAAGATCATGGGGACGCAAGACGCGATGATCCCCCTCGGCTTTCTGATCGCCATCGGCTGCGGCGCGTCGGTCGGTGTTTTCAACTACGGCCTGATCCGGCTGCTGCGCATCCCGCCGATCATCGCCACCCTGTCGTCGAGCTTCCTGTTCCAGTCCGCCGCCATCGCCTATGGCCGCGGCATCAAGATCAAACCGCCGCCAATCCTCGCGGACTTCGCCACCGCCCGCATCGCCGGTCTGCCGATCCTCGCGCTAGTGACGATCCTGTTCGCCGCGCTGATGGCAGTCGTCCTGCACCGCACCGTCTATGGCCGGTCGGTGGTCGCAGTCGGCCAGAACCCAAGGGCCGCCCACTTCTCCGGCATCTCCGTCGACTTCATCCGCTTCGTCACCTACGTGCTCAGCGCCACCCTCGCCGGCATCTGCGGTTACTTCCTGTCCGGCTTCTCCGGCGGCGCATCCCTCAACATGGGCGCCGAGTTCCTGTTGGCGTCGATTGCGGTCGTGGTGATCGGCGGCACCTCGGTCGCCGGCGGCTACGCCAATGTCAGCGGCCTCTGGGGCGCGGCCCTATTCATGTTCCTACTGGTGACGATGCTCAATACCTTCGGCCTCGGCGCCGGCGTGCGCCTGGTGATGACCGGCGTCATCATCATCGCCGTCATTACCGTGGCGGGTGGTAAGTCCGCGAACTCTTGAGCATCAGACTTGGGTCCGCGACAGACCGGCGTACAGAACCAACCAGAACACAAGGGCGGCGGCCGCGCCGTGTAGACCAGCAACGACGAAGGTATCGCTTTCGTGTATGGGCGTAACAGCGAAGAACCTGATGGATCCCACGACTGCGCCCGAAAGCACGTAGCACCAACAGCTGTCCCAGCGCCGCCACCGGAGCAACGCTAGCGTTGGAATAGCCAGCAGCGAGCCGGGCAATGCGGCCATGATTGCCGGCTCAAAAAAGAAACCTAGCGCCACCGTGAACTCGGAAACGGTCATGTATTGGAGGTCTGAAAGCACGTAGATGTAGAGGAGTAGCATCACAGGTAGAGTCAGCACGATCGGCAGGAGGATCAAACCCAACACCAACCGCCACAGCTTCAGCGGAAATGTCGGCTTACTCGAAGGCGCCGCTCCACGCACGGGTGCGGCTGTCATCCGGCAAACGCACGGATGAGGAACAACACGGTGACGAAAAGCGGCACACCACTCACCAGTACCCGCGCACCCCAACGGGTCCCCGTCTCCGCGTAACGCGCGAAGACGTAGCCGACGATGGAGATCACGAACACCAACACCGTGTAGACAATCTCATTCGTCTCCCAAACCGGGGCAGCATTGGCGACCAACCGTCCACTTGGCGCGCGTGTCACGAGCGTTGAGAGCACACCGGCCAGGCAGAAGTAGTTCGCCAAGAACGCCGCGATGACGACCGTGTGCTGGGTGCTCCGGTCGACCCGAAACCCCTTCCAGCCGATGCCGCCGTCTTCCTGGTCAGCCATTACCGAAAGACCTCGACCTCACGGTCCGCCGCTCGTCTGCCAAGCCGCCGCAGTTCGGTGCGGCGAAGGCCGCCGTAAAGCACGTACCAGAAAACGATCCCGGCAATCACACCGGGAAGGACACCCAGCAGGGCGATGACAACTGTGACGATGTGGTAAATCGGATCCGAGCGCGCCATGACCCAGACGACGTCAAGAAATGGCCACACGGCAGTACCCATCCCGGCCACCAACCCGGCACCGATGAACATTATTCGCCTGTCCCAACCTTTCCGCCGGCATAGCACGAAGGCAGGAATCCCACAGGCCAGCAGCGCGCCGACCTCGTAGGTCGGAAAAGCTGGTCCGAAAACTGGGCCATTCTCCGGATCCCAAAGGAAAAACATCGTGGCCATGATGAGTGCTGGAATCGGCGTTGCCGCGACGAACGCGGCCACAGCGCGCCAAGGTTTCAGCGGAAATGTGTACTCACGCGCCATCAATCGTGTCCGCTGTCTGTCGGCCTGGCTATCACCGAAAGACCTCGGCTTCTCTGTCCGAGACCCGTCTGAAAAGAAAAATGATCATCGCCGTGCCGCCACCAGTCTCAAGGTCAGCCAACGTCAGCGGCCCTCCGAACAGCAGTGTCGGAGTCAATGGAGCGGCAATAAAAGCCGCCACGACCCGCCAGGGCTTCAGCGGATGAGTGTATGTATCCGCCATCAAGCCTTTTCCACTGAACTCGCGCACGGCCGGCGCGTCCGTTCAAGGCCCAGGTAGAGGACAAACCAGAGCACCAGTCCGGCGACAGCGCCACCCACACCGCCGGACACGGCGTGGACAGCCAGGGTTGCGCCAACAAAGTCGTAATCGTAGGGGGCATTTTGTATCAGAGCTGTCGGCAGGCCGATGGCCCCCACTGCCCAACCGGCCAAGCTGTAGTTCCACCAGCTATCCCAAGATCGGCGGCGGAAGACCCACACCGCTGGGACTGAGAGGATTACCAGCACCGGCGCTGTCAGTACCGTGCTGAGCGCCAGTTCTCGCAGCGAGTCAAACACGTCATCAAACAGACCCAACAAACCAGCTGATGCGCGAACTTGCAGACCCAATACCCAGAGTAAGACTGTGACGAACGGGGCAAGTAGAAGCCCCAGCAGCACGCGCCATCGTTTCAGCGGAAATGTCGGCTTTCGCGAACGCCCCATTTCCGCCATCGGCGCCGCCTTCATCTGGCAAACGCGCCGAAACATGGGCACGCCAAGCAGACCAACGGCGGACAGGCCAACGCCCCAGTTGAACAGTTCCGCGACGTCCCTTGTCCCGATGGCCTCCAACAATAGGATTGAAGCACCAAGGAAAGCCGCTGGGATCGATAGCGCTGCAATACATGCGCCCAAGACCCGCCTAGGCCTCAGCGGATAAGTGTAGGTATCCGCCATCAGGGCTGCTCGCCAGAGCGCGCGCCCGGCGCGTATGTCCGTTCGAGCCCTGCGTACAACACAAACCAAAAGGCGAGCCCGCCAATGACCCCCGGTATCGCGCCGGCGACGCTAAGGTGCCACGCGAGACCCAGGAACGCACCGGCCGGGAAGCCTTCATGGACAACGAGGAACGCGACGGCGCCGACAAAACTCCCGGCCAACGCGTAGGCCGACCTGCCGTCCCAGCCAACTTTGCGGTACAGCCAGAAAATCGGCAGCCCCAACACGAACATGGCCACCACCCCCGCCTTGAGCAGCAACACGGCGAACGAGATGTCGCTGTGTAGGACCGCCGAGGGACCACCCAGGAGAACCGCCGGGAGCAGCGGGGCCGTGACAATGGACAACGCCAGGCGTCTCGGTTTCAGCGGGTAGGTGTCTTGCCGGTCATCGGCGCGGAGGCGTCTGAGGACGTCCTGCGACACCAACCTCTTTCCCACGGGCTGCGGCATTGTTCGGGTCAGCCCGCCATACAGGCCGTACCAGAACCCAATCCCCGCCAAGGCACCGGGGATGATACCGACCAATCCGCCCAGCAAGATTGACACGCCAACCCCCATCAACCGGGTCGTCGCATCCGCACCCTCCATTTCGATCAGCAACGCCAAACCGCCGGCCGGTACCGTGCTGAAAGCTGCGGTGCCCACCAGCGCGCCGCCAATTGCGAAGGCGAGGCGCGTATCCCATCTGCGCAGCCGGTAGAGTGCAAACATCGGCAACCCGAACAGCAGCGCCACCGGAACGCCGAAAAACAACACGTTGGTGATCGTATTGCCCACACCTTCAAGGGTCTGGTGGCGGATCACCCCAAAGCTGGCCAGCGCCAGCGCGGCAAAAACAGGTCCCAACACCAGCGCCGGCAGCACCCGCCAAGGCTTCAACGGAAACGTTTGGGCGTGCGCCACCGCTACTCCACCCAGCGGCCCATCCGGTCGAACCGGATCGCACCAGGCCAGTCGCCGGGGCCGACGGAATAGAACATCAGTCCAGCCCGCCCGATCATGTTTTCTTCGGGCACGAACCAGGCCTCCGTGCCGTTACCGCGGCTGTCCGCCGAGTTGTCGCGGTTGTCGCCCATCGCGAAGTAGTGGCCGTCGGGCACGACAAACTCGGCCGTGTTGTCCAACGGGCCACGGTCGCCAAATCGTTCAATGATCCGATAGCTGCGGCCGCCCAAGGTTTCCCTGTACTGGGCGGCAACCACAGTGTTGCCGTCGGGGTCGGTCTCCCGGAAATCCTCAATCCGCTCCCGCTGCACCGCGGCCCCGTTGATGTAAAGCGCGCCGCCCTTCACCTGTACGCGATCGCCCGGCAGCCCGACGATCCGCTTAATGAAATCGGTTTGGTTTTCCGGTGGACGCTTGAACACCATCACCATGCCCCGCTGCGGGGCCGCCCGCTCGGACCACATGTAATCGCCGACCAGGAGAGTCGGCACCATGCTGCCGGCCGGGATGTTGTACGCCTGCACCGGCCGCTTAACGTGCTTGAGTCCGTCCGTCGCCGCGGTGACGCCGGTCGAGGCAGCCAATGCCAGGACGTAGATCCACCACCTGTTGAACCACCGTAACTCGACCGCCCCAGCGCGGCGGGCACCGACTATCGCATCGACAATCAAAAACACGATGAAAACCGGCAACAGCACCAGAAACGCCAGCCCGGCTGGGATCGACGGTGCAAAGACCAAAGCCAATCCCAGCATCAGGTGGACGCCGTAGATAACGAGACCGCGCCGCAGCCGTGTGTTGTAGGCCTGCCCCAGCCCCGGCATTAACAGCGACAACAGCCCGGCCAGCCACGGGCGTCGGCGCACCGGGGTTGCCGGTTTCAGGTCGTCGAGGTCAGCAGTTGCAACGCCGGTCACTGTTCCCGGGCCTGCAGCGCGGCCAAGTGTTCCGCAACCGAAACAGTGTATGGATGACCCTCTCCGAGCTGTTCCTCCAGAACCCGTTGAGCGATCAAGAACAACGGCTTCGCCTCTTCGTCCCGGCCCTGCATCGCATAGAGAATCGCCAGGTTGTTGGCGCGTATGCCGACATCCGCGTGCTCAAAGCCGAACGAATCGATCGTCGTCTTCAGCGACCGGGCGTAGAGCGATTCAGCGTCGTCGAGGCGCCCAACATCACGGTAGACACCCGCCAGTGCGTTTTCGGCTGCCGCAACCCGCGGGTGATCCTCGCCGAAGACTTCGAGGGCAATCTGAACCGACATGAGCAGACTGCGCTCGGCCGCAGCATAGTCGCCGAGCTTACGCTGCAACGTCGCCAGGACGTGCAGGTGCGCGCTGTAAGCCGGATGGTTCTTGCCAAGGCTTACCTCTGTGATGCGCAGGGCATCATTGGCGAGGTCGACCGCCTCGTTGATCCGACCTTGCTCGTTGTACAGAACGCTTAGATTGTGAAACCGACCAGCAAGCGAGGGGTGCGCCTCACCGAGCGCGGCGCGGGTGATTTCAAGGTCGCGCAAATAGAACCGTTCAGCCTCTTCCAGTCGCCCCTGAGCTTTGTAGATGCCGGCTAGATTGTTCAGCCTGACTCCGACATCCGGATGATCCGGACCCAGCGATCCTTCGGCAATCTCCAGCGCCCGCCGGTACAGCGGCTCCGCTTCGGCGAGCCGGCCTTGCACGTGATAGAGGTGCCCGAGATTATTGAGCCGAAGACCCACGTCGGGGTGATCCGGCCCAAATGACTCCTCCGCAATCGAAAGCGAGCGCTGATATAGAGCTTCCGCTTCTTCGTACCTGCCGAACTCTTCCTCGATACCGGCTAGGTTGTTGAGCCGGGTTCCAACCAGCGGGTGGTTCCGGGCCAGATGCGCCTCTGCGATTGCCAGGGACCGGCGCATCAAACTCACGGCCTCATCGTTCCGGCCCAGGTCCACATACACCATTGCCAGATCATTCAACCCCTCCCCGACCGGCTCAGCTTCCGGCCCGAGCAGCTCCTCGTAGAAGGCCAGCGACGCCTCCATCTGCGTGGCGGCACGCCTGGGATCGCCCGCCCGGAGTGCGGAGGAGCCGGAGAGGTGAAGGTAGAGCGCGCGAAGATGCATTTTGCCGGCCGGTACGAGCGCGGCTGCCTCAGCGAAACGCCGAGACGCCTCCATCAGTCGATTGGCCTTTAGGTCCTCAGCCGCTTGATTGGCCAGCGCCTCGGCCGCAGAAAGGGCATCGCCGGCCGCTTCTGCAGGTGCGGACTGCGCATCGTCGGCCAGGGTCGCATGGTGCCCCGCCAGCAATAGCCCGAGGGCCAACCCAATAACGAGCAAAGGCATTCGCGCCACCGATCTCCGTTAGAGCCAATTCAGTGTCCTACAGACCAATTCTAGGCAGTAGAATATTTCGAACATCTACCGTAGGAGGTATTGTCGCGCCGCTCAGACGTTGATTTCCCCGCCAAGCCGTTCCGGCTAATATATTGATATGAAAGACTTCTGGGCATGAACCGGGCGCAGCGGCGGCGGCAGGAGAAGGCGGCGCGGCAGCGGGGGCGGGCTGGACCGGCGCTGCAGCGGGCGATGGGTTTGCACAACGCCGGCAAGCTCGGCGAGGCGGAGCGGGCCTATCGGCGTTTGCTGCAGACCGACCCCGGCAATGTCGGCGCGACGCACCTGCTCGGCGTGCTGCTCAGCCAGCGGGGCGATCACGCGCGCGGGGTGGAGCTGATCCGCCGTTCGATCCGCACCCATCCGGCGCCGCCGCCCTCTTATCATTTCAATCTCGGCCGCGCGCTGGAAGGGCAGGGCGCCTCTGCCGAGGCGGTGGCGGCCTACCGCGAAACCTTGGCGGCGGAGCCGGACAACACCGAGGCGCTGAACAATCTGGGCAACGCCTTGTATGCGTCAGGCGAGACCGACGCCGCCTTCGACGCCTACCGCCGCGCCCTCCAGGCGGATCCCCGCGCCCCCGCACCGCGCCGCAATCTGTGCGAACGCCTGCTGCAGGACGACCGTCTGGAGGAAGCCGCGACCGTCGCGACCGCGGCCTTGACCACCGACCCCCGCGCCGCCGACGCCCACGCCATCCGCGGCCGCGTGGCGTTGGCTCAGGGCCGTCGCGACGATGCCATCGCCGCCTTCCGCGCATGTCTCGAACGGGACTCCGCCGATCCCTACAACGTCGCCATGGAACTGGCGCGCCTCGGCGCCGGGGACGAGCCGGAGCGCGCCCCC
>JANQOE010000018.1 GCA_028279245.1 Alphaproteobacteria bacterium
AGGGGCGCATGATGTGCGCGGTGCAGATCCTCTGCACGGAGGCCGCGCGCGTGCGGGTCGTCGACGCCTGTTTTGTCGAGACGACGACGATCGGCCTGCGGTGGCGCATTGAGAACCGCGCGGTGTTGGCGCGTGAGGCTGTCGGCGATGTGAAGATCGTGCGGCGACCGGATGGCGTGACGGCGAAGATGGACATCGATGCGACCGCCGATGAAGCTGGTGCGGCGCGCCGGTCCGAAGCGCGCCGCCGTGGCGAGCGCCGAGCGTTGGAGGACACGGATGACTGACATGC
The DNA here is from genome assembly GCA_028279245.1 of Alphaproteobacteria bacterium. GTDB lineage: Bacteria > Pseudomonadota > Alphaproteobacteria > UBA6615 > UBA6615 > JANQOE01. Next base: position 293 of record JANQOE010000018.1, read on the forward strand.
CGCGCCGGTATTGGCAGGACATGACGACAGATGAGTTCGCCGCCTTGGATGCGAGCAAGTTGGTCGCGGTGCTGCCGGTTGCGGCAATCGAACAGCATGGCCCGCACCTGCCTGTCTACGTCGATGCCTGCATCAATGCGGGGATTATCGAAACCGCGGTGAAACGAATGCCGGACGACTTGCCGGCTGTAATCCTACCGGCGATGCCGGTCGGCAAGTCGAACGAACATAGCGACTTCCCCGGCACGCTGACACTAAGTGCCGAGACGCTGATCCGGCTGTGGACCGAACTGGCGGAAAGTGTCGCGCGTGCTAGTGTCCGCAAGCTGGTGCTGTTCAACAGCCATGGCGGCCAGCCGAGCGTGATGGATGTGGTTGCCCAGGATCTGCGCTCGCGCCTGGGCATGTTCGTCGTGCCGGTTAGCTGGAACGGGCTCGGGTTGCCGCCGGGTCTCTTTCCTCCGGACGAACTGCAACATGACATCCATGGCGGCGCGGTCGAAACGTCGATGATGCTGCATCTGCGTCCCGATCTGGTGCAGATGGACAGGGCGGCGGACTTCGTGTCCGTCACCAAGGAATTGGCGGTCGACTATGAGATCCTATCGGCGATCGGACCGGCTGCGTTCGCCTGGCAGGCGCAAGACCTGCACCCCTCCGGCGCGGTTGGGAATGCCAGCGTGGCAACCGCCGAGACAGGCGCCACCTTGGTGGCGCATGCCGCTGAACGCCTGGTCACCTTGCTGCAGGAGATTCACCGTGCGCCGTTGGATTTGCTGCGGGCGAAATAGCCGCGCGCATCACAGCTCGATGGACAGCTCAGCCAGGTCAGGCCAGGTCGGTTCAACGGGCCGGTCGGCGGACGTTGGATCGTCGGACTGCCGGTCCGAGGATGGAGTCTGATCCAGGCGCCCAGTCGACAAGGTCTCCAGCAGGACGTGGACCATGAATGCGGTGTTTGCCGCGAAGGTGGGTGCATCCGCGCGCATCTGCTGGGTCTGCACCGTTGCCCCGTAGCTAAACGGCGTGTTCGCCGGCGCCGCGCCGGCGGGCTGACCCAGTTTGCGGCTGAAATAGGCGTGGACCTCCGCGACGCTGCGGGGCCGGCCGGCGTCATAGAAGACCGACCCGTTGGCCGCCGCCGCCGCCGGCAGCAGTTCGGCCGCCGGCACCCCCGGGCGTTCATTTAGCGACTTCAGGAACGTCGTGGCACCGGTCGGGCCAAGGAAGTGGGCCAGATACTGGTCGACCATGTCGGTGTTGCGGCCGAGTTCGGCCTCTAGATGGTCCCGATTCTGGTCGGCATAGGCTTGCGCCATGAAGGCGGCGGTTTTCGGATCGTGGCGCAGGTCCAGGATGTCCTGGCGCAGCTTGGCGTCGGCGGTGCCATTGCGAATTGCCGTGGCTTCGGCGCCAAGGCCGATCTTGTTGCCGTGGCCTTCGACCATCTCCATCCAGGTCGCCTCGACAAACTGATACATGCCGCTGGCGGAGCTGGTGGTGGCTTTGGCGGCCGGATTGAAGTTGCTTTCGACCGAGGCCGTGCGCACCAGGTAGGCAAAATCTGCCGATGACCGGCTGCCCGCGGCGCGGATTGCCGACTGAACCGCGCCCGGCGCGCGGTGGAATTGCTGTAGGGCTGCCGCTTCGTGGGCAATCAAGGCGTTCTCTCCTCCAACCACCGGGAGGAGAGGTGCAAGAGGCGGGCCAGTTAGTCCCGGAAGTTCTCGTATTGGAACGGCTGGGCGATGTTCAGGCCCTTCACAAGCTCGATGGCGGCCTGGAGTTCATCGCGTTTCTTGCCCGACACCCGCAGTTCGTCGCCCTGAATGGCTACTTGGATCTTTAGTTTGCTGCCCTTGATGGCCTTCACCACCCGCTGGGCGAGATCCCGCTTAATCCCCTGCTTGATGGTCACATTCTGGCGGATGGTATTTCCCGACGCCTTCTCCGACTTGCCGAACTCGAAGGCGCCGCCGTCGACCTTGCGCCGCGCCAGGTAGCCCCGCAGCAGCTCCTGCACCTGGCGGAGTTTCATTTCGTCATCGGCCTTGAGTGTGAGCGTGTTATCGGTCCGCTCGATCGAACAGCTGCTGCCTTTGAAGTCATAGCGCGTGCCGATCTCCCGCACCGCGCCCTGGACCGCGTTGTCGACCTCCTGCAGGTCGGTGCGGGAAATGATGTCGAATGAGGGCATTGCCGTATGTCCTGCTGGTAGCCACCGTCAGCAGAGGCATACACCCGGTGCCGGACTCGGGTAAACCGGCTTGACGTGACCCACAATCATGGCTTCAGGTCGCCAATTGCTAGGGATCAGCGAACAGTTGTGTAGTCCCTATTCAATCAGCGCCCAATTCACGACCCATAGGATGCAGATGCTCCGGCATGCCGATCATAACGATGTTCCAAGGATTCAGGCGATCCTGAACAAACCCGAGAATTGGGACAAGCTCGAAGCCTACTCGGACGAAGCTGTGCTCGCGGCGATTGACGGTGCGGAGATGACGGTTTTCGTCTGGGAGGAGGATCAACAGTGGCTGGGTTTTTGTTGGCTGTGCCGGGCCGCTTGTAGCATCAAGATCGAAGAATTTGGTGTGAGTACGCCCGGAGAAGGCGTTGGTTCGAGGTTCTTCGCCGCCGTCCTGGAGAATCTGGATCTGTACGACGAGGCGAAGTCAGTGTGGCTTGCAGTCGCAGCGGACAACAAAGCTGCCATACGTTTCTATAAACGGTTTGGCTTCGTTCCCTCAGAACTCCGAGAGGCGATTTGGAAACGCAGGAAGGGACCGATCGCCGACGCGCTCATCATGAGGCGTTAGACACAGTTTGCAGGGCGAGAACCGTAACATTTCCGGAAAGATAGATGATGGCGGAGGGAGAGGGATTCGAACCCTCGATACGGTTTCCCGTATACACGCTTTCCAAGCGTGCGCCTTCAGCCACTCGGCCACCCCTCCGGGACGGAAAGCGGTTTAGCGAAGGGCGTACCGCAAGGCAAGGCGTGGCGCCGTTAGGCCGGATCGACCTGCGACGTCGCGGCGAGGCCGGAAAGCGTGGCGAGGGTTGTTTCGGCGACCAGGTGGTAGGCGTCCGAACCGGGGGCGACCGCCGCCAGATCATTGTCGATCAGCAAATAGGAGACCCCGTGGACGATCGTCCACAACGGTAGCGCGACGTCGAGATAGGACCGGCCTTCCATATCGACCCGCGCCATCCAGGCATGGGTGGCTTCCGCCAGGACGCCGAAGCAGGCCCCACCCTCCGGAGGCGCCTTGTGGTCGTGCTGGACGGCCGGATGGCGACCGAACATGAGCTTGAAGACCGCGGGTCGATCGGCGGCAAACCGAACGTAGGCCTGTCCCATCGCGACAATCCCTTGCTCCGACCCGGCGGGATGAGCCTCCATCGCGGCCCTAATCCGGGCCGCCAACTCGGCAAACCCCTCCGTCGCCACGGCGGCGACCAACGCCGCGCGATCCGTGAAGTGGCGGTAGGGCGCGGCGGTCGACACGCCGGCCAGACGGCAGGCATCGGCCAGGGTGAAACCTTCCGGTCCATGCTCGCCAATCAGACGTTGCGCAGCGGTCACCAGCGCCTGGCGCAAATCGCCGTGGTGATAGGCGGTTTTTTGGCGCGGCCGCGCCGTCCGCCGGCGCGCCGCCGTCGGTGTCTCCATCGTTTTTCGTCCCCACGGTGATCCACCGCTTGCATGTTAGCGTAACTAACATATGTTAGCATGCGTAACATTCAAGCGAGACCGGAGGTAAGGCGTGAAAGACGCGAGCCGTTCCAAGGGGTTTGGCCAGCGGGTGCTCGGCCCGATGGGCAGGGTTGCCGCCGCCCTGGTGATCGTTGCCGTTGCCGCCGGTGGCATCCGGGTACTGCACGCGCGGACAGATGCTGAGGTCAATCCCGCACCGACACCGCCGCTGCCGGTCGCCGTGCTGACCGTGGAGCGCGTCGATGGCTATGAGATTTTGGAGCGGTTTGCCGGGCGACTGGAGCCGGCCCGGCAAACCTCCATGGGCTTTGAACGCGGCGGATTGCTGGTCGATGTGCTGGTCGACGAAGGCGACCGTATCGAGGCCGGTGCCGTCATTGCGCGGCTGGATACCGCACCCCTGCGGGTCGAGCGGCGAAGGCTACTGGCGACCCGCGCTCAGCGGGCAGCGGAGCGGGAGCTATCGCAGTTGACCGAAACCCGCCAGCGCGAGTTGGCCGACAAGGGTCACGCCTCGGTGCAGCGGTTGGATGAAGCGCGCCTTGGCACGGCCGCCCTGGATGCGGCGATCGCCCAGATCGACGCACAAATCGCGGCGATCGATATCGATATCGAGAAGTCGGAGATCCGCGCGCCGTTTGCCGGGTTGGTGGCGGATCGATACGCCGACGAAGGCCAGGTGCTTGACGCCAGAGCGCCGGTGGCGGAGTTGCTTGAAGCGGACCGCGCGGAGGTGCGGATCGGGTTGTCGCCGGAGGCCGCGGCCGCTCTGCGCCCAGGCGACAGCCTCTATCTCAACGCTGGAACGGACCGCATCGAAGCATCCCTCAAAGCACTCCGGCCGGACCTGGCGACGGGCACGCGGACCGTGCCGGGGCTGTTTGCATTGTCACGACCGCCGACGATGCCGTTCGGCGAAGTCGTCGAACTGATTGTGCCGCGTGGGATATCGACCCCCGGCACGTGGTTGCCCATCAGCGCGCTAAGCGAAGGTCCGAAGGGTTTATGGGTCACAACCACGGTTGTTGATGGGCCGGACGGACCCATCAGCGGCCGGGAAGCGGTCGAAGTGCTGCATATCGACGGTTCGAACGTGTTCGTCGCCGGAACCCTGGCCGACGGCGCGCAGGTTGTTGTCGCAGGCCACAACCGGTTGGTGCCAGGTCAACGTGTCGCGCTGACGGAGTAGCGGGACGTGGGTGACCTGTTCTATCGCCAACGACGCTATTTCGGTTTGCTCGTCGGCCTGATCATCGTTATCGGCGCTTCAACCTTCCTGACCATCGGCCGCCAAGAAGATCCGACGATCACCAACCTGTTCGCTACCATCGTCACGCCCTATCCGGGCGCGGATCCGGCCCGTGTCGAAGCCCTGATCACGGAGAAGATCGAGGAGCAACTGCGCGAGATCGAAGAGATTAGCGAAATCACGTCGGTTTCCCGCACCGGTATTTCCGTCGTCAGCGTCGAACTGTCGGACGTCTTGGCCGACGACGACATCGAGCCGGCTTGGTCACAGGTACGCGATGCCTTGGCCGATGCCACCGTGGAATTGCCCGCCGGCGTGCCGGAGCCGACCTTCGATAACGACCGCACCAGCGCCTACACGATCATTAGCGCGATTGTCCCAAGCGACGGGGCGGCAGCGGTGTCGCTGCAACGCCGCTACGCCGAGTTGTTGCAGGATCGCCTGCGCGAAGTGCCAGGGACCAAGTATGTCAGACTGTTTGGTGCGCCCATCGAAGAGGTGCGGGTGCAGGTCGATGCCCGCCGCCTTACGTCACTGGGACTCACCGTCGATGACGTTAGCCGCGCCATCAACCGCGCCGACGCGAAAGTGCAGGCAGGCCGTGTGCGAGGCCGGTCGGACGACTACCTGATTGAAGTCACGGGCGAGATCAAAACCCTGGACCGCATTCGTGCTGTCGCGCTGCAAGCCGGGGCTGACGGTCCGCTGGTCCGGGTCGGTGACGTGGCAAGCGTCAGCCGCGCCTTGCAGGAGCCAGTGGCGACGCGTGCTCTCGTAGGTGGCGCCGCCGCGGTGGTGGTCGCGGCGAGGATGGAACCTGACCTACAGGTGGACACCTGGACTGCCAACGTTAAGCGAGCGTACGCCGCCTATGAAGCAGAGCTTCCAGACGGCCTGGTGCACGAGGTGCTGTTCGATCAGAGTGGCTACACACGCGATCGCCTGGTGACGCTAGGCCGCAACCTCTTGATCGGTGTCGGCTTGGTCGTGGTGCTGCTGCTCATCACACTCGGATGGCGCGCAGCGCTGGTGGTTGCATCGATGTTGCCGCTGGTCAGCTTGGCCTCCCTCGCGATCCTCCAAAAGCTCGGCATCCCCATCCATCAGATGTCGGTCACCGGATTGATCGTCGCCCTGGGCCTGCTGGTCGATGCGGCCATTGTCATGACAGACGAGATCAAACGCCGGTTGGCCGATGGTCAACGACGCGAGGCCGCCGTACGGGTTGCATCCCGCCGCCTTGCGGTACCCTTGGCAGCGTCGACCGCCACCACGGTGTTTGCGTTCATGCCGATGTCACTGCTGCCCGGTCCGGCCGGTGACTTTGTCGGTGCGATCGCCATCTCGGTGATCGTCATGCTGATCGTGTCGTTCCTCTTGGCAGTTACGATCACGCCGGCCCTGGGCGGGTTCGTCCTGCCTGATGGCGAGGCAAAGCAAAGCTGGTGGCGGACGGGCATTCGGTCCGGATCGGTTGGCAGGGTTTTCTCCTGGAGTCTAGACTTGGCGTTGCGGAATCGTGCGCTGGCCGTCGCTGCGGCGTTGATCCTGCCGGCGATCGGGGTCGGCGCTTTCCCGACACTAACCTCGCAGTTTTTTCCCGGCGTGGAGCGCGATCAATTCTACATTCAGATGCGGCTCCCGGACGGCGCAAGCCTGGCGGAAACGGAAACTGCGGTCCAAAGCGCGGGTGAAGTGCTCAACCGTACGGACGGTGTCGCTGACGTGCAGTGGTTTATCGGGGAGAGCGCCCCGGCCTTCTACTACAACATGATCGCCGATCAGGACGGTGTCCCGGGGTTTGCCGAAGCACTTGTCACCACGGTCAGCGCGGAAGCCGCGGCCACTGTTATCCCCGAATTGCAACTCGAGTTGGACCGCCGGGTCCCACAGGCGCAGACGATCGTTCGTGACCTGGTGCAGGGACCGCCGGTCGAGGCACCGGTGGAGGTCCGGTTGGTTGGGCCGGAACTCGCGGTGCTGCGCGGGCTGGGCGATGAGTTGCGGCAGTTGCTCGCCGGCATTCCGGAAGTGACCCATACCAGAGCGACCCTGGTCGGCGGGGCGCCAAAACTGCAACTGGATCTGGATGAAGACAAAGTCCGTCTCGCTGGTCTGACGCTTGGCGAGGTTGCACGGCAGCTGGATACCCTGACCGAGGGCAGCGTCGGCGGGTCGCTGATCGAAGGGTCCGAAGAGTTGCCGGTTCGCGTACGGGCGAGTGACGGTGCACGGGCAACCGCCGACGTTATCGCAAGTCTCGAGGTCTTGCCCCTGGATGCACGGGCGCGGGCGGCCGATGGGATGTATCCGGGCATTCCGCTGACCGCATTGGGGGAGATCCGGCTGGTTCCTTCGGACAGCCCGATCGAGCGCAAGGACGGTGAACGGGTCAACACCGTGCAGGCGTTCCTGCAACTTGGCGTGCTGCCGGAGGAAGTGCTGAAGCAGGTCCAGGCGCTGCTGGCCGAGAACCCGCCGGCGTTACCGGCCGGCTACCGGATCGAGTTCGGCGGCGATGCCGACGCGCGCGCCGACACCGTGCGGAACCTGATGTCTTCTATCGGACTGATTGTGGCCCTGATGGTCGCGACAATCGTGTTGACCTTTAACTCGTTCCGTCTGTCGCTGATCGCCGCGCTGGTGTCGGGCCTGTCGATGACACTGAGCGTGCTGGCGTTGGCCGTGTTTGGCTATCCGTTCGGCATTCAGGCCTTAATCGGGGTGATCGGTTCCATCGGCGTCTCCATCAATGCGGCGATCATTATCATGACCTCCCTGCAGACGGATCACCGGGCAGCCGCCGGCGACCGCCGGGCCATCCGCGAAGTCGTGATGCGGTCGAGCCGGCACATCGTCTCGACAACCGTGACGACATTTGCCGGCTTTTTGCCGCTGATCGTCGGCGGTGGCGCCTTTTGGCCGCCGTTCGCCATGTCGATTGCTGGCGGCGTTCTGCTGTCCACCGTCGTCTCGTTCTATTTCGTGCCGCCGATGTATAGCCTGCTGATCGGCAGCGGCACGTCCGGGACGGAGGCGACCCAAGCTGCCGACTGGCGACCCCGGCCGGTTGCCGTCGCGGCGCAATAGGACCGGCATTTCGTTCGTGACAGTCCCGTGAAGTCTTGCGACTAGCTGATCGGCTATAGTGCCGTCAGAATGAGTGATGTGAGGCATCCGATGCACGTCGCGCGGATTGTTGGTTGGGTCTTGTTAGCTATCGCTGCGCTATTTCTGCTGCTGGGCCTGACCCTGGCGGTGCTGGGCGGGTCGGTGACCGAGTTAGCCGGGGTGCTGTGGAGCCAGGTCCACGCCGGCTCGCTTAACGACTCGCAGGCGTTTACCCAACGGTACGTCTGGCCACCGCTTTGGGATCCGCTGGCGATCAGCCTGCTGTTGATGCCGCTTTGGCTGGCAGTGCTGATTGTCGTTGGCGTGTTTGCCGTGCCGGGGGCGGCACTGACTCTGCTACTACGCGGGCCGCGCGCAGCCGACTAGCGGCCAGCGGCTGGGCGGACCATCGCCCATGAGCCCAGCTCTTTCTAGTCAGCCTCGGGAATATTGATCGACGATCATTATTCTTCTTGAACACTGCGATCTAGCCGCTTAGATAATTGAACATCGTTCATTTTTTGTGCTCTGAAATTGATCATTGCTCACAATAGGAGATCAGTATGAGGACTTCCGCCTTGTTCCGGACGATGTGTCTGGTGGGCGCTGCTGGGCTCTTCGGCGCCGTCACCGTTGGCACAGCGGACGCCGCCGGGTTGCTTACGCCCAAAGGTAGCCAATCGCCGCTGCAAATCGTCGATCACGAGGTCGACGTGATCGTCGAGGACGGCTACGCCATCACCACGATCGAACAGACCTTCGCCAATCCCGGCGCCACGGACCTGGAGGCGATTTACGCTTTCCCGGTGCCGATCGAAGCCGCGGTTGCCGAGTTCACCTACTGGATCGACGGCCAGCCGGTGGTCGCCGAGGTCTTGCCCCGAGACGATGCGCGGCGCGCTTATGAGCAGGAGAAGGCGGCTGGCCGGGAGACCGCGCTGGCCGAACAGCACGAGCATATGACGTTCAACATGAACGTCTGGCCGGTGCGCGCCAACAGCGATGTGCGGGTGCGGATGAGTTACATCCAGCCGGCGCGCCTGGACACCGGCGTTGGCCGCTACCTGTATCCGCTGGAAGATGGCGGCGTCGACGAAGTGGCAAAGTCGTTCTGGACCGCCGATGCGATCGTGCACGGCCGGTTCCGGTTCGAACTGCGCCTGCACGTCGACTACCCGGTTGAAGCAGTGCGGGTGCCGGACCATGCGAACGCCACGGTGACGCAGACGCCGGAAGGGGCGTGGCACGTGACGATCGACAACGGCGTGGCGCCGCCGGTCGCCGAAGGCGAGACCACACCGGCTGCTCAGCCCGGGCCGGTGGCCTCGCTCGACACGGATGTGTTGGTGTATTGGCGGCAAGCCGAAGGTTTGCCGGGGCAGGCCGATCTGCTGATGCACAAGGCGGACAGCGCCGGCACCGGTACTTTCATGCTGACCCTTACGCCCAGCGACGACCTGCCGCTGATCACCGGCGGGCGTGATTGGACCTTTATCGTCGATCGGTCCGGATCGATGGACAGCAAGATCGCGACCGTGTTGCACGGGCTATCCGATGGCTTGCAGAAGCTGACGCCGCAGGACCGGTATCGCATCATTCTGTTCAACGACGGCGCACAAACGGTCACTTCCGGCTTCGAGCAGGCCACGCCCGAAAACGTCAACCGCACTGTGGCGGCGCTCCGCCGCGTCGGCGCCGACGGCGGGACCAACCTGTTTGCCGGGCTGCAGACCGGCCTGCAGGGACATGATGCGGACCGCAGCAGCGGCGTTATCTTGATCACCGACGGCGTGGCGAATGTGGGGCCGGTCGAGAACCGCGACTTTCTCAACCTGATCGCCAACAAGGACGTCAGGCTGTTCACGGTGATCATGGGTAACAGCGCCAACACGCCGTTGCTCGGCCATCTCGCGGCGGCGTCAAACGGTGTCGCAACGCAGGTCTCGAATGGCGACGATATCCTCGGCGTGGTGACCATGGCGATGAGCAAACTGAACTTCCACGCGATGAACCAGCTGCAGGTCGAAATCGATGGCGTGCAGGTCGGCGACCTAACGCCGGTCGAGTTGAGCTCGCTGTATCGCGGCCAGCAGTTGATCGTCTTCGGTCACTATTGGGGCGGCGGCGAGGCGCAGGTGACGGTGCGCGGCAATGTCGCCGGCACCGAACGCGACTACTCAGGCACCTTCACCTTCCCCGACACGGTCACGACCCATCCGGAAATCGAGCGGTTGTGGGCGTACTCGGCGATTGAGGACGGCATGCGCCGGACGGCCATGCTCGGCGAGAACGCTGACACACGGCAGAACATGACCGATATCGCACTGGAATACGGTTTATTGACGCCGTTCACCTCGATGCTGGTGCTGCGTGAGGATCAGTTCGCCGCGCATGGTATCGAACGCCGTAACGAGCAGCGGGTCGCTGTCGAAACCGCGGCGCGCGGTTCCCGCAGCCAGGCGCAACCAAGCCAACAGCAGACCGTCGTGGTTTCCAATTCACCACGGTCGCATGTCGGCCAAGGTAGCGGACCGGTCGGCCCGTTGTTCGCCGCACTAATCGCTTGGCTTGGCCTGACAAAGGCAAGGGCCAGGCGCCGTGAGCAAGCGGTGGCTGTGGCCTGATGCTCGGCTTTCCATCCTTTCGGATCCGTGCCGCCCTGGTGGCGGCACGGATGCCGTTTGCCGCAATGGCGGCGTTGGCGTTGCTGTTCTGGTCGCCGCAGGCATTCGACTTGTTCTTCTACGACCGGGCGGCAGTGGCCGTGGGTGAGATTTGGCGTCTCCTCACCGGTCATTTGGTGCATTTGGGGTTTCAGCATTTCGTTTGGAATGCCGGCACGCTGCTCAGCATGATGCTGATGGCGAAGCACATGCTCGGCATCGGCTATGCTCGGCAAGCTGGCGTGCTGCTACTCGTCGGCGTAGCTATCGCCGCGGTGTTGTGGTTGAGGGGGCCGGCGGTGGGCGCCTACAGCGGTCTCTCCGGCGCCTTGAACGGGCTGTTCGTGCCGATGATCTACGCGACGTGGCAACAGACCCGGGACCGTTCGACTATCGTCGTGGCACTGCTGTCGCTGTCGAAGATCGCCTATGAAGCGACGACGGGCGACACGTTGTTTGTCGATGTGAGTTGGCCGGCGTCGGCCGAAGCGCATGCCACCGGACTGGGGGCTGGCATTGTCTTCGTATTGCTAGAAGGCAAGTTGCGCCGCGTCAGGCGGCGCGGGCGTGTTTCTTGCGCTCGTGTTCCTTCAGGAACCTCTTGCGAATGCGGATCGACTGGGGGGTGACTTCGACCAATTCATCGTCGTTGATGAACTCCAACGCATACTCCAGCGTCGTCTGGATTGGCGGGACGAGGATGATGTTTTCGTCCGACCCGGCGGCCCGGAAGTTGGTGAGCTGCTTGGCTTTCAGCGGATTGACCGTCAGATCGTTCTGGCGGGAATGGATACCGATCACCATGCCCTCATAGACCTCCGCCCCCGGGCTGATGAACAGCTGGCCGCGTTCCTGCAGGTTGTACAGGGCGTAGCCGAGGGCCTTGCCGCCATTCATCGAGATCAGCGCACCATTGCGCCGCTGGCCGAGGCGGGCGGCGACTTGGGGGCCGTAGTGGCTAAAGGCGTGGTAGATTAGGCCGGTGCCGGAAGTGAGGGTCAGAAACTCGGAGCGGAAGCCGATCAGGCCGCGGCTGGGGATCTGGTAGTCGAGGCGTACCCTGCCCTGCCCGTCCGGGCTCATGTCCTGGAGTTCGCCGCGCCGCTCGCCCAACTTCTCCATAATGGCGCCCTGATGCCCTTCCTCGACATCGACGGTCAGGGTTTCCCAGGGCTCCTGCACCTGGCCGTCGATGGTCTTTAGAATGACTTCGGGCCGGGAGAGGGCCAGCTCGTAGCCTTCCCGCCGCATGTTTTCGACCAGAATGGACAGATGCAGCTCGCCGCGGCCGGACACCTTGAACCGGTCGGGGTTGTCGGTGTCCTGGACCCGCAGGGCGACGTTGTGGATGAGCTCTTCGTCCAGGCGGGCGCGCAGATTGCGGCTGGTGACGAACTTGCCTTCCTTGCCGCCAAACGGCGAGTCGTTGACCTGGAACGTTATGGAAATCGTCGGCTCGTCGACCGTCAAGGCCGGCAGGGCTTCCGGCGCGGCCGGATCGCAGACCGTGTCGGAGATGCCGAGACCGTCGATGCCGGTGAAGGCGACAATATCGCCGGCGGCGGCCGTTTCCATCTCCACCCGCTCGAGGCCTTGGAAGCCGAGGATCTGCATCAGCTTGGCGCGGCGTGGTTCGCCGTTCGGCGGGACCACGGCCACATTCATGTTCCGGGTGGCCTGGCCGCGGCGGATGCGGCCGATGCCGATGACGCCGACATAACTCGAATAGTCGAGAGCGCTGACCTGGAGCTGCAGCGGCCCATCGGTCACCGCCTCCGGCGGCGGCACGTGGTCGACGATGGTTTGAAACAGGGCCGACATGTCCCCGGGCCGGGCCGCCGGCTCGGTCGCCGCCCAGCCTTCCAGGGCGGAGGCATAGATCACCGGGAAATCGAGCTGCTCATCGGTGGCGCCTAGTCGATCGAACAAGTCGAAGGTCTGATCGACCACCCATTCCGGGCGGGCACTGGGCCGATCCACCTTGTTGACCACCAGAATTGGCCGGAACCCTTCGGCCAATGCCTTGCGGGTGACGAAGGTGGTCTGCGGCATCGGGCCGTCCACGGCATCCACCAGCAGCAGCACGCAGTCGACCATCGACAGCACCCGTTCGACCTCGCCGCCGAAATCGGCGTGGCCCGGTGTATCGACGATGTTGATGCGCCAGTCACGCCAGTTAATGGCGGTGTTCTTGGCAAGAATGGTAATCCCGCGCTCCCGCTCCAGATCGTTCGAGTCCATGACCCGCTCGACGGCGGCCCGCTCACCCAGGGTGCCGGACTCCTGGAGGAGCTTGTCCACGAGGGTGGTCTTGCCATGGTCGACATGTGCGACGATGGCGATGTTGCGGAGGGCGCGCGTCATGGCCGGGATATGGTGCCTGCGGGTTGAAACGCCAGTTGTTCGGGAAGACCGGCCAAGCCCGACCGGCGGGCGCGACAATGCCCGGCGACGCCCCTTTTGTCAGCAATTTTTCATAGCTAAGGGATCTAGGCGGCGCCGGAGTAGCGTGGCGCTTCCCCGGGGGCGGGTGTGTATGGGTAGCTGCCCATGGCCCGGACCTTGTCGATCCCGCCGAACTCGGCGATCCGCCGTTCCTGATCGGCGAACGCGCGGGCGGTCACCGCGGTGGGATCACAGATCTTCCGGAGGCGCCGGCCGCCCTCTGCAAATTCGGCCTCGTGGCCCGGTTCCAGCGCCAGGTCCCGGGTCTCCAACGGGTCCGCCTCGAGGTCGAAAAGCTGGGGGCGGTAGTCCTCATGGTGCACATACTTATGGCGGCCAAACCGGACCATGAACATGCCGGTGACCGAGGCCACGGCGTGGTATTCGGCAAACACTGTACGGTCCGGATCTGCCCCGGCGGCGACTTCCTGCAGCGACCGGCCCGGCAACGCCTGTTCCTCGGCGGTCAACGGTACGCCGACCGCGTCCATGATGGACGGATAGGCGTCGAGGAGAGACACCGGCGTGGCGACACGGTGGCCCGGTGCAACGCCGGCACCACCCATGATCAAAGGAACGCCAGCGCTTTCCTCGTACATATTAGATTTGCCCCACAGGGTGCGGGCGCCGAGGTTGTCCCCGTGATCCGACGAGTAAATAACTTGGGTGTCGGCCGATAGACCCGCCGCATTCAATGCCGCGAGCACTTTACCGATGTTGTCGTCGAGGAAAGAGACCATGCCGTAGTAGGCGGCGATGGCTGTGCGCATGTGCTGTTCGTCGCGAAAGTGGTCTTCGTAGTTTTGCACCTCCCGTAGTTTGCGTAACACGGGATGGTCCGGGAACTCGCCAGGGCCGCGGAGTTGGGGCAGAGGCAAATCGTCCAGTGGGTAGCGGCGAAAGAACTCAGGCGGTGCGACCAGCGGAAAATGGGGGCAGACGAAGGAGACGAACAGCACCCAGGGCTGTTCGTCTCCTCGCTTTCCAGCCGCATGGATCCAGTCGCAGGCGGCGGCACAGATCTCGCGGTCATATTGCAGGTAGGTGCTGTCGCCCTCCCCCGCGTCCGCCGCGAGTTGACGCGTGCTGGGACGTGACGGCGGTGGGCGGCGGATCATGCCTTGGATATCGCCGTGACCGTTCAGGACGTGCAGCGGTAGGATCTCGTTGTCGAAACCATTCGGATCGTCACTGGCGCGGTAGTGCAGCTTGCCGATTGCGTCGACACGATGACCCATCTCCAAGAGCCGATGTCCCCAACCGGCCGGTTCGCCGGTGTAAGGGATGCCGTTGTCCCAATGCCCGGTCTGGTGCACGTATCGTCCCGTCGCGAAGCTGGCGCGGCTGGGCACGCAAATCGGCGAGTTGCAGTAGGCGTTCTCAAATAGAGTGCCATGGTCGGCTAACCGATCCAGATTCGGTGTTTGGATGACCGGATTGCCGTAACATCCGAGGATTCGGCGGCTGTGTTCATCAGACATGATGAACAGGAGATTCTTACCCGTCATCCTTTTGCCTCCTGCAATTGACGCTGACGTTTGAGACGACGCTGCTGGACGAACGGCCAGACGAGCATGGCGAGAGATACCGCGAGGAAACTCATGGCGATCGGGCGATCAAGGATTCCCCAGAAGCCATTGTCGGACATCTGCAAACTGGATCGCAACTCGACTTCGAAGATCTCAGCCAGGACAAAGCCGATGACGAACGGTCCAAGCGGTACCTTGACGCGATCCAGGAAGAAACCGAGGACGCCGAAGCCAATCATTACCCAGACGTCGTACATGCGGTTGCTGAGGGCGAAGGCACCGACGACACAGAACACGAAGATGACGGGCAGAAGATAGGCCTTGTTGATGACGACGACCCGCGCAATTGTCCGGACGGACAAGGTCATAATGATGAACATCAGGATGTTGGCGACGAAGTAGGCTGCCATCAGCGCCCAGACGAAATCGCCGTTGGTGATGAACAGCAGTGGACCCGGCTGCAAATTGTGTAGGATCAGCGCCGACAACAGGATTGCGTCGATCGGGCTGCCCGGAATGCCCATGGTGATCATGGGAATGAGGGCGCCGCCGACGTTGGCGTTGTTGGCGGCCTCGGACGCGACGATGCCTTCGTCATGACCCGATCCGAACTTCTCGGGTGTCTTCGAGAAGTTCTTCGCCGTCGCATACGCCACCATCGATGAGATGCTGGCACCGACACCGGGCAAGATACCGATCCAAGTTCCGATGACGCCGGATCGGACAATGTTGACCGAATGGCGCCGCCATTCGGCGAGCTTGACCAGAACCCTCCCACGGCCCGGGTCGAGTGCAGTGGGGGTCTTGTGGAGCTCATACGCTTCCTTGATGATCTGGCTCATCACGAAGACACCCAACAAGACCGGCAGCAGATTGAAGCCGGCGCTTAGGTCTTGGATCCCCATGGTAAGCCGAAGCTGACCGTCGGATTCGTTCAGGCCGGGCATGGCAAACGCCATGCCGAGGAAACCAGCGATCAGGCCCTTGACCATGCTGCCCTGACTGATCGAGGCGATCAGGACGATCGCCATCAACACCATGGTGAAGAACTCCCATGGGCTGAAGGTCATTGCCCAACGCGACAGCGGCGGTGAGAGCAACACTAGGAAGACGCCGGCAATCAAGCCACCGATCAGCGACGCCCCGATCCCGAGGGCGAGCGCGCGTTCCGGCTTGCCGCGTTGCGCCATCGGATAGCCGTCAAAGGTCGTCATAATGGATGACGGTGTGCCGGGCATGCGCAGCAATGTGGCGCTGATCAACCCGCCGGACACCGACCCGACGTACATCGCCACCAACAGCACCAACGCCTGGGTGCTGTCCATGAAGAAGGTCAGCGGCATGACCAGCGTGATCAGCATCCCGCCGGTGAGACCGGGAACCGCACCGACAAACACACCCAAGGCGGTGCCGAGTAACACCCAGAAGAACGGCCAGGGCTGGAAGATAAAGGCAAACGCCTGGGAGAGTTCACCAAGCATCTAAATCGCGCCCGTCCAGAACGATCGCTGCGGCAGATCGATGAAAAAGAAACGCGTGAGTAGGGCATTCAGACCGAAGCTGGCGACGACCGCCAACGGAACCGACACGATCATCACCGGTCGCCGGGCACGCCCCAATATCGCCGCGAGCGCGATGATCAGCAGTGTCGAGGCCGGTGCAAAGCCAAGCAGTTCGAACTGCATGAGCAAAAGGTAGACAATCGGCGCGACGACGATCGCGAGAGCCGAAACAGGTGTCGCACGGAGGCTGCCGTCGACCGGATCCGGCATAGTGTGCAAGGGCGTCATGATCCACCTAATGACCAGGATCAACCCGAGCAGCGAAAGGAGGCCCGCTACCAACCGCGGCGCTGCCGCCGACCCGAGGGGATCGAAGAATGGCGGCGGCAAGCGATTCGCTTCGCGCACGACCAACCCGGAGAAGCCAAGTAGTCCGCACGCGAGGAGCGTATCGCCGCGCCGCCGGTTCTCACCCCAAAGACGCCGAAGCACGGCATGCATCAGGACGGCGACCGTACACTATTGCTGCAGTTGACGGGCCTTTTCGACCAAAGGCAGCGCGCGTTCCCGCCACTCATCCAACTGCACGGACAATTCATTCGGCTCCACGTAGTCCGGTGTAATGCCCAATTCTTTCATCTGGGATTGGACTTCGGGGTCCGCCATCGCCGTGCGAAGTGCGCCCACGATGTGGTTCGAGACGTCCTCCGGCGTGCCTTTGGGGGCGAGCCAGACCCGGTTCGCCTTCGCGACGACATCGACACCCATCTCTCTTGCTGTCGGAACGTCGGGTAGCGTGGGCAGCCGCTCCTCCGAGAACATGACGATCGGCTTCAGATCCGCATCGGCCCACTTGATGAACTCCAATGCACCGAAAATCGCAAAGTCCGTGTGACCCGCGACCACCGACGGAAAGCGCTTGGCGCCGCCGCCGACCTGGACGTAGCGAAACTCGACGTCGGCCTTATCCTGCACCATCAATGGCACGAAGTGGACCGGCAAGCCCACATTGGTCGCGACCTTGATCGCGTCCGGATTCGCGCGCGCGCTGTCCAACAGTCCTTCAAACGTCTGGTAGGGCGAACTGGTGCCGACACCGAATCCAAGGTCGCCATAACCGGTCGCGCCAAGCACTTCGAACTCACCATGATCGTAGTCGACGACGTCCATGGCGCGCGATGTGATCAGCCCCTCGTGCCAGAAGCCGACGGTGTAGCCATCCGGATCGGCGTCTTTGATGGCGCGGGTGCCGATTGTGCCACCGGCGCCAGGCATGTTGACGACCACAATACGCTGACCGAGTACGGCTTCGTTGGCTTCGAAGTAGCGTTGCAGGATCCGGGCGACGGAATCCATACCGCCGCCGGCTTGGGTTGGGACGATGACTTTGACCGGTTTGTCCGGAAAATCGGCCTGGGCCGACGCCATCGGAAACGCCGCGAAAATGCCGATCGCAGCCGCAATTAGCCCGCGCCTTGTTGGCCGTGCCATTGATTTCATCTGCGTTCCTCCTGGTTCTTTGGTTGACCTGCCGGACCCTGACTTCCCATGCCGGCAGGCCGTTCATTCTCCACCATTGAGAGTGTCGCAGCTGATCCGACGTGCCAGCAAGGCCTATTGGATACACAAGCCATAACCATATAGAATGTCTAGGCGATGGAGATTCGGACGATCGACTACTTCCTGACCGTGGCCGAAGCCGGCAGCATGACCGCGGCCGCCAAGTTGCTCGATATGACGCAGCCAGCTTTGACCAAGGCAATGCGACGCCTGGAGGATGAGGTCGGGGCTGCATTGTTCGCGCGCGGGGCGCGTGGCGTGGCGTTGACACCATTCGGCCGGTCATTCCTAAGACATGCGCGAACGGTCCATTCGACGATGATCGATGCGACGGACGAACTCGATGCGTTGCGGGAGGGCCGAGCCGGGTTGGTGCGGCTGGGTGCCGGGCCGACGTGGCTGTTGGAGATCGTGCCGCGTGCGGTGCATATGTTTCGACAAGCCTTTCCCGACGTGCAGCTGCAGGTGCAAGGCGGCCTGGACGACGTGCTTCGCACGGCACTGCGGGATGCGCCCCTCGATTTCGTGTTGGCGGCAATCCCCGAGGGCGCGGAAGAGCCGGACTTGGCGTTCAAGCCGCTGCTGGTCGACGAGTATCAGGTGATTGCCGGAAGCCGCCACCCGCTACGCAACAAGCCTGACGTGAAGCTGGCGGACCTCTTGGACTATCCTTGGATCCTGCCGGCACAGACGACCTACATGACGCGGCGCCTGCAGACGATCTTCCGGGCGGCCGGGCTGCGCCCGCCGCGTGCGGTCATCGAAACAGCCGAACACGCGCGTTTTAAGGCCCGTCTGATGTCAGAACCGGACGGACCGCATTACCTCAGTTTTCATGCCATCGGGCATCTTGAAGCCGAGGGACCGGACGATATCGGTCCGCTGCCGGTCAAAGGCGCATCCTGGCAGCGCCGGGCCGGCATCGTCACGCGCAAAGGACTCCCGCCGAACCCGCCGGCCGAAGAGTTCGTGAAGATCGTACGGCAACTATGCGGGGACCGCCCAAGCCGGTCGCGCGGCCCGTTGGCAAAACGCTAGCGGTCACCGTGCTTGCGGCGGCGATGATAGCCGTCGCGATAAACCGTCCGCAACGTGGTCGTTCCTACTGCGAACCTGGTTCGGGGTATCCCTCTGCTTCGTACAAGTAGTAGTCGCGGGGCCGGCCGATGTCGTTGCCGGTCCGGACTTTGCCAACCAGCTTGCTTTGGTCGAACAGGTTCAAGATGTGATTTGGCGCCTCATAGCGCGAGACCAATAGGACCGGCGTATCCGAGGTGGATTGCCAGGCGCTGGTGAGTTGGAAGTGATCCCGGGGTGGGCCTTCGCTTGGCCAGCGCCGCAGGGGCGTCTTCATATCGCGTGCGTAGTAGAGCAGTGCCGCCATCACCCTTTGCTCATTGGCAATGATGGCGCCGTAGCGGTTGGTGCTGGCGGCGGTCATGACGCCTTGGCCGAGTTCTTCCCAGCCGCTGCGCTGTTTCAGCATCGCCTGTCGTCCGGGGAGCGCATCAACGCCGAGTGCCAAGGCATAGATGTAGAGGCCGGCCACGGTGTGGAGCGCGATTGACGCCGGGACAACCCACCGGGCCCGGCCTCGCACCAGCCAAAGCACGACCAATACTGTCCCCGCAACGTATGAAACCGCGGCCCAATGGACATTGGTCCGCGACAGGAAACTCTGAGCGGCAATGATCAGCAGTGGTGGCGCGCAAAAACTGGCCAAATAGACATAAAGAAATGCTGGCCGCCGCTGCCGCCTGGCGGTCGTTGGAAGCATGCTGGCAAGGCCGGCAAGCAGCGCTGCAAACAACAGCGGCCCGAAGACCCCGAACTGACCAGAGATGAACTCACCCAGTTCTCCCAAGTGGAGCAGATTGCCCTGCCAATTTGAACTGCCGGCGGTGAGCAAGAGTGCCGGGAACGCATTGATTGCGTTCCACACCAGGTTCGGCGCAAACAGCAGGCCAGCGACCCCGGCGACAATGGCGCCCTCGCGACTCCACATCAGCCATCGCGTCCGTGGCGCAAACAAGAAGAGGAACGCCCCGCAAACCGCGAAGTACAACATGGTGTATTGGGTCAGTAGGCCCACGCCGATGGCGATGCCGGTGAGCACGGCCCAAACTGTCGTGCGGCGCTCCAGCAAACGGTAGAAGGCGAGCAGCGCCACGGCCCAGGCGAATAGCAGCGGCACATCGGTGGACATGATGGTTGCCGAAAACCACACAGCTGGCAGGGCCAAATAGGTTAGAGCGACAAAGAACGCCTCGGCCGGATGTTTCGCGAGGGGCCGAACGAAGGCGTACAGCACCAGGGCTGTCATGGCGTGGATGATCGCCGAGGGCGTCCGGATGCAGGCTTCGCCGTCGCCGCAAACGGTTGTTGCCAGACCAATGATCCAGGCGATCAGGGGCGGCTGCGAATAGTAGCCAACGGCTGGGTGTTGCGCCCAAGTCCAGTACAGGGCTTCATCGGGAAGCAGATCGATCTCCGCAAACCCGACCACGGCAAGTCGTAATGCCGTGACGGTCCCGGCAATCGCCACCAGGGCCAGCAACCAACGGTTGGCGCTGGCGCCGGTGGTTGCGTTCGGTTCGCTTGCCGCGGTTGTCATCACCGGATCCGCAAGTTCGACTGGCAAAGCCCCGTTGCCGGTGGGGTTAGCCGTCCCCCATCTTCAGGGCCGAAATGAACGCGGATTGTGGGATTTCCACATTGCCATATTGGCGCATGCGCTTCTTGCCCGCCTTTTGTTTTTCCAGCAGCTTCCGCTTTCGGGTCACGTCGCCGCCGTAGCATTTGGCGGTCACATCCTTGCGCAGCGCGCCGACCGTCTCGCGGGCGATGACCTTGCCGCCGATGGCTGCCTGCAGCGCCACCTTGAACAACTGCCGTGGGATCAATTCCTTTAGCCGCTGACACATGGCGCGGCCGCGGGGCTCCGACTGGGAGCGGTGGACGATCATCGACAGGGCGTCGACGGACTCGCTGTTGACCAAAATGGACACTTTGACGAGGTCGCCTGTCCGGTACTCCTCGATCTCGTAGTCGAAGCTGGCGTAGCCGCGGCTGACCGATTTGAGGCGGTCGTAGAAGTCGAAGACGACCTCGTTGAGGGGCAGGTGATAGACCGCCATCGCCCGGGTGCCGACATAGGTCAGTTCGATCTGCTCGCCCCGGCGTTCGGTGCAGAGCTGCAGCACGGCGCCGAGAAACTCGTCGGGCACGATGATGGAGGCTTTGATCCAGGGTTCCTCGATCGACTTGATCTGGGTGACGTCGGGGAAGTCGGACGGATTGTGCAGATCGATGGTCGACCCGTCCGCCATGTGGATCTTGTAGACGACCGACGGGGCCGTCGCGATCAGGTCGAGGTCGAACTCCCGCGACAACCGCTCTTGCACGATTTCCATATGCAGCAGGCCCAGGAAGCCGCAACGGAACCCGAAGCCGAGGGCGGCGGAGCTTTCCGGTTCAAAATGGAAGCTGGCGTCGTTGAGGCGCAGTTTGCCGAGGCTTTCGCGTAGATCGTCATAGTCGGCGGCGTCGGCGGGGAACAGACTGCAGAAGACAACCGGAACTGACGGTTTGAAACCCGGCAGCGGTTCGGTCGCCGGGGCGCGTTCGTCGGTGATGGTGTCGCCGACCTGGCAGTCGGACACGGCCTTGATGCTGGCGGTGATGTAGCCGACCTCGCCAGGGCCAAGTTCCTGAACGTCCTTTCTGGCCGGTGCGAACACGCCGACGCGGTCGACCTGATAAGTGGTGGCCGTCGCCATCATCTTGATCTTCTGGCCGACGCGCACCGTGCCGTCGACGATGCGTACCAGCGTGATGACACCGAGGTAGGGGTCGTACCAGCTGTCGACCAGCAGCGCCTTGAGCGAGGCTGCCGCGTCGCCGACCGCCGGTGGCGGCAGCCGGGTGACGATCGCTTCCAGAACATTGCCGATGCCCATGCCGGTCTTCGCTGAGATTTCGACGGCGTCCTCGGCTTCCAGACCGATCACTTCTTCGATCTGTTGCTTGATACGCTCCGGTTCGGCGGCCGGCAGGTCGATCTTGTTGAGGACGGGGACGACCTCATGGTCGGCGTCGATCGCCAGATAGGCATTGGCCAGGGTCTGGGCTTCGACCCCCTGACTGGCGTCGACCACGAGGAGCGAGCCTTCGCAGGCCGCGAGGGACCGGCTGACTTCATAGCCGAAGTCGACATGGCCCGGCGTGTCCATCAGATTGAGCTGATAGGCCTCGCCATCCCGAGCCTTGTAAGCGAGGCGCACGGTCTGCGCCTTGATGGTAATGCCGCGTTCCCGCTCCAACTCCATGTTGTCGAGGACCTGTTCCTTCATCTCCCGGGCGGTGAGGGCACCACAGTGTTCGATGAGGCGGTCGGCCAGGGTCGACTTGCCATGGTCGATGTGCGCGATAATCGCGAAGTTGCGAATATGCTTAGCGTCCGTCATGCGGGTCGGCGGAACTCCTGTGCCGGGTCCGGTTCATTGAACACACCCCTATGATCGCCTGATTGCGGCAGCGACTCCGGGCTGCGCCAGATATGGGGATACTAGCCTCGTAAGACACCATCGGTGCGGCGCTCAACCGCCGCGACGACTTTTTTCCCGACTGCGTCGATCTGCGCATCCGTCAGCGTGGTCTCTGTCGGCTGCAAGGTGACGGTGATCGCCACCGACTTCTTGCCATCCTCGATGCCCTTGCCGGCGTACACGTCGAAGACTGTTACCCCGCTGATCAACGCCTTATCGGCTGTTTTCGCCGCCCGCACGATGTCGTCGCTGGTCACCGGGCCAGGCACAACGAAGGCGAAGTCTCGGTGGACTGCCTGATAGGGCGAAAGCTCCAAGCCGGGGCGTGCGGTCGCCTTCGATTTCGGCTGGGGCACGTTGTCCAACATGATTTCGAACGCCACGACTGGGCCACGCAGGCTGTAACTGCGCAAAATGGACGGATGGATCTCGCCGAAATGGGCGAGAACGTTTGGGCCAAGGCGCAACACGCCGCTGCGCCCCGGATGGTACCAGCGTGGCGCGTCGGCTGTCGTCTGCAGCTTGTCCACCGGTGTGCCGGCGGCGGCAAGGCCGGCCAAGGCATCGGCCTTCGCCTGGTAGGTATCGACCGGCCGCGTCTTGTCCGCCCAGTGCACGGGGCTGGCGCCGGACCGGACGCCGGCCGCAACCCGGTCCTGCCCTGTCGGCGTGTCGTCCCGATATTGGGGGCCAAGCTCGAACAGCCCGGCGTCGCCGCTGCCCCGGTCGGCATTGCGGCCGGCCGCAGCGATGAGATTGGGCAGCACGGACGGCCGCATGGTGTCTAGATCGGCACTGATCGGGTTGGCGAGCCTCAGGCTTTCGGGCACCCCGCCGAACAAGTCCGCCTGCTGGCCGGCCATGAACGACCAGGTCACGGCCTCGTTCAGCCCCTGGGCCGCCAGGGCCCGCCGAACCTGGCTGGCGCGGCGCTGGGCCAGGTTGATCGCCGGGGTTGGCAATGCGGTCGCACGGTCGAGGGAGACAGGTTCCACCTTATCGATGCCGTAGATGCGGACAATCTCTTCAACCAGGTCCGCTTCCCCATGCAAATCCGGGCGCCAGGTCGGGGTCTTGAACTGAAGGGACTGGCCGTTGCGCTTTGTGACCGTGAAACCCAAGGCCTCCAGGATACCGATCTGCCGGTCTACCGGGACATCGACCCCGCCCAATGCGCGGACCCGGTTGGGCCGTAGGCTGACGGTGTCGGTCCCATCCGGCATCTTGCCGGCATTCACCGGATGGCTCGCTTCGCCGCCGCAAAGCTGCTGGATCAGCCGGGCCGCCACATCCGCACCCCAGTCGGCGGAGAGCGGGTCGACGCCGCGTTCGAACCGGTAGCGGGCGTCGGACAGCAGATTGAGAGTGCGGCCGGTGCGAGCGACGCTGTCGGCATCGAACAACGCACACTCCAGGAATACATCGGTGGTCGTTTCGGTACAGCCTGTCAGTTCGCCGCCCATGATACCGCCGATGCCGTGCACGCCCTTGGGGTCGGCGATGACGGTCATGGTCGGGCCCAGGCGATAGGTCTTGCCGTCCAGCGCCAGGATCTCCTCGCCATCCCGGGCGTAGCGCATGGTCAGTTCCGCGCCGTCCAGCTTCTTCGCGTCGAACACGTGGAGCGGGCGGCCGAGGGCCATAGTGACATAGTTGGTGATATCGACCAGGGCGGAAATCGGCCGCAATCCGACCGCCCGCAGCCGGCGCTGCATCCAGTCGGGGCTGGGGCCATTCCGGACATCGCGGAAGTAGCGGCCAACGACGTAGTGGCAGGCATTGCCGTCGTTGGCGATGGCCCAGCGGCGCGGGCTGTCGAAGCTGCCGGGCACGGCTTCGCCATCGGTGAAGGGCTTGAGAGTGCCGAGGCCGGCCGCCGCGAGGTCGCGGGCAATGCCGCGAATCCCGGTGCAGTCGGGCCGGTTCGGCGTCAGTTCGATGTCGATGACCGGGTCGTCGAGACCGCTGACCTGGGCGAAGGGCTCACCGACCGGCGAATCCGCCGGCAGTTCGATGATGCCCTCATGCTCGTCGCTGATTCCAACTTCCCGTTCAGAAAGCAGCATGCCCTTGGAGTCGACGCCGCGAATCTTGGCGGCCTTGAGCGTCAGGTCGATGCCCGGGATGTATTCGCCGGACGGCGCGAACACGGCCTTCATTCCGGAACGGGCGTTTGGCGCGCCGCAGACCACCTGCACCCGCCCCTTCCCCGTCTCGACTTCGCAGACACGCAAGCGGTCGGCATTCGGGTGCTGCTCGGCGCGGATCACTTCGGCGACGGTGAAGGCCTTCAGTTTCGCGCCGGGGTCATCGACCGTGTCGACCTCCAGCCCGATGTGGGTGAGCGTGGCGACGATGTCGTCCAGCGATGCGTCGGTCTCAAGGTAGTCCTTGAGCCAGGAGAGGGTGAATTTCATACCGCGATCCTCACAAACCGCTGGTCATGGACGGCACGGCCAGCGGCACGAAGCCGTAGTGCTTCAGCCAGCGCAGATCGGCCTCGAAGAAGGTGCGCAGGTCGGGGATGCCGTATTTCAGCATGGCAATCCGGTCGATCCCCAAGCCGAAGGCGAAGCCCTGGTACCGAGCCGGGTCGATCCCACCATGCTCGAGCACCTTCGGGTGGACCATGCCGCTGCCCATGATCTCCAGCCAGTCGTCACCGGCGCCGATATGCAGTTCGGCACCCTTACGAGAGCAGCCGATATCGACTTCCATCGACGGTTCGGTGAATGGGAAGTGGCTGGGCCGGAAACGCACCGGCAGATCCGGGATGTCGAAGAACGCCCGGAGGAAATCGATGATGCAGCCCTTCAGGTGGCCGAGATGAGTCACTTCGTCGACCACCAGCGCCTCGATCTGGTGGAACATCGGCGTGTGGGTGGCATCGTAGTCGCAGCGATAGGTGCGGCCCGGCGCGATGATGCGGATCGGCGGTTCTTGCGACTTCATGGTGCGGATCTGGACCGGCGAGGTGTGGGTCCGCAGCACCATGCGCGAGCCGTCGGCCCGTTCCGGCAGATAGAAGGTGTCCATCATCTGCCGGGCCGGATGCTCTTCCGCGATGTTCAGCGCCGTGAAGTTGTGGAAATCGTCCTCGATATCCGGGCCCTCTGCCACGGTGAACCCCATCTCGCCGAAGATGGCGATGCACTCGTCCATCGTCTGGCTAACCGGGTGGATGCGCCCGTCGGGGCGCGGGGCCGCCGGCAGTGTGACGTCGATGGCCTCGGTCAGCAGCTTTTCTTCCAGCGCGGCGGCGTCCAGCACGGTGCGCCGCGCCTCGATTGCCTGGGTGATCCGCTCCTTCGCCTGGTTCAGCGCTTGGCCGGCCTGCTTGCGATCATCCGGCGCCAGCCCACCCAGGCTCTTCATACTCTGGGTCAGCTGCCCCTTACGGCCGAGGGCGGCCACCCGCGCGGCTTCCAAGGCGTCCAGATCCGGCGCATTTTCTATCGTCTGGAGCAGATCGGCCTGCAGCTTATCGAGATCCGGCAGTTCCATTTTTCCGTTGCCTCATAACAAAAGAGGACCGCCCGCAGGAGCAGTCCTCTAAAAACCGCGTTCAGAATTCCAGCTATCCCGCGGGCGCGGGACGGTCAGGCGGCCTTCTTCAGAGCTTCCTGCGCTTGATCGACGAGAGAGCGAAAGGCCTCCGGCTCACGGACGGCAAGGTCCGCGAGGATCTTTCGGTCCAATTCGACACCAGCGAGTTTGATCCCATTGATAAACTGCGAGTAGCTGAGCCCATGCTCGCGGACCCCGGCGTTGATGCGCTGGATCCACAGGCTGCGAAAATCACGTTTGCGGTTACGCCGGTCGCGGTAGGCGTATTGCAGCGCTTTCTCAACCCGTTCGACGGCAATCCGGAAGTTCGTGCTGCCGCGGCCACGGTACCCCTTGGCCTGCTGCAGAACCTTCTTGCGCTTGGCGTGGCGGGCGACGGTGCGTTTGACCCTGGACATGGCTAACCCCGCTTCGCGTACGGCATCATCGGGCCGATGATCTTCTCATCCGCCTTGTCGAGGACGCCGATGTGACGCGCCTTGCGCTTCATAGACTGGGACCGCTTGCGCATGCCGTGGCGCATGCCGGCGGGTTTCATGCGGATCTTGCCGCTGCCGGTCAGGCGAAACCGCTTCTTGACCGAGCTTTTGGTCTTCAGCTTGGGCATTTCTTTCTCCTTATTGCTAGTCGCTGGCGGGAGGCATGCCCTACGCCCCCGCGCCACTGCGTCGAGCGGCGGGTTATAGCTACGGTCGGTGACGTTGACAAGTCAGCCTGGGAGACAAGTCAGGCCCCGGGACAGGCACAAGACAGATCGGGGCCTTGGGCCAAACCGGGCGGGGGCGCTAGGCCGCCCCTTTTGCCACTTGACGGGGTGCCTTAGCGGGGCGCGACCACCATGACCATCTGACGCCCTTCCATCTTGGGCATCTGTTCGACCTTAGCGACCAGATCCAGCTCTTCCTTGATGCGCTCAAGGACCCTGGCACCCAGCTCCTGATGGGCCAACTCCCGCCCGCGGAACCGCAAGGTGACCTTGACCTTGTCGCCATCCTCGATGAAGCGCTTGGCGTTCCGCATCTTCACGTCATAGTCGTGATTGTCGATGTTGGGCCGGATCTTGATTTCCTTGATCTCGATGGTCTTCTGCTTCTTGCGGGCTTCGCTGCGCTTTTTCTGTTCTTGGTATTTCAGCTTGCCTACATCGAGAATTTTGCAGACCGGTGGGCTGGCATGAGGCGCGATTTCGACCAAATCAAGGCTGACGTCGTTGGCACGTCGCATGCCTTCGTCAACTGTAACTATGCCGGCCTGTTCCCCATTGTGGTCGATGAGCCGTATCCGCGGCGCATCGATGTCCCTGTTGACCCGCGGACCAGTCTTTTTCGGCGGGGTCACATCTACATGTCGTCTGGCGATCTAGCTATCTCCTTGTTGTGCAACCGGTTGCTCCCGGCGCTGGACCTATCGCAGGGCCGGGCTTGTTGCTTCGTCAGTTAGATTAAGGACCGCTTGGTCGAGCGCAAGAACTTCTTGATTCTTCGAACCCAACCGGCGGACCGCTACCGTCTGTTCATCGGCCTCGCGACGACCAACGACCAACAAGGCCGGTACCTTCGCGAGACTATGCTCTCGCACCTTATAGTTAATCTTTTCATTACGTAAGTCAGCCTCCGCCCGCAGGCCCGCGGCCCGGCACGCTGCCAGCACCTGGCCGGCATATTCGTCAGCGTCGCTAGTAATAGTGGCGATCATGACCTGTACCGGGGCGAGCCACAGCGGCAGACGGCCAGCATAGTTCTCGATCAAGATGCCGAGGAAGCGTTCGAACGAACCCAATATGGCCCGGTGCAGCATAACCGGGCGGTGCTTGGCGCCATCTTCGGCCACGTAGCTGGCTTCCAGCCGTTCCGGCAGCACAAAGTCGACCTGCAGGGTACCGCACTGCCAATCGCGGCCGATGGCGTCGCGCAGTACGAACTCAAGCTTCGGCCCGTAGAACGCCCCCTCACCCGGGTTCAACTCATACGACAGGCCGGCCGCCTTGGTTGCTTCCAGCAGGGACTGTTCAGCGCGGTCCCAAATGGCGTCGTCGCCGGCGCGCACTGGCGGGCGGTCGGCGAACTTCACCGTCACGTCGGTAAAACCGAAGTCGGCGTAGCAACTGGTGAGCAATTCGCAGAAGGACTGGGTTTCCGAGACGATCTGGTCTTCGGTGCAGAAGATGTGGGCGTCGTCCTGGGTGAACGCCCGCACTCGCATTATGCCGTGCAGCGCACCCGAAGGCTCATTGCGGTGACAGGAGCCGAACTCCGCCATACGAAACGGCAGATCGCGGTAACTGCGCAGGCCCTGGCGGAAGATCTGGACATGGCCGGGGCAGTTCATCGGCTTGATGGCCAGGGTCCGGTCGCCCTCGTCCTCCACCGTGAACATGGCCTCCCGGAACTTTTCCCAGTGGCCGGACCGCTCCCAAAGGGTCCGGTCGATGAGTTGCGGGGTCCGCACCTCGACATAGTTGGCCTGTTCCAGCCGGTCGCGCATGTATTGCTCGACGGCGCGGTAGAGCGTCCAGCCATGGGGATGCCAGAAAATGCTGCCGACGGCCTCGTCCTGGATATGGAACAGGCCCATCTCGCGGCCCAGGCGGCGGTGATCGCGGCGCTCGGCCTCCTCCAGCATGTGGAGATAGGCCTTGAGCTCCTTCTCGTCCCGCCAACAGGTGCCGTAGATGCGCTGAAGTTGCTGATTGTTGGCATCGCCGCGCCAGTAGGCGCCGGACAGCTTGGTCAGCTTGAAGGCTTTGCCCAGTTTGCCGGTAGAGGGCAGATGGGGCCCTGTGCAGAGGTCCAACCATTCGCCTTGGCGGTAGACCGAGATCTCCGCGTCGGCGGCGAGGGTGCCGATATGTTCGGCCTTGTAGTCCTCGCCGTCGGCTTTGAATTGATTGATGGCCGACTGCCGGTCCCAGACTTCGCGAGTTATGGCCTCGTTGCGGTCGACAATCTCCCGCATGCGTTGCTCGATCTTCTCGATATCATCGGGGGTGAACGGCTCTTCGCGGACGAAGTCGTAGTAGAATCCGTTCTCGATCGCCGGACCGAACGTAATCTGCGTGCCCGGGTAAAGCTCTTGCACCGCTTCGGCCATGACATGGGCCGCGTCATGCCGGAGCAGCGGCAAGACGGTGTCGTCGTCGTCTTTGCGGGTGATGATCGAGATGGCGCTGTCTTCAATGATCGGGGTCGCGAGGTCCCTGACCTCGCCGTCGATGCGCAGGGCGAGCGCGGCCTTGGCGAGGCCCGGACCAATGTCGGCGGCAATGTCGGCGCCGGTCACCGGGGCGGTGTAGCGGCGCTGGCTGCCGTCCGGTAACGTCACCTCAACCGACCTGTCCGCCGCAGGCTGCGCCATTGCTGCAAATCCTTGTGTTTTCGGCCCCGCGTGGCCGGCGCTGTGCTTTAGCCCAAGCGCAGGTGGGCTTCAACCTCGGCCACCGAGAACCCGGCCAAGTTGCCGCGACGCAGGGTCTGCACCTGGGGGCCACGCGGGGCGCAGAGCGTGGGGTCGGACGCTTCCGAGAACAGGACGAGCGAGGGGGCGCCGGCAACGGCGATGACATGCATCGGACCGGTGTCGTTGCCCACGGCGGCGCGTGCCCCACGGGCCAAAGCGGCGATCTGCGCCAGGCTGGTGCGCCCAGTTAGGTCCAGCGCGGATTCGCAGGCGGACGCGACGACGCCGTTCGCCGCAGCGTCGGCTTCGGTGCCCAGCAGGACCGGCTGCAGCCCCCGCTGCGCAAGCCGGGCCGCCAGGGCGCCATAGTTTTCGGCCGGCCAGCGCTTGTCCGGCCGATGCGCCGCGCCGCCGGCCGCGAACAGGACGTAGTCTCCGGCTGGCTGGAGCGCGGCGATATCGGCGGTCAACCAGTGCAAGTCCGGCGGTGGCACGCTATCGATCCCCGCCGCCACGAGCTGTTCGGCCTGGCGGTCAATCGTGTGCATGGCGTCGCGAACGGGATTGGTGTGTGGGTGCGAACAACCGAAGGCCACGCCGGACCATTCCGGCCGGCCGGGGTGACCGAACGTCATCAGCCGATGGTAGATGCCGGACCGGTCGGAGGTCTGCAGGTCGTAGACACGGTCGAAGCGACCTCGCCGGAGCCGCCGACAGAGCCGAAGCCAGGCGCCGAGTTGCCGGCCGCGTGGCCGTTCGTCCTCCCAAATCTCATCGAACCACGGGCAGGCCTTGCCGAGGGACACGAACGCCGCGCCGGTAAGCAGGACAATATGTGCGTCTGGATGGTGGGCGCGGATGGCGGCGAATGGGCCCGTCGCCTGCACGAAGTCGCCGAGTGCGCCGAGCTTGATCACCAAGGTGCGGCTCATTGCGCCGCGGCGGCCTCCCGCACGTCGAGTAGTTCGGCATAAAGCGCCAGGGTATCACGGCACATGCGGTCCTTCGAATAGCGGTCGCGCGCCGAGACCGCCGCCGCATCGGCGATGTACTGGCGCTGCGCACTGCTGAGGGTCAGGGCCGTCCCGAGCATGCGGGCAAGCGCCTCTGCGTCACCGGCCTCGTACAAAAAACCGGTCTCGCCGGAACGGATCTGCTCAACCGCGGCGCCATGGGCTGGCGCGACGGTAACACGCCCCATGGCCTGTGCCTCGGCCACCACACGGCCAAACGCCTCTGGATCGGTCGAGGCCGACACGACAACATCGGCCAACATGTAAGCGGCCGCCATGTCGTTGCAGTGATCCTTGATCCAGATTTTCGACTCGAGCCCGCGGCGGCGCACCTGGTTTTCGAGCTCGCGCCGATACGAGTCGCGGCCAGCGGCGCCGACGAAGATGCAGATAAAGTCCAGATCGGCGAGCGCCTCGACCGCATCGATGAGGAGCCGGTGCCCTTTCCATCGAGTGAGCCGACCCGGCAACATGACAACGGAGGCACCGTCCGGGAGCGACCAGGACGTTGCGAGCTGAATCACCCGACTCGAACTGACCGCGTCCGGCGTGTAGATCGCCATGTCGACGCCGCGGGGAATGACGCGAATGCGTTCCGTCGACAGGCGGTAGGCACGCTGCATGTGCTCGGCGGTGAATCGCGAGTTGGCGATCACCATGTCGCCGCGGGTCATCACCGAGTTGTAAAAGCGCTTGAGCGGATTGCCGGCATTGTAGGTGCCATGGAACGTCGTCACGAACACGCGGCCGGTGCGGTGCGCCGCGGCCAAGGCGCTCCAGGCCGGGGCGCGGGAGCGCGCGTGGACCAGGTCGACATCTTGGTCTTCGATGATCTGCTGCAGCCGTTCGACGTTGCGGCGCATGACTAGCGGGCTCTTCGATTTCAACGGCAACTCGATGTGAGCGGCCGCGGCGCGGGTCAACTCGCGGACCTGGGCACCGCCGGCCGACGCGACTAAGGAATGACCACCGCTGGCAACTAACGCACCGGCGACATCGATCGCGCTACGCTCGACGCCCCCGCCGCCCGTTTCGAGCGCGGGCAAGACTTGGAGGACGCATGGATAGCCGCCACCCCAACGCTTCACTGTCGCACCTATCTAAAGTTCCACACCTTTGGCCCGTACGCCGGGCACAACCGCGGAGCCAACATGCATAACCCCCAATTCGTCGATGGTCCACATGGGACACGTTTGGCCTACGCAACCGTCGACGGCGCCGGACCGCAAATTGTGTTCCTCGGTGGCTTCCGATCCGACATGACCGGCACCAAGGCGGCCTACCTCGACGCTTGGGCGCGCGCGAGCGGGCACGCCTTTCTGCGGTTCGATTACAGTGGTCACGGGGCGTCCGGCGACAGTTTCGCCAACGGAACGGTAAGCCGGTGGACCGACGACGCGTTGGCCGTGCTCGACGCGCGGGGGCGGCCGCCGTTCGTCCTCGTCGGTTCGTCAATGGGGGCCTGGATCATGACCCGAGTCGCGCTGGCTCACCCGGAAAAGGTCGCCGGCATGGTCGGCATTGCGGCGGCACCGGACTTCACGGAGGACCTGTTGTGGCCGCGGCTCGATCCCGCACAGCGGGCCATGGTGCAGAACAACGGTGTGGTTGAGGTGCCGTCGCTGTATAGCGAAGTGCCTGACGTCTACACACGGGCACTGTTTGAGGATGGACGCGCTGCCCGAGTGCTAACCCGTGCGATCCCGCTGGATATGCCGTTGCGTCTGCTGCACGGCGATCAAGACGAGCTTGTGCCGTGGCAGCATGCGGCAAAGCTGATGGCGGCATTCCAGGGGCGTGATGCGACGCTCACCCTCGTCAAGGGTGGGGATCACCCGTTGTCGGAGGAGGCGGATCTGCGGCGGCTCACCGAAACCATCGAGTCGCTTATCCACCAGATCGGTTCTGCTCCTGCTTGAGCAGCGCGGCCAGTCCTTCGCGGTAGGTCGGATAGCGCAGGCTGACACCTAGCTCCTGCTTGATGCGATTGTTCCGCACCCGCTTGTTTTCGGCGTAGAAGCTTCGCGCCATGTCGCCGAGCTCCGCCGCTTCGAACGGAACATCTGGGGGAACCGGGGCGTTCAGCAAACCGCAAGCATGTGCAATCACGTCCTGGGGCGGGGCCGCTTCGTCGTCGCAGACATTGTACGCCGCCCCGGCGCGCGGACGGTCGATCGAAGCGCGTAACACCTGCGCGATATCCTCGACATGCGTGCGGGAGAACACCTGGCCCGGTTTGACGATGCGGCGGGCGCGGCCATTGCGCACCGTGGCGAGTGCGTTGCGGCCGGGTCCATAAATGCCGGCGAGGCGAAACAGATGAACCGGGGCGCCGGTGCGTTGTCCGAAGGCCAGCCACGCTTGCTCCGCCGCGACCCGCCGCGCGCCGCGG
Source organism: Alphaproteobacteria bacterium (assembly GCA_028279245.1). Classification (GTDB taxonomy): domain Bacteria; phylum Pseudomonadota; class Alphaproteobacteria; order UBA6615; family UBA6615; genus JANQOE01. Next base: position 32,988 of record JANQOE010000018.1, read on the forward strand.
GTGGTCGCGGGGCGACATTCGCTGTCTTCATCGACCCAGTCGCCGCCACGATCGCCATAGACGCCGGTGGTGGACAGATAGCCGACCCATTCGAGGCCTGGCGCGATCGTTTCAAGCTCGCCTGCATGGATTCGCAACACCGGGTCGCCGGCCGCATCCGGCGGGACGGACGACAGCAGGTGGGTCGTTCCGGCCAGCAGATCTGCCGGAAGATGCGCGTCGGCGGGCAAGGTGGTGGCGTCGATGCCGTGCCGTTGCAACGCCTGGGCCTTGGCAGCATCGCGGGTCGTGCCCCGCACGTGCCATCCCTCCTGCAGGAGTGCATCCGCCAAGCATCGGGCCGAGTATCCTAGTCCGAAACAGAAGAGAGTCCTTTTTGAGTCCATTGCCCCGTCGCGATTTGCAGCTTGCGCCCGTTGTCCTGTTCCGAAATCTTGGGTCCGTGACCTGCCTACGAACGCTCGGCCTCGTCTTGCTGAGCGCCATGCTGGCTGACCCGGCGCTGGCGCAAGACAGGGTGCCGTTATCGGATATGCACCCGGCCGACGCCTATGACCAGTGCGTTGCGCAGATTGACGATGATCCGGAAGTAGCGTTCGAGGCGGCGCTTGATTGGCGGGATCTTGATGGCGGCCTCCCGGCACGCCACTGCGTGGCCCTCGCGCTCGTCGGCTTGGAGAACTATGAGGCGGCGGCGATCCGCCTGGAAGAGTTAGCCGACGAGATGAAAGGTTTCCCGGCTGGGCTGGTGGCCGACGTGCTGGGCCAGGCGGGGCGCGCCTGGCTGTTGGCCGAGGACCCGCAGCGGGCCTATGCGGCCGTGACCACGGGGTTGCAGTCCAACCCGGAAAGTGTCGCCCTGCTGATCGACCGCGGGGAGATCCTGGCCAAAGCGCAGAGCTATTGGGATGCGCTGGACGATCTGAATCGGGCGCTGGAGCTATCGCCCAACGAAATCGACGCGCTGATGTTTCGCGCCACCACCTATCGACTGCTCGACGCAGCGGATCTGGCGTTTGAGGATATCGAGCGCGCCCTGGCGCTGGCGCCCGACTTGCCCGAAGCGTTGCTGGAACGCGGCATACTGCGGCGGCTGCGCGGGGATTCCGACGGTGCGCGGGCCGACTGGCTCAAAGTCCTGCGCGTTGCGCCGGATTCGAACGCGGGGCGGATCGCCCAAGCCAACATCCAGCGGTTAGAAGTCGGCAGCGATTAGCGCCTAGAAGTCCAAGTCGGCGTAGTGTTTCGGCGGCGGTATGCCGGGAACATGATCCGCCAGCAAAGCGCGGAAGCTGGGCCGCGACTTGATCCGGGCGTACCAGGTCTTCGCGACGGCGAAGTCCTCCCACGGCACGTCCCCGGAATAGTCGTTGCAGGAAATCTGGGCGGCGGCGGCGACGTCAGCCATGGAGAAATCGGGTCCGGCGAGCCAGTTGCGGCGTTCCATCAGGTATTCGATGTATTCGAGGTGGTGGCGGATGTTGGCGTAGCCGGCGCGAATCGCGGCGGGGCTGGGCTCACCACTGCGCTGCAGGCGCTTTGTCACCTTTTCGTCGATGAGATGCCGGGTGACCTCGCGGTGGAACTTAAGATCGAACCAGGCCACCAACCGGCGGGTTTCGGCGCGCACCAGCGGGCCCTTGCCGAACAACGACGGTTCGGCGTGCTGTTCGTCCAACAGTTCGGTGATGGCGGTCGAATCGCAGAGGGTTTCGCCGTCGGGGCCCTGCAGTACCGGGACTTCACCCGCCGGGTTCAGAGCCAGGAACGCCGTGCGCCGTTCCCAAGACTTCTCGAGCACCAATTCGAAATCGAGCTTCTTTTCGCTTAGGGTCACGCGAACCTTCCGCGAAAACGGGCACAGCCAAGAATGATAGAGAGTTCGCATATAGACCGGCCGAGAGAGTTACAACGCACGCGCGCGCATCGCAATCGTCTCTTCGTGCCCGTTCCTTTTGCGCAGCGCCTTGGCAGTGCAGGGTGAGCGACCCGCTGACGCTCGCGGATTGGCGCCGCCAAGTTGCCGAGATTTATGCGGATGTGCGTGGCGCGGCAGAACCGGCGGCGGCTTGGACGGTTTGGCGCGAGAGACGCGACGGATTGTTTCGCGAACACGCCGAGTCACCTGTTCGCGGACAGCGTACGTTCGCATCCCTGCCGTTCCACGCGTATGATCCGGCTTGGCGTTTCGAGGCAGAGTACCAGTTGGCGGACGGTGCTGATGTCACCTGGCCGGCGGGCGCGGATGGTTCGGTGAGCGGCCGGCCGTTCGCGCACACCGTGGGCCTCGAACCCAAACTTGGGTCGGAGCTGACGCTGTTCTGGCTGACCGGGTACGGTGGCGGTGTGTTCTTGCCATTTGCCGACACGACAAACGGGATATCCACATACGGCGGCGGCCGCTATCTGCTGGATGGTATCAAGGGGGCCGATCTCGGTGTACGCGACGGGCGGCTGATCCTCGATTTCAACTTCGCCTACAACCCGTCCTGCGCCTATTCGCCGGAGTGGGTCTGTCCCTTGGCGCCAGCGGAGTACCGGGTGGATGTGCCGATCACCGCAGGCGAGAAAACACCAAGGCCCGACTAGCTACTCCGCAGCGCCGACGACCTCGGCCTCCGGTTGGCGCACCGGGTGGGGCAACTTGTCCAACATGTCGCGTGGGACAATCTGCCAGAAACGCGGCTGACAACGGTCCCAGTTATCGAGGATGTGACGGCCCTGCGCCGAGTTCGTCGCCGCGGTGTGTTCTTCGATCAGTTCGCGCAGCACTTCGTCCCAGTAGTCGACCTCAACGCGTTGAATGGTGATCGAGTCACCGTTCACGCGCTTCCGGAAGGTGTCGTCGCGGTCGTACACAAACGCCATGCCGCCGGTCATGCCGGCGCCGAAGTTGTCCTCCACCGGGCCGAGTATGACGGCAGTACCGCCGGTCATGTACTCGCAACCGTTGGAGCCGCAGCCTTCGACCACCGCGGCGGCACCCGAGTTACGCACGCAGAAACGGTCGCCGGCGAGACCCGCCGCGAAAAACTTGCCCGCGGTGGCGCCGTACAACACGACATTGCCGACGATGGTGTTTTCCGAAGCGACGATTGGACTGGAGGTCGGCGGCCGCACGACAATCGTTCCGCCGGATAGGCCCTTGCCGCAATAGTCGTTGGCGTCGCCTAGCACTTCGATGCGCAAGCCCTGCACGGCAAACGCGCCCAGGGACTGACCGGCGGACCCGCGCAGGCGCAAGGCAAGGTGCCCGGGTTGCAGGGAAGACATGCCGAATTGGCGGGTGATCTTCGAACTGATCTTGGCGCCGATCGCCCGCTGGGTGTTGCGGATGTTGTAGGCGAGCTGCATCTTCTCGCCGTCGCGGAACAATGGTTCCGCATCTTCGATCATCTGCGCGTCGAGGGTTTCGGGGACGATGTTGCGGTCGACCGTGCAACGGGCGATGTAATCGCCCGCATCTGCCCGCACCAGGATCGGGTTCAGGTCGAGGTCGTCCAGGTAAGGGTTACCGCGGCTGACTTGGTGCAGCAGGTCGGTGCGGCCAACCACCTCATCCAGGGTGCGCATGCCGAGATCGGCGAGGATCTCCCGCACCTCCTCGGCCAAGAAAGTGAAGAGGTTGACGACTTTCTCCGGTGTGCCGACGAACTTGTCGCGCAGCCGCTGATCCTGTGTACAGACGCCGACCGGACAGGTGTTGGAATGGCACTGCCGCACCAGGATGCAGCCCATGGCGATCAGGCTGGTGGTGCCAATGCCGTACTCCTCCGCGCCGAGCATCGCACCGATGACGATGTCGCGGCCGGTCTTGATGCCACCGTCGGCGCGCAGCCGTACGCGGTGCCGCAAGCGATTGAGCGTCAGGACCTGATGCACCTCGCTGAGG